>CAYYQQ010000070.1:0-13820 GCA_964473595.1 uncultured Steroidobacteraceae bacterium | reverse complement strand
GGCGCCAATTCGATTTTCTACGGCGAGAAGCTCCTGACCACCGGCAATCCGGACACGGCGAGCGACCACGCATTGTTCGGGCGGCTCGGAATCCGGCCGGAACCTGCCTCCGCAAGCGGGTGATGACGGTGCCCGCCGCACCGATCTCGTTCGCGCCCGCACTCGCGGAACTTGACGCCCGTGGTCTAAGGCGGCGACGGCGCACCATTCGCCGGGGAAATCCCGAGTCCGCGGAGATTGAACTCGATGGGCGGCGCTGCGTCGATTTCTGCAGCAATGACTATCTCGGTCTCGCCGCGCATCCGCAGGTCATCGAGGCGTTCATCGACGCCGCACGGATGCACGGGGTCGGTGCCCGCGCTTCCCACCTGGTCACCGGACATCAGACGGAGCATGAAGCGCTCGAACAGGAACTCGCGGCGTTCACGGGGCGCGAGCGGGCCATTGTCTTCTCGACCGGCTACATGGCGAATCTCGGTCTGGTCCGCGCACTCGCCGGGCGTGACGCCGTTGTCTACGGGGACCAACTGAATCATGCATCGCTGATCGACGGCGGCCGCCTGTCCGGCGCGAAGCTCCAGCGTTATCCGCACGGCGATGTAGCCGCGCTCGAGCAACAGCTTGCTGCGCAGGAATCCGGCACGGCGCTCGTGCTGACCGATGGCGTCTTCAGCATGGACGGCGACCTCGCGCCACTGCCGGCGCTTGCGGCCGCTTGTTCAAAATGCGGCGCATACCTCGCCGTGGACGACGCCCACGGCCTCGGCGTGAACGGCGAAACCGGGCGCGGCATTCTTGAGCACTTCGGCTTGTCGCCCACGCAGGTGCCGGCGCTCGTCGGCACCTTCGGCAAGGCCTTCGGGACCTTCGGCGCATTCGTCGCCGGCAGTGAGGACCTGATCGAAACTCTCATCCAGCGCGCCCGGACCTATATTTATACGACCGCGCTGCCCCCCGCCGTCGCCGCGGCGACGCGCGCGGCGTTCGCCGTCTCGATCGCCGAGCCCTGGCGGCGCGAACGGGTGCTTGCACTGACGCGCCGCTTCCGGAAACTGGCATCGGCGGCAGGCATCACCCTTAGCACGTCGGAGACGCCGATTCAGCCCATACTGATGGGCAGCGCGGATTCAGCTATGCGAGCCAGCAACGTCCTCCTCGAACACGGCTTCTTCGTCGCCGCGATCCGCCCGCCGACGGTGCCCGCGGATACGTCGCGACTGCGAATCACTTTTTCAGCCGCCCATCGAGATTCCGATGTCGAAGGCCTGGTTGCGGCGCTCACCGAGATCGTTTCACCCGAATGAGCGACGCAGAGCGATCTCTTGAGGTGTCGGCATGAGCGGCGCGGAGCGACCGCTCGATGCCGGAGTCGTGCGGAACAATTTCGATAGGGCAAGTGCCACCTACGACGAGTCCGCCGTGCTTCAGGCGCGCGTGCGACAGCAATTGATCGAGCGCCTCGACTGGATTGCCTTCGAGCCGGACACGATTCTCGACCTTGGCTGCGGCACCGGCCATGCGGCGCGCGCGCTCGGTGAGCGCTGGCCGAAGGCCCGTGTCGTCGCGGTGGATTTCGCGCCCGGAATGTTGCGCGAGGCGGCGCGGCACGATGACGCGGGACGCTTCGAGCATCTTTGTGCCGACGCGCTCGAGCTTCCGCTACCGGATGCGAGCGTGGACCTGCTGTTCTGCAATCTGATGCTGCCGTGGTGCGATGACCTCGACGCTGCTTTCGCGGAGATCGCGCGGGTGCTGCGGCCGCGCGGACTCCTGACCTTCACGACCTTCGGGCCGGACACCCTGATCGAACTGAACGAGGCCTGGAATGGGGTTGATGACTACACGCATGTGATTCCATTTGCTGACATGCACAATATCGGCGACGGTCTCATTCGGGCAGGCCTCGTCGAACCGGTGCTCGACGTCGTGCGTTACACGCTGACCTACCCCGATGTCTACGCATTGATGCGCGACCTGAAGGCGATCGGCGCGCGGAACGCGACGACCGGCCGGCCGCGTGGGCTGACGGGCAGGCAGGCCCTGCGCACGGTGGAGCAGAACTACGAGCGCCATCGTCATGAAGGAAAGTTGCCCGCCAGTTACGAAGTCGTATTCGGGCAGGCCTGGGGCGCCGTCGAGCGCTCCGATGCAGAGCGCGATGGCGAATTTGCGATTCCGGTCTCGGCCATTCGCCGCCGCGGAGGAAACGAATCGCCATGAGCCGGAGCTTCTTCGTGACGGGCACCGACACCGGTGTCGGCAAGACGCTCATCACCGCGGCGCTGTTGCGCCGCTTGCGCGAATCGGGCTTGGCGGTCGCCGGCATGAAGCCGGTTGCCGCCGGTGTAGTGGCGGGTCCCGAGGGACCGGCGAACGCGGATGCGCTGCTGCTGCAGTCGGAATCGAGCGTCCACCATCCCTACGCGCTCGTGAATCCCTGGCTGTTCGAGTCCGCGATCGCACCGCATATCGCCGCCGCGGATGCGGGCGTCGTGATCGACACGGATCGCATCGTCAGGGCGCACGAAATGCTTCGCGCGTCGGCCGACGTCGTGCTCGCCGAAGGCGCAGGCGGATTCCTCGTGCCACTGGATGCACGGCGGTCATTCGCCGAACTGCCGGGCCTGCTCGGGATGGAAGTCCTGCTGGTCGTCGGCTTGCGCCTCGGCTGCCTCAATCACGCGCTCCTGACCTCTGATGCGATTGCAGCGCGCAGTTATCGGCTCGCCGGCTGGATCGGAAACTGCATTGACCCAGCGTTTGCTCGCCGCGACGCCAACATCGCCACGCTGACTGAAATGATCGCTGCTCCCTGCCTCGGCATCGTTCCCTGGCTGCCAGAACCGGGCGTCGCCGAGGCCGCAGCTGGCCTTGATGCAGCTGCGATGCTGCGGCCGAGTTGAGCCGCCGCCGCTCTGCTGCATCCTTTTGGATTCAAAGGGGGAAATCCCGTTGCGGCTCATTGTCGCGTCCCTTAGGATGCGCGGGCCGTGAGCCCGCGATACGCTGGCCACCATCAAGGGAGTCCCGGTGCCCATCGTGAAGCGCAACTCGAAGCTGCCGGCCACCGCTGGCGCCCTCGCGGCGCTTTTCGCCCTGCCTGCCCGCGCGGACTGGAGCCTGCTGAACATGCCGAAGGGCGTCAGCGTGCTGTCCCGCGAGATCTACGACATGCACATGATCATGGTGTGGATCTGCCTCGGCATCGCGGTCATGACATTCGGCGCAATGATCTACGCGATGATGCGTTTCCGGAAGTCAAAGGGCGCCGTTGCCGATACGAAACTCCTGCACAACGCGCGACTCGAAGCCGCCTGGACCCTCGTGCCGACAATCATCCTGATCGCGATGGCGATCCCCTCGGTCGATAAGTTGATCAAGATCGAGGACATGAGCGGCTCCAAGCTCACGGTCAAGGTCACCGGCTACCAGTGGTACTGGCAATACGAATACCTCGGCCGCGGCGTGTCGTTCTACAGCCGCCTGGCCCGCACGAGCGACATCGCACGCCAGCTCGGCTCCGGCATCGACCCGAACACAGTCGAAAATTATCTCCTCGAGGTGGACAAGCCACTGGTCGTTCCAACCGGAACGAAGATCCGCCTGCTGTTGACCGCCAATGACGTGATCCACGCGTGGTGGGTGCCCGACTTCGGCATGAAGCGCGATGCGATTCCCGGATTCATGAACGAGATGTGGATATCCGTTGATGCGGACAAGCCGGGCACCTATCGCGGCAAGTGCGCGGAACTTTGCGGCGCCGACCATGGCTTCATGCCGATTGTCGTCGTCGCGATGCCGCCCGCGGAATTCGAAGCCTGGCTTGCGCAACAGGAAGCTACGAAGTGAGGACCGACGAAGTGACGAACATGGCGCACGGTAACGAGGCCGCGGGCCACGGCGATTACCACGGGCCGCCGAAGGGGCTCACCCGCTGGCTGACCACGACGAATCACAAGGACATCGGGACGATGTACCTGGTGTTCTCGCTCACGATGTTCCTGATCGGCGGCTTGTTCGCGATGCTGATCCGCGCTGAGTTGTTCCAGCCGGGCCTGCAACTGGTCGACCCGGGGTTCTATAACCAGCTGACGACGATGCACGCACTCATCATGGTGTTTGGCGCCGTAATGCCGGCGACCGTCGGTCTCGCGAACTGGATGGTGCCGCTGCAGATCGGCGCAGCCGACATGGCCCTGCCGCGCATGAACCTGTTCAGTTTCTGGCTGCTGTTCTTCGCATTCATGCTGCTGATCTCCACGCTATTCGTGCCGGGTGGAGCGCCGGCCGCGGGCTGGACCCTATACCCACCGTTGGTTCTTCAAGCAGGCAACGCATTCCCGATGGCGGTGTTCGCGATTCACCTGATGGGCGCCTCGTCGATCATGGGCGCCATCAATATCATCGTGACGATCGTCAACATGCGCACGCCGGGCATGACGCTCCTCAAGATGCCGCTGTTCTCGTGGTCGTGGCTGATTACTGCTTACCTCCTGATCGCGGTCATGCCCGTCTTCGCCGGCGGCGTGACGATGCTGCTGACCGATTACTACTTCCACACCAGCTTCTTCAATGCGGCGGGCGGTGGCGACCCGGTGCTGTTCCAGCATGTGTTCTGGTTCTTCGGGCATCCCGAGGTTTACATCATGATCCTGCCGGCATTCGGGATCATCTCCGAGATCATCCCGACGTTCTCGCGCAAGCCGATCTTCGGCTACGAGGCGATGGTCTACGCGATCGCGTCGATCGGCTTCCTCTCATTCATCGTCTGGGCGCATCACATGTTCACGGTCGGCATGCCGCTGGCCGGGCAGCTGTTCTTTACGCTATCCACGATGCTGATCGCGGTGCCGACCGGCGTGAAGATCTTCAACTGGACCGCGACGATGTGGCGGGGCTCGATCAGCTTCGAGACGCCGATGCTGTTCGCGCTCGCCTTCCTGTTCCTGTTCACCATCGGCGGATTCTCGGGCCTGATGGTTGCAATCGTGCCGGCGGATTTCCAGTATCACGACACCTACTTCGTGGTTGCGCACTTCCATTACGTGCTGGTGCCGGGCGCGGTGTTCGCCATCATGGCCGCGGTTTATTACTGGCTGCCCAAGTGGACCGGCCACATGTACGACATGACCATTGCAAAGTGGCACTTCTGGCTGACCGCGATCTTCGTCAATGTGCTGTTCTTCCCGCAGCATTTCCTCGGTCTTGCGGGCATGCAGCGGCGCATCCCCGACTACCCCACGCAGTTCACCGACTGGAACATGGTCTCGTCGATCGGCGGCTTCGGCTTCGGGCTGTCGCAACTCCTGTTCGTCTGGCTGATCATCCGCTGCGTGAAGGGCGGGGAGCGCGCCACGGCCGGTGTCTGGGACTGGCCGCATGGCCTCGAGTGGACCGTGCCCTCGCCCGCGCCTTACCACACCTTCGAGAAGGCATCGGAGCTTCATTGAGCCAGCGCGCCTCCAACCTGCGGCTCGCAATCGTACTCGGCGTCGCCTCGTTTGCGGTCTGGTGCGTCTACGTCCTGATCCGCGTCCTGGAGATCGGCTGATGGAAGCGCCGCCGCGCAAATCGAATCGTGGTCTCGTGGGCAGGCTCGTGCTGATGGCCGCGGGCAGCTTCGCCTTCGGATTCGCGCTCGTGCCGCTCTACGACGTGTTCTGTGAAGTCACGGGCATCGGCACGCGCGCGCAATTGAGCCGCGCGGCAGCACCTGACGCTTCAGCACCCGACTTGAGCCGCGTGGTCACCGTCGAGTTCACCGCTTCGGTGCCCGACAGCGGGCCCTGGGAATTCGCGCCGGTCGTCGCCTCGATGGAAGTGCATCCGGGCCGGCTCTACGAGGCACACTACACCGCGCACAATCTTGCGGGCCGCGACACGACAGGCCAGGCCGTGCCGAGCATCACGCCGCTGCGCGCCGCCCAGTATTTCCGCAAGACAGAATGCTTCTGTTTCACGCCGCAGCGATTCGAGCGCGACGAAAAGCGCGACTTACGGGTGCGGTTCATCGTCGACCGGGAGCTGCCGCCCGGTATTGACCGGCTGACGCTGTCCTACGCGTTCTACGATGTCTCGCGCGTGGCCGGCGGCAAGGGATAGGGGGCCGAATGGCACAAACGGAAAAAGACAAGACGTCCGGCCAGTACTACTTCCCCCATGGCAGCCGGTTGCCTTTCTTCGGCTCGGCATCGCTCTTCGCGCTGATGGCGGGCGCGGCCGCGACACTGAATGGTGCGAGCATCGGCGCCTGGGTGCTCGGCGCCGGCTTCCTGTTGCTCTGCACCCTGTTCTTCCTCTGGTTCGGACAAGTCATCCACGAAAACCAGGCCGGTCTTTACAACGACCAGGTCGGCCGTTCCTTCCGCATGGGAATGATGTGGTTCATCTTCTCCGAGGTCATGTTCTTCGCCGCATTCTTCGGCGCACTCTTTTACGCGCGGCAGTTGTCGGTGCCCTGGCTCGGTGGAGACGGCGCCAAAGCGGTGTCCGGCCTGCTGTGGCCGGGCTTCGAAGCAGCCTGGCCCAGCAACGGGCCGGGCGCATTGAGTCCGCGCGATGATGGCAGCTACGAGATCATCCCGGCCTTCGGCCTGCCAGCCATCAATACGGTGCTGCTGCTGAGCTCTGGCCTCACGATCACGATCGCGCACCATGCAATGAAAATGGGCCACCGTGGTGTGCTGAAAATCTTTCTTGCGCTGACTTTCCTGCTGGGATTCACCTTCCTGGGCGTCCAGGCCAAGGAGTACGGCCACGCCTATCGCGAACTCGGCCTGCAGCTCGGCACCGGCATTTACGGCTCGACTTTCTTCATGCTGACCGGTTTCCACGGACTGCACGTCACGGTCGGCGCGATCATGCTGGTGGTGATCTGGCTGCGCTGCATGAAGGGCCATTTCACGCCACGCCAGCATTTCGCGTTCGAGGCTATCGCCTGGTACTGGCACTTCGTCGACGTGGTGTGGCTCGGCCTCTTCATATTCGTCTACTGGCTTTAGGGAATCTGCCCGTGGGGGCTGCGGCAGTAGGGGCTGCGCAAGTAGGAGCTGCGCCAGTAGCAGGCAAGCGCTTCATCGCGATCGCCGGCAATATCGGCGCCGGCAAGACCGAGCTAACGCAATTCCTGTGCCGGCGCTACGACATCAAGCCGTTCTACGAGCCAAACGACCGGAATCCATATCTCGCGGATTTCTACGCGGACATGAAGACCTGGGCCTACCGGTCCCAGGTCTTCTTCTTGGCCCACAAGTTCCGGCTGCACCTCGAGCTGCAGGACGAGCCCGGTGCCGTAGTGCAGGACCGCACGATCTACGAGGACGCGGAGATCTTTGCGCGCAATCTCTACCGGCAGCACCACATCGATGCGCGCGACTTCAAGGTCTACTGGCAGCTCTACCAGTCGATCAGCGCGACGCTGCGGCCGCCAGACCTGATGATCTACCTGCGTTGCCCGGTGCGGACGCTGCGAAAGCGCATCAAGTTGCGCGGTCGCGCGATGGAAAAAGACATCCCCGTCGTCTATCTACGCAAGTTGAACCGCCTCTACGAAGAATGGTTCAAGCGCTACGACCTGTCACCGGTGCTGGTGCTCGAATCGGATCAGCTCGACTGGCTGACCGATCTGGTTGACCGCGTGGACCTGTTCCGGAAGATCGAGCGTTACCTGGACTAGCCCGACGGTCGGGCCGCACGCATTCATTACTTCACGCGAATCGTCATCGTCGTCTTTTTGTCAGCAAAATAAAATGTGCGCAGCGTCAGGACGCCTGCCTCCGCCGGCGTGAACTCGAAATCGTAGGTCTCACCGGGGCTGACGAGCTGCAGTGCAGATGTGAGCGCACGGCGGGTGACGAATGCCGCGCCGTCTTTCGCGATCGCACGCCATTCAACAGTCTTGTCGCTCCGTAACAGGGACACCTCGACATCCGGCGCCGTCGTGATCCCGATGAACCGCAGCCGATAGGTGACGCCTTGCCTCCAGTCCTGCGCCGGCGGCGTCGCGCTGCCGTTCATCAGCAATGGATCCCTCACTTCGTCCGGACCGCCGTAGCTGAGGACAAAGACCTTGTCGATTGCCGGTTCAAACGGCCGGCCGGGCTCGACGACGATCAGCGGGCCGTAAAGACCGGTACTCAACTGCTCGAAGTCGTTGAGATGCGTGTGATAGATGAATGTGCCGGCGCGGGGTGGCGTGAATCGCGCGATGAATGACTCGCCCGGCTGAATCGCCGGCGTGACCCGCGACCCGAGATTGCCCCAGCCCGCGACGCCGTCGTAGAAGCTCTCGAGCTCGATGCCGTGCCAATGGACGGTCGTGGCGGCTGCCATGTGATTCTCGACGGTGATCGCCACGGCTTCACCGCGCGACAGCACCAATAGCGGACCGGGCGCGGTGAACGGCACTGTACTTTCGTCGATACCCGGCGGAATCAACCGGTATCCCAGTCCGGGCCATCCTTCCTTCGAATCCGGCACGGCGTATCGGACGCCCGGCCGCTCGCCGACTTGTAGCGTGAGCGCGCGTGGGTTCGTGGGAACGGGCACTGCGGAAGCGTCGGGATCCGGCTGCACTTCGATGCCAAGCACGAGCCCCGCCATGTGACTGCGGGCATCGGCCGTGTGCGCCTGATGATCGGCAGCATCGCCGGGCATTGGAAGCCGCAGCAGCGGATCGACGTGAAAGAGGATGTGGCAATGAAACAGCCAGTTGCCTGGCTGCCGGGGTGTCCAGGTCATCGCGATCGTCTTGCCGCCTGGAATGAAATCGGTGACGACCATTGGTCGGTCCGCATCGCCGATCGCGGTGGCTGCGCTTTCGTCGCCTTTCGCGCTGACGTGGAAGTAAGTCCCGTGCAGATGCATCGGGTGGCCTTCGTAACTCGGGTTGATGACGCGCCAGTTGATGGGGTGATTCACCGGATAGACCAGCCGTTCCGTCGCCGGCCACGACTGGCCGTTGAGCACCCATATTTCCCTGTCCGCGAATTCCGGTCGCGGGTTCGGCTCGCCCTCAGGCGACCAGTGGCCGATGACGAACACACGGTCGTCCGGTTGCCGCGAGTCAACGTCCGGCGGATCGACGATGAACGCGCCGGTGAGCTGACCGTCGTAGCCACGGCGTTTCTCGAGCGTGTGGCCGGCGATCGTCGCCCAGTAGAAATAGGTGCCAGGCGGGCCGGACGCAAACCTTAGCACTTGCGAGGCGCCTGCTGCGAGTGTCAGCTTGTCGTCCGTGTGTCCCGGTCGATCGTGCAATCCGTGGACATCAATCGCGACTTGCAGGTGATTGCTGACGCGCACGGCGAGGCGCGTGCCGGCGGGCACGCGAATCAGCGGTCCCGGCGCTTGCGGGGGCCGGCCTGTCTCTGCAAAGACCGGCACCTCAAGGATCGCGCGCGATGGGCCGTCCGGCTGCCACTGCCCGGTGCGCGCTTCGAGATCCAGCGAGAGGATGCCGTCCTGCATCGTGCCGGCCGGCGTGCGATTGTCATTTGCCACGACGCCGGGGACCGCCGGCGCATGCGCGGCACATGCGGCGACTGCGGCAGCCGCGATAAGCGCAACTATTCTCATGGGCCAATTCTCAAGCCAGCAGGATACCGGAATCATGGAGGTCGGCGCGGCCCGCCCGCCACGGGTAAAATCCCCGGATGAACGCAGCTCTGCCGGCCTCCGACGAAATTATCCCCGCCACCGAGATCCAGGCCACCCTCGATCGCCTGGCGCAGGAGATCACAGCCAGGCTTGCCCACAGCAATCCGCTCGTCATCACGGTGATGAATGGCGGGCTGGTGTTCGCGGGCCAGCTGCTGCCGCGGCTCGCGTTTGCGCTGGAGTGCAGCTACGTGCACGTGCGCCGCTATGGCGCGGACACGCAGGGCGGTGAACTCGTCTGGATCGCGGGACCCCAGGAACCCGTCATGGGCCGCACGGTGCTGCTGCTCGACGACATACTCGATGAAGGCCGCACGCTCGCGACCATCCGGTCGCGCCTCCTCGAGCAGGGCGCGGCCGAGGTATTGACTGCGGCTTTCGCAGTGAAGGAACGCGCCACCCCGGCCGCGATTACGGCCGATTTCATCGGCGTGCGCGTGCCGGACAGGTTTGTGTTCGGATTTGGAATGGATATCGCAGGCCGCTGGCGCAACCTGCCGTCGATCCGCGCGCTCTGATTCAGCTTTTCATGCCGCGCGGTTCGATCCAGCCCAGTTTCCAGGTCGCCCACAGCACGATGAATAGCGTGATGGACAAGCCGATACGCCATGTCAAAGCCCGCACCATGCGCTTTGACTCGCCCTTATAGTCGTGGACCAGATGCAGCATGGCCGAAGCCAGGCTCAGGACGATCGCGAAGAAGATGATCAGTACCAGCCACTTGACCCACGGCATGGAAAGCCCCGGCGCTTGTTCGAATGCGCAAGTATAGCTTGGCGCTGCGCCCGGTCGCGACGGCCGTAACGGCGGCCGCGGTGCTGCTGTTCGTGCTGCTCGGCAACTGGCAACTCGGGCGTGCTACGGCAAAGCGCCTTATCGATGAGCAATTCTCCCGCGCGGAAGCGCCACTTCCGCTCCCGCCGGCTTCCATTGCCGTGCCGCGCTATCAGCGTGTCACCGCGAGCGGCAGCTATGACGCCGATCACCAGTTCCTGCTCGACAACATGAGCGAAGCAGGCCAGGCCGGGGTCCATGTGCTGACGCCACTGCTGCTGTCGGACGGCAATGCTGTGCTCGTCGATCGCGGCTGGGTGCCGTTCGGCGCCACCCGCGATTCCCTGCCCGATGTCGCGGTCCCTGCGACACCGCGCACGGTCGCGGGACGCCTCGATGAGCTGCCGCGTCCCAGCATCGAGCTTGCGGCGCCCGCAGGCAAGGGCTGGCCGCGTCTTATCAGCTATCCGCACATGCAGGAACTCGCAGCCGCACTCGGCCGCGAGCTATATCCGCAGCGGATCCTGCTCGATTCGCGCGAACCCGATGGCTATGTCCGTAACTGGCAGGTCCCGGGCACGACCTACGTGCGCCACCTCGGCTACGCGATCCAGTGGTTCGCATTCGCAGCCACGGCCATTGCGATCTGGCTTGCGCAAAGCCTGCGCCGCAAGGGGGAAGCCGCATGACGGATGCCGACACCAGGCGCCGGGCTGGCCGCCGCACTTTCCTGATGCTCGCATCGCTGTTCCTCGTGCCATTCGCCGCGGCGGCCTGGCTCTATTACTTCTCCGCATGGCGCCCGGCCGTCGCCGCGCATGGCGAACTGATCGACCCGCCGCGGCAACTGCCCGCCATCGCCCTGAGCCTGCCCGATGGCGGTATGGCATCGCCCGATGTGCTGCGTGGCTCCTGGTCCCTGGTCTATCTCGCCGGGAGATCCTGCGCCGAGAACTGCACGAAAGCGCTCGCCGAACTCGCCCGCGTGCGCCACGCGCTCGACAAGGATGCGACGCGCGTGCAACGGGTGCTGCTGCATGCGGGCGATTGCTGCGCTCCGGGGTTCCCAGAGCCGGGTGATGAGGACCTGCTCGTGCTGGGCGCCACGGGTGCCGAGGGCAAGGCCTTTCTTGCGCTCTTTCCGCCCGCGCCCTACGGCATGGACTCGATTTATGTCGTCGATCCGCTCGGAAACTTGATGATGCGCCATGCGGCCGCCGGGGGCGCCCAGGGACTCCTGAAGGACCTCGAGCGGCTGCTGCGCCTCTCGAGTATCGGATAAAGTTCGCTTATGAGTTCGAAGCTCAGGTGGTTTCGCCGTGCCGCGCTGGTCGCAACGCTCCTTTGCGCGATCGTGGTCGTGGTCGGCGCCTGGGTGCGCCTGACCAATGCGGGTCTCGGCTGTCCGGACTGGCCCGGCTGTTACGGCCAGGTGCATCCCTCGCAGGTGACCGAGATCGCCGGCGACGTCGGGGCGTATCAGAAGGCGCTCAACGAGATGGTGCACCGCTACATCGTGGGTGCACTCGGCCTCTTCATCCTGGGCCTCGCGGCGTTCTCGGTCTGGAATCGCCGTGACCCGGCGCAGCCGCGCGTGTTGCCCCTGCTGATCGTGGCATTGGTCGCGCTACAGGCACTGCTCGGCATGTGGACCGTGACGCTCTTGCTGAAACCGCTGATCGTGACGCTGCACCTGCTGGGCGGGCTCGCGACGCTCTCCCTGTTGTGGTGGCTCGCGCTTTCGCCGGAACGGCGGGAGCTGAAAGCGGCGGAACGGCCCGTGCGTAATCTAGCGATCGCGGCGATGGCGGTCGTGACGCTGCAGGTTTCGCTCGGCGGCTGGACCAGCACCAATTACGCGGCCGCGGCCTGCCCGGACTTTCCCGCCTGCCACGGGCAATGGTGGCCGGACATGGAATTCGCCAATGCCTTCGTGTTGTGGCGGGGGCTCGGCATCGATTACGAAGGCGGCGTGCTCGACGCGCCCGCGCGCGTCGCCATACATTATTCACACCGGCTGGGCGCCTATCTGACGGCGCTCGTGTTGTTGCTGCTGGTCGTGAGCGTCTGGCGTCGCGGCCAGACCATGTTCACGCGAGCAGCCGGAACGGCGGTGCTGGCCGCACTGATACTGCAAATACTGATCGGCATGGACCTGATCTGGCTGGGTTGGCCGTTATGGCTCGGCACCCTGCACAATGCGGGTGCAGCCTCGGTAGTGCTCACGATGGTCGCCCTGCTCCGCTCCCTCGCACCGCGCCCCGAAGGCGGCAATATCCGCGTCAGGCCCCGATGAACGTCAAGGAACATGGCGCAAGCGGCACGGCAGTCCCCGCCCTCCGGGCGAAGGCGCGCGACTATTTCGAGTTGACCAAGCCCAGGGTCGTCTCGCTGATCATGTTCACGGCGATCGTCGGCATGTTCCTCGCCGTGCCCGGCTTCCCGCCCGCTGCCGCGCTCGTCTGGGGCACGATCGGCATCGCGCTCGCAGCGTCCTCGGCCGCCGCGATCAATCATGTGCTCGATCGGCGCATCGACGCGGAAATGTCCCGCACGCGGTCGCGCCCGCTGCCGCGCGGCACGGTGTCCGAGGCTTATGCGCTGGCCTTCGCTTTTGTGCTCGGCGCAGGGTCGATGCTGATCCTGGCGCTGCTCGTCAACGCGCTGACGGCGATCCTGACTTTCTTCTCGCTGATCGGCTATGCGGTCGTCTACACGGTCTGGCTAAAGCGCGCCACGCCGCAGAACATCGTGATCGGCGGGGCTGCCGGTGCCGCACCACCCGTGCTCGGCTGGGCGGCGGTCACGGGCGCGGTGGATTCCAACGCGCTGCTGCTGTTTCTGATCATCTTCGCGTGGACACCGCCGCATTTCTGGGCGCTCGCGATCGCACGGCGCGACGAGTATGCGCGCGTCGGCATCCCGATGCTGCCGGTCACGCACGGCGTCGAATACACCAAGGACTTCATCTGGTACTACACGACCCTGCTCACGGTCGTGACGGTCATGCCCTGGCTGACCGGCATGGCGGGCCTCCCTTATCTTGCGACGGCGCTGCTGCTCGACAGCGTATTCCTGCGCTACGCCTGGGCATTGCGCGTATCCGACCGCGCCGACCTGCCGATGCGCACTTTTCGTTATTCAATCAATTACCTGGCGCTGCTGTTTGCGGCGCTGTTGATCGACCACTACCTGCCGCGCGCGTTTTCCTGAAGTAGACAGTAGACTGCGGCCGATGGACTGGGGCTTCATCGATCCGCACGCCGTCGCGGTGCTCGCGATCACGATCGCCACTTTCTGGCTGTTCGCCAAGGAACAGTTGCCGGTACAGAGCACGGCGCTGCTATCGCTGCTGGCGCTGATGTTGCTGTTCGGCCTGTTCCCCTACG
>CAYYQQ010000069.1:0-13974 GCA_964473595.1 uncultured Steroidobacteraceae bacterium | reverse complement strand
TCCGCGAGATCATTCCGGAGATAGAGGCCGACCAGATATTCGGTGTGCATCTTCCAGGGCATGCGCGTGCCGTCGGCATTCCAGGCCATCAGGTCGATCATGCCTTCGCGCTCGCCCTTGAGATAAGATTTCACGGCGGGCTGCCACAAGAGATCGTGCGCGCGCAACATCGCAAAGGCGCCACCCATCTTCGCCGACTCGAGCACGCCCTCCTTGTACATCAGCGCTTCCAGCATCTCGATCTGCGCAGGACTGATGAAAAGCGACAGTTCCCCGGGTTCGCTGAAGTCGGTTTGCCCGGCTAACATGGTGATGTCGCGGATGCGCTTGTCGCCCTTACGGGCGAGCGCGGCGGCCGCGATCGCGAGCAGTGTGCCGCCGATGCAATAGCCGACCGCATGGATCTCGCGTTGCGGCACGATGGCGGTGACGGCATCGAGCGCGGTGTAGACACCTTTCTTCAGGTAATCGTCCATGCCGAGTTCGCGATCTGCCGCGGTCGGGTTCTTCCAGGAAATCATGAATACCGTGTGGCCCTGGTTCACAAGCCAGGCGACCAGTGAATTCTTCGGCGACAGGTCCAGGATGTAGTACTTCATGATCCAGGCCGGCACGATCAGGAGCGGCTCGGCCTGGACGTCGGGTGTGGTGGGGGAGTACTGGATCAGCTCGATCAGGTCATTGCGAAAGATGACCTGACCCTTGGTGACCGCGACCGTCTGGCCGACGCGAAACTCCTCGGTGCCGGGTGCCTCGCCGCCACGTAGCGTGCGCTCGAGATCATCGAGGAAATTCTTGTAGCCGCGGGCGAGATTCTGGCCGCGCTCGGCGACGGTCTGCTGCAGGACCTCGGGATTGGTCAGCGGATTGTTGGTCGGCGACATCGACTCGGCAACCTGACGCGCCGCGAATTCCACGAGCTGGGCGTTGCGAGGCTCCATGCCCGGTAGCGCGCGTGCCGACTGCTCAAGGAACTCCATGCCCTTCTGGAAGGCCTGCGCGTAGACATTGAACGGATATTGCTGCCACGCCGGGTTCGAGAATCGCCGGTCGCCGTTTTCGCTGGGCGCGAGCGGTTTGCCCTGCGCGGCCTCGGCATGGAAGCGCCAGAGATCCATGGCCTGCTGCATCGCATTCTTCTGGAGTTCCGCCTGTTTTTCAGGCGAGCGGGCGAGATTCAGCCACCAGTCCCAGAATGCCGTGCCGTAATCCTGCGCTGCAAGGCCACCGGTCGCTTTGCCGAGCATGGCGCGGAATTCGCGATCGGCCGCGTTGATTTTGTCGTCGTCTTTCGTCATGCCGGGATTATAAGGTGCCGGCCGCCCTCAGAGCGTGTCCTTGATCGCAACAGCGGGATCGGCAAGACGGACCGGGTCGGGCTTCACGTGTTCGCCGACCAGCTTGCGCGCAGCCATGAAATCCTTGACGTGATTAACAGCATCGAGTGCGATCAGCTCACCATCGCGCAGGTAGCAGCAACTGAAAGCGCGTTCGACGGGATCTCCGCGAATCACGACCGCATCGTAACCCTGGCACAGGCCCACGATCTGCAGCTTGAGTTCGTACTGGTCGGACCAGAACCAGGGCGTCTTGTCGTGCACCAGCACGCGGCCACAGATGTTCGCAGCCGCCGTGCGCGCCTGCTCGAAGGCGTTGTCCACGGATTCGAGCCGGATGCGGCGGCCATAACGCGGGCTCGGGTGGCTGCAACAATCGCCGATGGCGTAGACATCCGGGTCGCTGGTGCGGCAATGCTCATCCACGGCGATGCCGTCCTCGCAGCGTATCCCCGCGGCGTTCGCAAGCTCGGTATTTGGCACTAGCCCGATGCCGATCAGCACCAGGTCGGCCGGCACGCGTGTGCCGTCCGTGCACTCAACCGCGGTGACGCGCGTGTCGCCCTGCAGGGCGCCGACCCGCTTGCCGATCAGTATCGTGACGCCATGGGTCACGTGCTCGCCAGCATAGAAGCGGCTCATTTCCGGCGCGACCACGCGGCTCATCACCCGATCCATCATCTCGATGACCGTGACGTCGAGACCCAGTTTGCGGAATGTTGCCGCGCATTCGAGCCCGATGTAGCCGGCGCCGACGATCACGACGCGAGTGCCTGGAAGTGCTTCCGCCCGGATCGCATTGACGTCCGCCATCATGCGCAACACGTGGATACCGGCCAATCCGGCGCCCGGTACCGGTAACGGCCGGGCGTGACCGCCGATCGCCAATACCAGCTTGTCGTAGGCGAGCCGGTTGCCATCGGCGAGCTTGAGCTCACGCACAGCGGTATTGATCGTGGCAACGGGATTACCGAGCAGCAACTCGCAGTGAATGCTTTCGTAGAAGGCCGCGTGGCGGATCGGCAGTCGGTCGGCTTCCATTTCACCGGCGAGGAATTTCTTCGAGAGCGGAGGGCGCTGATAGGGCAGAAGCGGCTCTTCGCCGACCAGCACCAGCCGCCCGGCGAAATGCTCGTGGCGCAAGCTGTCGACAACCTGCGCTGCCGCGTGGCCGCCCCCGACGACGACGATCGTATCCAGCATGCGTATGCGCCCCGACTCCTGCGCCACTCTATACTGAGGCGCTGCGGCGCGGCAGGGAGGGGGCATGGCGGAGCGCAATGCCAGGACAGGGATTCAGAACGCCGGGTTGCTGCTGGGCCTGGCGGCACTTGCGGCCACGCTGGTCAGCGAAGCGCCGGCAGGACTGCCGCCCGCGGCGTGGGCGGTCGCCGGTGTCCTGGTCCTGATGGCGTTCTGGTGGTCGACCGAGGCCCTGCCGCTCGCGGCGACGGCATTGATGCCGCTTGCCGTATTGCCGCTGCTCGACGCCGTAACTGCGGAAACACTAGCCGGCGGCTACGGCAATACCACACTGTTCCTGATCCTCGGCGGCTTCCTGCTGGCGCTTGCGATGGAGCGCTGCGAGTTGCATCGCCGCATTGCCTACAACATCGTCGCGGCTGCCGGTGGCCACCCGCAGGGGCTCGTGCTCGGCATGATGTGCGCAACCGGCTTTGTCAGCATGTGGGTCTCGAACACTTCGACGTCGCTCATGATGCTGCCGGTCGCCATGTCGATCGCGGCGATCGTTGCACCGGATCCGGCCGCGGATGATCGCAATGCGCACAATTTTTCGGCGGCCATCGTTCTCTGCGTTGCCTATGCGGCAACCATCGGCGGCCTCGGCACACTGATCGGCACGCCGACCAATGCGCTCGTGGTCGGTTTCATGAAGCAGAACTACGGCGTGACCGTCAGCTTTGCGCAATGGATTACATTCGGGCTACCCACGGTTCTCTTGCTGATGCCGATCGCGTGGCTGGTCCTCGTGCGCGTCGTGTTCCCCTTCAAGCTTGGCTCCCAGGTAACGGCCGAAGCGGCATTGCGCAATGCGCTCGTGGCTCTGGGGCCGATGTCCCGGGCCGAGCGGCGCGTGACGGCAATCTTCCTGTTGACGGCCGGTGCCTGGGTCCTGAGCCCGCTGCTGAAACTGTTGCCCGGGCTCGCCGCGCTGAATGACACGACCATCGCATTGGTCGCCGGGATTTCGCTCTTCCTCGTGCCGAATGGCGGGGAGCAGGGCGGAGCGCTACTCGATGGCAAGGATCTCAAGCGTGTGCCCTGGCCAGTGCTGCTTCTGTTCGGCGGCGGGCTCGCGCTTGCGGCCGCGATCCAGGACAGCGGGCTGTCGATGTACATCGGCAAGTCGCTGGTCGGCCTTGGCACCCTGCCTCTCATCGTACTCATCGCCGCGACCGTCACGCTTATCGTGTTCTGGGGCGAGGTCAATTCGAATGTGGCAACGGCTGCAACTTTCATGCCAATCCTCGCGGCAATCGCAGCCGGAACGAACTGCCCGGTGTTGCAGCTCGTGGCTCCTGCGGTCATGGCCTCGTCCTGCGGATTCATGCTGCCAGCCGGCACGCCGCCGAACGCCATCGTATTCGGAACCGGCCGCCTGAAGATGAGCGAAATGCTGCGTGCGGGGTGGCGGATCAACCTCGCAGCGATCGTCATCGTGACCATCGTCACGTACGTCGTGCTGTAGATAATGTGTCCGTCAGCTATCGACGACAGCGCCGTACTTCATGCGCGCCGCATCGATTGTCAGGCAGCTCAGGCGCTGCGGGCCGCCCCCATGCATATCGGACTGCGGCCAGGTCAGCTCCCACAGCCGGCCGTCGTCCGGGTCGCGGTATAAGTCGTCCCGTCCGGATAAGCCGGCGCCGATAGTTTCCCGCCTCAACTTCCAGGCGCCAACGAAGTCCGTCTCGTGACCGGCGGGCTTGGCCTGCAATTCAGTCCGCATAATCCAAGACAATGTCGCTGAAACCGTCGCGTCGATCTAGACCGGATTCAATTTGCCCCCAGGCATACCGATACGGTGGTTTGCCGAGTTCCGCCTGCAGCCACTCGTCATGCAGAACCTGGCGCTTGTGCTCGGCCGCATCCGACCATCTGTTTGTGTCGTCGGATGGCAGGCGGATCATTATGGATAGCCGGAACAGGCGTTCATTCTTGAAGATTGCATTGCATGCGATTCCCGGTTCCGGACTGAAGTTGTAGGTGATCCAGGGCCCGTAGACAACAACCTCTTTCGACGATTCGCCGATCCGGCTTCGCAGGAACGCCTGCCTGTCCATGTGTTGTTTCATGGTGCCATCGGAAAACGCGACGGACCCGTCGATGATTTGAATCTTCATCTCATGGTCCAAATGGAAAATCGGCGAGGCGGCGCAAGCTGCTTGCGAACGACGGTACGACGAGCTGCGGCAGCCATCCGGCGCCGTGTTGCGGATTGGCGACCGCGAGGCCGATTGCCGCAGCAGTGTCTTCCATCACCTCATAGGCGGCAACACGCGAGCGATAGCCGTGGATTGGATGAAACCGGACCTGAAGTCCGCCGAACAGCGACGTCGCGCTTTCGCCCGCGCGGCGCATCGCACTCATCGTCGTGTAGAAAGCGCTCTGGCCCGGATAGCCGCCGAAAATAATCGTGCCTTTCTTCAACATGACGTCCCTGAAGCGATCGACGCCTGGATAATTCCTTGTGCCTTGAAAAGTCCTCGCGATAGTGCTCGGAGCGGCTGCAGCGATCTCGCCGCCGCCTCTGCGGATAATGCCAGCGGCACCACCAGCAAGATATCCAACGTTGCCGAGTGTAGCTCCGTTGCGCCCGGCCGTAGAATCCGGCACCGGAAACCACTCGAAATCCTGGTTCGAGTCGAACAGCCAGGTCACCGGCGCCGAGTTGAACGCGAGATTGCCAATCCGCGCAGCGGCTCCCTGCAGGAAGTCGGTTACTGTGCCATGCGACAGGGTCGAATCCACCTGCGTGCCGGCAGTCAGCACGATGCTGGCGGGGGAAGTCATTTGGGCGCGCTGCATTACGCAGGTGAGCGCGTTGCTGTCCTGGCCGCAGGGGTCGCGCTGCGAGGCGGATTCCACCTGGCCGCTGTGGCCGCCGAAGTAGCGAAGGTAGTCGGCCCAGCGCGCGCCGATCACCGTGACCCGCGCGCAGCGGCCGTTAGGCGCCTCCATGCAGGGTGTTTCCGGATCAAAGCCGCTGGGATCGATGAAGCTCAGCGGATTATTGAACACATAAGCGTAGCGATTGAGGCTCTGCCCGGAGAACGGTTCCGGCACATAAGGATCTGCGCTGATGAAGTGGCCAATGCGCGGGTCGTAGATCCGGCCGTTCATGTGGATCAGATCCAGATTGTCGAGGTGCTCGTGCCCGGTGTAACCGTCACGTGCATTCGCAGCGATCGTGGCGAGGCCCGCGGCGCTTGGCGCGCCGCTCCAGTTCGCGCCGCGGCGGGCACCGAAGGCGCCAAAACTTTCCGCCAGCAGAATGTTGCCGCTCGCGTCGAGCAGCTTGTCGGTGCTGCCCAGGTGATCGTGGGTCAGGTAGCGTGTCGTCGCTGGCGTTCCATTGTTGTAACGCAGGTGCAGCGCAGCCGTTCCGGTGGGAGCAAGGACGTAATGCCGCCAGGTCGTTACGCCTGCGCGCGTCACCTTTTCCATCAACTCGCCGGCGTAGATCGTCGTCTCGATCGTGCCGGCGTGGCTTGCCAGCTGCTTCCAGCGATTGCCCGCGGGACCGTGCCAGAACTGGCTGCTGTTGCCGTTCGCCTGCGTGATGGTGTTTGGCAGATTGTCGCTGGTCCAGCTGATGGACGCGCCGCCGCGGTTCGTCATGTTGCCGTTCGCGTCGTAGCCGTAGGTCTGCCCGCCGGCGGAAATGACGGCGTGCTGCTTGCTTGCGTGATAGCCAAAGCAGGGAGCGGTGGTCGGGCAGACGTCCGATTTCCACCGGATGTTTCCAATCTGGTCGTAGCTCAAGTCCAGGTTGATCGCGCCATTCCGCCGTGAGTCGTCAAGCCGGTCGAGTAGGTCGTAGCGAAATTCCTCGGTCAAGCCCTGCTTAAGGTCCGCGCGCCTGATCAGGTTGTCATTCGCGTCCCAGTCATAGGCGAGATTCTGGATGGTGCTGCCGCCGACGCCGGTCTGGCGGTAGTCCAGCGCGCCGCTCACCGGATGAAAGCCGGTGATGACGCGAATCGCTGCACCCAGTGTCTCGTCGATGACGTTGCCTGCCGCGTCCTCCGCGCTGAGCCGCCAGAATGAAGTGGCGGGCGCGTTGGCATCCTTGATCCGCACGAGTTGGCCGGATTCGTATTCGTAACCGAGCTTGAAGCGGCTGCCCGAGCCCGTGCCGGGATAGGTCAGTGAATCGAGCAGTCCCTGGCCGTTGTATGCGTAGTCGTAGCGATAGCTTGCATCCGAGGTGATGGTGCGCGTCGCGGGTCGACCATAGGAGTCATAGGCCAGGCTTTCCGAGTATCCAGGCCCCGTGATGGCGGCGAGCCGGCCGATGTTGCGCTTTACCGAAGACACGCCCCAGGTCCAGTTGCTCGCGCCCTCGGGCGCGCTGCGACCGGTCGGCCGGCCGAGCTTGTCGTAAGTGAAACTCGAGACCTGCGACTTCGCATCGCGCAGCGAGACGATCTCGCCGTGGGCGTCTCGCGTGTAGATCCAGGCGCCCAGATCCATGTCGGTCTGCGCGAGCTTCATGCCGCGCGCGTTGTAATTGATAGTGCCGAGGCTGTTGTTCAGCGCATCGCGAACCTGCAGCAGTCGTCCGAAGGCATCGTATTCATATTGAGTGCTGCCGCCTGCGGCGTCGCCGACCTGCAGGAGGTTTCCCCAGGCGTTGCGTGTCTCGCTCGTGACACGCCCCAGCGGATCGGTCTGGGTCACGACATGCCCGTCATAGCGCCAGCCGGCTGAACGATCTGCACTTCCACCCGGCATGCGCAACGACGCGGCTGCGAGCCGGTCGAGCGAGTCGTAATCGAACTGCCAGTAGCCGCCGGGTGTCCCACCGGCCCAGAACGGAAGATATTGGCGAATTACCCTGCCACGCGCATCGGCGTCGGCGGCGATGACGGTCATGCCGCCGCCTGGCTGACGTATGGAGGAGCGAAAGGCACGGCCGAGCAGGTCAACTTCGATGATCGTCGTGCCTTGCGTGATACCGACGTTGTCCTTCTCTTGCTGCGTAAGTTGATATCGCGTGCGCGAATCGCAACCGTTGACGCAGGCAGTGCGTGTCCATTGCGTGGTGGTCTGGTCTGGCCGCGTCTCTTGCGTGGGGCGCCCGAAGGCGTCGTAGGCCCAGCTCACCGTCAGTGCGTTAGGGTCGGTCATCGCCGTTGGCAGGCCGAGCCCATGGTCCCAGGTCAATGTGGTCGTCTGGGAAAGCGGGTTAGTCATGCTGATGGGCAGTTGCCCGCGACTACCCCAGTTGAGATTCATCGTGCGGGCGCTCATGCCGATGCCGGTGACTGAGCGGCTCGCGATATTGCCGAAGCCGTCGTAGGCGAGGCCGAAGCTCACCTGCCACTGGCTGTTGCCGGTTTCCAGGCGCTGCTGCGTGGGCCGGCATTTCAAGCCGTCCCAGTTCTGGCTGAAGCTGCGAGTGATCGCCGCGCCTCCAGTCAGCGTATGGCTTGCCGTGAGCTGCATTCCCTGTGGCCGCCCCAGGCACCAGTTGGTCTTGTCGTTGAGTACGGACGTGTGAAGCGTGCGCAGGCTGCTTGATGAACCAGCGCTGATACCACCTGCGACCTCGTTGATCGTCGTCGTTTCGTCGGTCACAAGGCCCGAGGTCGTGTCGATCGCGGCGACAACGCGTGTCGTCGTTGCGATCTCGGCGCCATCGTAGGCGCCGCCGACCTCGTACTGCCGCTGAACCGTCGACGACGCATAGGGGAAGCGACGCAAGGCGACGCCGTTGCCCAGATTCAGGGTCGACCAGGTATAAGTTGTCTCGCTGACCGGTGCACCGGAACCCTGACGCACGACGACCATCGCAGGCAGCCCGGTGTAGGGGAAGTCCTGGCGTCGTGTTTCCTCGACGCGTGTTTCAATGCCGAGCGTCGTATCCACGCTCGTGCGCGTCGTGAATCCGAGGTTGCCGCGTCCCAGCAGGTGGCGGCGCAGGCCGTGATAACTGTAGCGAGTCGCGGTCGCGGACCCGAGCCCGGTGCCGTCCGTGATGCCCAATTCGGATACGACGTATGCAGTCGACTGCTGGTCTTGCTCTGGATAAATGGCGCCGCTCCCGCGCGTGTAGATGCTTGCATCGGTCAGCGGGCGGTAGGAAAAAGTTGCGGTGACGCCAAAGCCGTCCATTGCAGAAACCAGTACATCGGACCGGGGGCCATTGCGTAACCGCCGATAGAGCACGCCGCCATTCCGGGTGACGAGGTCTGTCAGGCCGTCCCCGTTGGCGTCAAAGGCAATCGCCGTGTTGGCGCCGTTGGTTGCGATCCCCGTATTCACCGCCGGCGCAAGCGAATCGCCGTTCGACAGGACAACCAACCAGTTTGTCGTGCCTGAGAGCAGCAGATCGTCCCGGCCGTCGTTGTTCCAGTCGTACGCAATGTTCTGCGCCCCGCCGCTTCCCGAAGCCGTCGCAGCCAGCTCCGGGCCCGACCAGGGCACGCTGCAGCCGCTTATGCGCACGCGCAACGCTCCCGTGTAATGGGTATAAGCGAGATCCGTGCAGCCGTCGCCGTTGATGTCGGCGAGCCCGATGCCCGAGAAGGAGCCCTCGAAGCCGTCGATTGCAGACGTGGTCGCGGAAATACGGGCGATCGTGTAGTTCTCGTTCATCAGCAGGTCTTCGCCGCCGTCGCCGTCCAGATCGATGCGCTGGCCCGGGCGGCCGAGGAAATTGCCGCCTTCTGGGGTCTCATATCCGCTTCCCGTGGCCTGCTCGTAGAGCATTACGGGGTTCGCGGAGAATCCGCCGCCCGGCAGTGCGTAGCGCACATACACGACGAGACTGTTGCCGGTGTAGGCGTAGATCTCGGACCAGGCGAGATCACCGAGGCCATCACCATTCATGTCCAGGCCGCGGTAGTCCGCGATCTGCGGTCCAGGCGAGTTGGGGATCGTGATCGGCGCGCTGAAGCCGGCGGCACTACCCGGGATGACGGTCCACTGCCGTGCTGCGGAGAGCATCAGGAGATCGGCGCGACCGTCGCCGTTGTGGTCGAAGGGAGTGCCTATGCCGTAGGGAGTGGCGATCTTCGTCGTGATTTCCGCGCCGAACGTGTCTCCAACGAGGCCGAGTCGGTAGCGCAATGTCATCGCCGCGGTCGTCGTTCCGCCGGACCAGACGAAATCACCGCGGCCGTCGCCATTGATATCGGCCATTGTCCAGAGCCAGTTCTCGGGCAGTGGCGTCGGGCCCGGAATCGCCGCCGCGAAGCTCGTCTCAGCTCCAAAACCGGGCAGGCCGTTCTGCCAGCTGAAGTTCGTCGCGGCAAAACAATCGCCACCGCCAGCGCCGCATTCCTGGATCGACGCCAGCCGGCTGCGTCCGCCAGCAGACAGCGCCGGCTCGTAACTGAGGTCGTAGCGCCGCAGGATCGCGCCGTTGTAGAGCACATCGATCCGATCGAGACGCACCACCTGGCGGATGCCCGTGCCGGCGACATAGGCAACATCTACCTCGTTGTTCGGGCGGTTTTCGTAAACGAAGTTGATCTGGTGCGACGCTACGACGCCGGCATCTGGATTCGAGTTGTAGCGGATCGCCGCGATCCGGAAACTGCCGTTTGCCGTGTCTTCAAAGTATTCGAAGTCAATGACGTTGCCTGAACGGTCGCGAATGCGGTTCAGCGCCCAGATCCGACCTGCATTCGCTGGATTCACGGTGCGGACGCCGTCGACGCGCGAATCCGCCGTCGCACCGTACTCGAGAACGCGGCCATCTGGCGCCTCCAGCACAAAGTACTGCGGCCCGCTGCCGGCACCCGTGTAGGAACGGATGCGCGCGAAGGTCTCGATCTCGGTGCGGTACTCGGCGCTGGCTCCGCCGTAGGTGACACCGTTCGTGACGACGAGTCGCTGGCCGTCCAGGCAGAAGCGATCGGCGGTCGTGTAGGTGACTGGTGACGCGACGCCGTCCTGCACGATGGTCCTAGGGCAACGCGCGATCTGCGACAGGCCGCCGATGTTCCAGCCGATGCCGAGCAGCCCGACGATGCTGCGGTGCCGGTACTCGAGCGACAGGGCGGGCGTCATTCCGTTGGTGCCGGGCGGCAGGTTCAGCGGGATCGAATAGACCGCCTCGCCATCCGGCGAAACGGTTGCCGTGCCGGGTGTGCGCCCGACGGCGGCGTCCGCGTAATCCGCAGTCAGCATGAACAAGAAGACGAGCAGGGCGCCGATGACGCGCCACGTGATGGGCAGTTCCATTGCAAGGCCTCCGATGCGCGCCCGGCATCCATGCGGGCGACGAGGCCAAACTAGCGGCGCGCGATCAGGCGGGCCCGCCGGTTATTTGCGCCGAAGCGGCCCTTATCGGCATAGAATCCGCATCCCGTACCGCGGGTAGCCCATCTATTCGCAGGAGCCAGGAATGAAACTCGTTACCGCCATCATCAAGCCCTTCAAACTCGACGACGTGCGCGCCGCGCTGTCCGAGATCGGCATCTCGGGTATGACCGTCACCGAGGTGAAAGGCTTCGGCCGGCAGCGCGGTCACACCGAGCTCTATCGCGGCGCGGAATACGTCGTGGATTTCGTGCCAAAGACGCGCGTCGAGGTCGCGGTGCGCGACGATCTCGTCGATCAGGTCATTGAGGCCATCATCGGCGTCGCCCGGACCGGCAAGGTCGGCGACGGCAAGATCTTCGTGACTGATATCGAGCGCGTGCTGCGGATCCGCACCAGCGAAACGGATGAGGCAGCGCTTTGAAGGAAGTGCCGGCGGCCGAGACCCTGGAAGCCGCGGTTGCGAAGATCGCGCTCGGTGGCGCACGCCGCCACGTTTTCTTTTGCACGCATGGCGACTGCGCACCGAAGGAGATCGGCGATGCCTCGTGGAAGTACCTCAAGCGCCGGCTGCGCGAAGTCGGCCTCGCGGATGTCGAGGGTGGCGTGTTGCGCACGCGCGTTGATTGCCTGCGCATCTGCCGCGAGGGGCCAGTCATGCTGGTCTACCCCGAGGGTACCTGGTACAAGCGCGCCACGCCCGAAAACATCGAGCGCATCATCCAGGAACACCTGATCGGCGGCCGGCCCGTTGCGGACCTGTCATTTGCCAGCAATCCGTTACCTGGTGCTGGTTCGCAGGTTCGCAGTTAAGCAGCGAACCTGCGAACCTGCGACCCGGCACCAAGTAAATGCGCGCGATCCGGATTCATCAGTACGGCGGCCCCGAAGTCCTGAGCTTCGAGGAAGTCGCGACCGGTTCGCCGAAGCCGAAGCAGCTGCGCGTTCGCCAGACAGCGATTGGCGTCAATTTCATCGATACCTATCACCGCACGGGCCTTTATCCGATGAAGCTGCCGAGTGGCCTCGGTGTCGAGGCGGCGGGCGTCGTGATGGAGGCGGGCAGCAAGGTGAGCAGCTTCGCGGCCGGCGATCGCGTGGCCTATGTCGACAGCACGCCGGGGTCGTATGCCGAGGAACGCGTGATCGATGCGAGCTGCGTCGTAAAGCTGCCCGACGGTATTTCTGACCAGCAGGCCGCGGCATTGATGCTGAAGGGTCTTACCGCCTGGTTCCTGCTGCGGCGCTGTTATCGCGTACGAAGGAATGATCCGATCGTGCTGCATTCGGCCACGGGCGGCGTGGGCCTGATCGCGCTGCAATGGGCGACGGCACTGGGCGCGAGGGTGATCGCGGTCGTCGGCAGCGATGAGAAAGCGGTGCTTGCGCGCGAATACGGCGCTGCGGAAGTGATTGTCAGCACGCACGAGAACCTGGTCGCGCGCGTGCGCGAGATCACTAAGAAACGCGGTGTACCGGTGGTCTACGACGGCGTCGGCAAGGATACATTCTTCGCTTCGCTAGACTGCCTGAGACCGCGCGGCCTGATGGTCAGCTACGGTAATGCCTCGGGCCCGGCACCGCCATTTTCACCGCTGGAGCTTGCGAAACGAGGTTCGCTATTCCTGACACGGCCAGTACTCTTTCATTACATCGCGAAGGCCTCGGACCGCGCACGTGGCGCGCGCGAACTTTTCGAGGTCGTCGCGAGCGGAAAAGTCAAAGTGGTTATCGGCCAGACATATTCGTTATCAAGTGCGGCCCAGGCGCATCGCGACCTGGAAGCGCGTCGCACGACCGGCAGCACCGTTCTATTAGCTTAATTGGTGCCGGGTCGTACTTTCGTAGTTATTGCCAGCAACAACTACGAAAGTACGACCCGGCACCTAAACCAGGCTGGCGCGGATGCCGGACTCGGCGGTGGGGTAGCGCGGGCGGAAGCCGAGTTCCTGGCGCAGGCGCGAGGTATCTACGCGGCGCGATTCGCCGAGGAAAGACAGCGCGACGTTGGACTTGAGGGCCTGAAGTTGAGTCAGCGGCAGTTGCGGTGGCGCGGGCAGGCCCGCGAGCTTCGCGACGAGGCCGAGAAATGCGGTGCTCGTCGTATGGTCGCCGTCGCCGACGTTGTAAATGCGATTGCGTGCCTGCGGCTGCAGCAGCGCTGTGACGCAGATGTCGGCCAGGTCCTCCACTTGGATCCGGTTGCCGGGCCCAGCCTCGGATTCGGCGAGTGCTGGTTCGCCACGTTGCAGGCGCTCGAGCGGCAACCGACCGGGACCATAGATGCCTGGCACGCGCAGGATCACCCACTCGACCTTGCGTGGCTCACACCAGGCACGCAACGCCGTCTCAGCCGCGAGTCGGCGCCGCGCTCTGTCGGTCGCAGGGGCGGGTGTCGTGTCTTCGGTCACCGTCGCGCCACCGGCGTCGCCGTACACGCCGGTCGTGCTGATAAAGACGATGCGACCAGGCTTGGTGGGCAATGCCGCAAGGAATCGCTGGAGCCGCGGGTCAGTCGTCCCGGGAGCGGGTGGCGGCACCAGATAGATCACATCGAATGGCGCCGCAAAATCGAATGCGTGGGCCTTCCGGGTGAGGCTGATGACCGTTCCCCGCGGCGCAAGCCGCTCGGCCACGCGCACGCCGGTGTAGCCGGCGCCGGCAATGACGAATGTTCGCGGGTGTTTGTCGGGTGATTGCGTCGCCGTCATCTCTCTTCCGCATCAGACCGGGAAACTGTAAGCCCGGCCCCTTCATAATAGCGGCGTGAAGGTCAGGCTGCTGCCGACGGGTCGGGAATTCCAGGCGCGGAGCGATGAGCCCGTGCTATCGGGCGCATTACGTGAACACCTGAACCTGCCGCACAGCTGCAAGGGCGGCACCTGCGGCACCTGCCGGGTGCGCGTGATCAAGGGCAGCTTCGCGTATCCGCATGGCCGCCCGCTCGGCATCAGCGCGGAGGAGGAGGCCGATGGCCACGCGCTGATCTGCCAGGCGCGTGCGCTCGAGGACCTCGAGATCGAGATCCGCGACGTCCGGCATGTCTCGGACGTCGAGATCAAGAGTCTTCCGACCCGCATCGAGCAGATGCGCCTGCTCGCACCGGACGTGATGGGATTGT
>CAYYQQ010000068.1:0-14021 GCA_964473595.1 uncultured Steroidobacteraceae bacterium | reverse complement strand
CCATCGAGCGACTCGGCGGACGCGTGATCAAAGTCCCGTTCGAGCGCTGGTGGCAAACATTTCAGGAGCGCGGGTATCCGGGTGTGGACGCGACGTTCATCCACGCCTTTGACGATCCTCATGTGATGGCGGGCAACGGGACGATTGGACTCGAGATCCTGGAGGACCTGCCGGACGTGGAGGCTATCGTCATTCCGTGGGGCGGCGGCGGGCTTAGTTGCGGGATCGCCTCGGCGGTGCGGGCGCTGAAGCCAGATTGCAGGCTGTTAACGGCAGAGGTCGCGACCGGCGCGCCACTCGCCGCGTCACTGGCCGCGGGATCGCCACAGGTGGTTGACTACCAGCCTTCGTTCGTGGACGGCATCGGTAGCAGGACGGTCTTTCCGCAAATGCTCGAGCGCGCGCAAGGGCTGATCGACGACGCGCTGGTCGTGAGTGTGGAAGAAGTTGCCGCGGCGCTTGCGCTGATGGCCGAGCGCAACCGCGTCATCGCCGAGGGCGCGGGTGCGTGTCCGGTGGCGTGTGCGCTCTCTGGCAAGGCAGGGAGCGGCAAGATCGTGTGCGTGGTTTCCGGCGGCAACATCGACGTCAGCAAGCTGTGCGCCGTGCTGGGCGGGGAGATTCAACGCTTAAAGCTACGCCTTGCGCCCAAGCTGAGCGTATAGTCGCGCGGGATTAATCTCACGCTATGCCCGGGTCCAGGCCGCAAGACGGCTGCCCGCCGGGCTCGAAACAACTGGGACAAGAAGGGGAAACGCCATGTTCAAGCAATCGCTATTCGCGGCTGTCGGTCTGTTCACGCTCGCCGGCTGTGCCGCTCCCGCGCCGCCCGATTACGCTGCTCAACATCAACCGGCGGTGGATGCATACATCGCAGCCTGGAGCGGGGCAGACCTTGGCGGCCTCGATGCCGTCATGACGGCGGATGTCAAGCGCCAATCACCGGGCGGCCTCAGTTCCGACGGCCTGGACGCCCTGAAGAAGGTCATGACCGACCTGCGGACAGCTTACCCCGATGCCAAGGTCGTCCTTGACGAGAACTACCACATGCAGGACCGGTCGTTTTTCCTGTGGACCTTCACGGGCACGAACACCGGCCCCGGCGCGGCGCCGCCGACGGGCAAGAGCGTGAAGCTCACGGGCTCAACGTTCATTCGTTACCAGGACGGCAAGATCGCCGAGGAACGGGTGTACTTTGACGTGCTCGATTGGCAGACGCAGTTGGGGTACACGATGACCCCGCCGGCAGCCACAGAGGCGCCGGCGACCTAAGATCTGCAGGATCCTCCGGCCCTGCGCCGGAGTTCCCGATTCAGGTGCAAGTGACGCCCCTCCGGCGCGAGCCGCGAGGGGCGTTTTCATTGGTGGTCTGAGATGGCGATAATGCGGGCGCGGGCCAACGCAGTCCGCGTCCCGAGGCATGCACCATGCGTCCTGCCGCTCATCGAATCACATACACGCTGATCGCGCTCGCCTTGATCACGGCCTGCTCGGTCAATCCGGTCACCGGTAAGAACGAGTTGATGCTGGTCGGTGAGGGCACCGAACTGCAGATCGGGGAAAAAAATTACGCGCCGATGCGCCAATCCGAAGGCGGCGATCAGCAACTGGACCCGGCGCTCACGGCTTATGTGCAAGGGGTCGGGCAGCGCATTGCCGGATTCAGTGACCGCAAGCTGCCTTACGAATTCACGGTCCTCAACAATTCGATACCCAATGCCTGGTCATTGCCAGGCGGAAAGATCGCCGTCAATCGCGGGTTGTTGACCGAACTGAAGTCCGAGTCCGAGCTGGCGGCGGTGCTGGGACACGAGATCGTGCACGCGGCCGCGCGGCATTCGGCACAGGCGATGAGCCGCGGCATGTTGATCCAGGGCGGACTGGTCGTGGCGCAGGTTGCAGCTCACGACAGTGATTACGGCAGTATCGCGATGATGGGCGCCGGCCTCGGTGCCCAGCTGCTGACGCAGCGCTACAGCCGCGAAGCGGAACTCGAGGCTGACAAGTACGGCATCGACTACATGAAGCGCGCGGGCTATGACGCGCAGGGCGCAGTGACCCTGCAGGAATCCTTCGTGCGCATGCATGACCGCAAGGAGAGCAGCTGGCTGTCGGGTATGTTCGCAAGCCATCCGCCGTCGCCGGAGCGGCTGGACGCCAATCGGCGCAAAGTGGCGGGCCTGCCGCCAGGCGGTGATGCCGGCGTCGATCGCTATCGCGCAGCGCTTGCGCGCACGATGCGCGCCAAGCCTGCATACGATGCCTATGACGCGGGGCGCAAGGCGCTTTCAGAAAAGCACGCAGACGTCGCGCTCAGCAAGGCCGAGCAGGCGATCCGTCTGGAGCCCGATGAAGGCCACTTTTATGCCTTGAAGGGCGATGCGCTGCTGGTGCAGAAAAAGAATGCCGCGGCGAGCGATGCCTATACCGCCGCGATCCAGCGCAATGACAGCTTCTTCTACTACTACCTGCAGCGCGGGCTCGTCGCCGAGCGCCAGCACGACGACGAATCGGCTCGTCGTGACCTGGAGACAAGCCTCAAGATGTTGCCGACCGGCCCGGCGTATTACTCGCTCGGCAATATTGCACTGCGGGCACGCCAGTACGATGCGGCGCGGCAATATTTCGCGCAGGCCGCTGGCGCCGAAGGTCCCGTCGGCGAGGCGGCGACGCTTTCGCTGATGAAGCTGGAACTATCCGGGAACCCGGAGAAATACCTGCGCAAGCAGGGCGCACTCGATGCAGGCGGCAAGCTGGTCGTGGCAGTTGCGAATGCGACCAAGGTCCCTGTCACGGGACTCGTTGTTTCGGTGCAGTACCTCGATGCGGGTGGCCAGACGCGTGAATTCCGTCGCGAGCTCAGCGGCACCCTGGCCGGCGGCCAGCAGATCCAGGTGGCGACCGGACTGGGTCCCTTCCAGAACAGCAACCAGTTCCGCATCGCGATCGTCGGCGCCAGGGTCGCAGAGTAGGCGCGCAGCGCCCGGTTCAGCAGTCGAGCAGCGCCCTCAGGCGCGTGTGATGCAGCAACTGTTGCTGGAAGCCCCGCTCATCGGGCCCGGCCTTTGCGAGGATGAGCCGCAGCAGCCGCTTACGATCGCCGGCGCTCCAGCGACCCTGCGCCGTCAGGGCGAGAACCAGCGGGGCCCAACGGACCAGCATCCTGCGCTGCGATGCGCCCAGGCGAGATGGCTTTGCCCGCCCCAGGCGGGCCAAGGCATCCGCGACCGTCGCATCATGGCGCGCAGCTGGCGTGCGCTGGCCGTAGTGGCGCGTCGCGTCGGTCGCAGCCGCGAGCCAGTGGTGGCTCCGCGGAAGTTGCGCTCTTTCTTGCTGATTGAGGGAATAGAACAGGTGCCATCGCGCCAGCGTGCGCAGCGTCCGGGGTGGACTGCGATAGCGAGCATTGGCAGCGCGCTTGGCGAGTTCGCGCGCCGCGATGCGCCGCACCTGCCCCGCGTTTGGGCGAAATCCGAGCCGGTGATAGAACCACCATGCGCCGGAGTCGATGCCTTCGTCATTGCCGGCGCCAAGCTGATAGGGCTCGATGCTGAAATCCGTGCAGCCGAACAGGTGATGGGCGGCCGCGAGGAAGCGCGCAAGAACCTGCGCCGCTTCGGCACTCCGGAATGCCTCGAAAGTGTTGAACGACAGTGCGCCGTGTCGCCCGAGTACCTCGACCTGGATGTAACCGATTGGCACGCCATTCTTCAGGGTCAGCGCCGTGTAGGTAGCGGGCAGCGTGGCGCGCCTTTCGGGGATCATGCCCATCATCGCGAAGGCGAGGCCGCGGCCGTCATCAACCAGGAACACATCGCCGGGATTCGCGAACTGGAATGAGGCAACATCGCGTTCACGCGTGATCATGGAGATGCGCGCGAGCCGGATCGCGGCAAGCGCATCACGACCGCGCAGCGCCTGAACGCGCCGCGGTCCGTGCCGCGCCTCCAACTTCAGGTCCGGATATCCGCCCTGCAGCTCCGCGGTCTGGAAATGGATTTCCGTACGGTCGAATCTCGCAGTCGTGCGTTCTGGCGTGTCCGGTCCGGCGCGCAGCAGGTACGAAAGGTCGAGGCGATCGCCGAATGCCTCGCGACTGAAATCATCGCCGGGCATCGCGGCGATCAGGCCAATGATGAAATCGGCGTCGGTCATGCCTTGCGGCACCAGCCGATCGACCGGTCCCAGGTCCTTCGGATGCCGGGCAATCAGCCACTCTGATTGTGCAGTCTCGAGCAGCGGCGGCAGCGCTGCGAGAATCTCGCGGATCGCTTCCTCGTCGTTGCGGTCCAGCGCCAGTGCGCCGGGCCAATGCTGCGCGATCCAGTGCGCGGTTGGCCAGAAGAAGCGATAGGGCGTATCGGTGCCCGCGATGCCGCTGCCTGCCAGGGCATTGCGATGGCGGCGTAGGTCCGGCCGGCGGCTGAATTCCCGCAGCATACGGCGCACGCGACCGCGAACCCGGCGGTCGTCCGGATAGGCGTCATGGAAGCACAACAACTCGTGCAGCCGGCGCAACTGGCCGGGTGACGCGAGCCGGGCGTCAGCGAGTATTCCGAGCAGGGCGAGCTTGCGCGCGGGCAGCCCCGGGCCGAAACGGCGTGCAAGCCGTTCCAGCGTCCCCAATGCGCGTGCGGCCCTTCGACTTGCCACGACTCGATCCTAGCAGGCCGGCTGCGATAGAGTGACTGCCGATGCCCGGCAAAGCGATTCTGGTAGTCCTGCTCTCGATCGCCGCCTGGAGCGCCGCTGGTGCCCAGGCGAAGTTGTCGCTTGACGCTGTTGCGGCCGGAAGATTCGCGGGTCTGGCGCTTGCCTGCGTGCATCTCGAGTATCCGAACAAGATCGGGCACGTGCTTGCGAGCGACGCCGATGTGCGCCCACCCCGGGAGCTGACACCCGTTTTCTTCGGTTGCTTCGACTGGCATTCCGCCGTGCACGGTCACTGGCTGCTGGCAAGACTCGTTCGCTTGTATCCGGATTCCGATTTCGCGAGGGCCACGCGCGCCGCCCTTGATGCGAGCTTTACAGAAGCGAACATCGCGGCCGAAGTCGCCTATCTGAGTGGCACCGGCCGCATCTCCTTCGAGCGGCCCTATGGGCTTGCCTGGCTATTGCAGCTGGTGGCGGAGTTGAGGACCTGGCCGGACCCGGACGCGCAGCGCTGGGCAGCCTTGTTGCACCCGCTGGAAGTCGCGGCGGCAGATCGAATCCGGGACTGGCTGCCAAAACTCCATTACCCGATCCGTGTCGGCGAACATTCTCAGACTGCCTTCGCCTTCGGACTGATCCGTGACTGGTCCGTTACAGCTGGCGATGTGGCGATGACGGCGCTGATCGATGAACGGAGCCGCGCGTACTACCAGGGCGATACGGATTGCCCACTACGCTACGAGCCGTCAGGCGAGGATTTTCTGTCGCCGTGCCTCGCGGAGGCAGATTTGATGCGCCGCGTGATGTTGCCAGCAGAATTCTCCAGATGGCTGCGCAGATTCCTGCCGCAAATACCGAAGGGTGCGCGCAGCGACTGGTTGCAACCAGGTGTAGTGACGGATCGCTCCGATCCAAAGCTTGCGCATCTGGACGGCCTTAATCTGAGCCGTGCCTGGATGCTGCTGGGAATTGCGTCAGGGCTGCCTGCGACCGATGCACGTCGCGCGTCACTTGGAGCGGCCGCCGACAAACATGCGGCCAGCGCATTAGCGGCCGTGACCGGCGAGCACTACGAGGGCGGTCACTGGCTCGGCAGTTTCGCGGTCTATCTGCTGGGCGGCTCCGGCCGGATTGCCGGAGCCGCCACGCAGTAACCGTTTACTTGAACTCGATGCGGCGGAAGGTCATCTCGCCCCAGAACGAGCGTAGCTCTTCATAACCCGCGACCAGCTTGTCCTGTTTGTCCTGCGCGAGCTGGGCGCGGGTCTCGGCCTGAATCTGCTTGAACAGGGCCGCGTCCGGGTCGGATACGGCAGCGCTCGGAAGCTTCATGACGAGCATCATGTTGAAATCGCGGTTCGCGGCGTTCTCGCCGAGATAGACAAAGCAATCGACCACGACGCCGTGTTTCTTGGCGATCTCGCAGCCCGGCACCCAGGTCTGCTTGAGTCCCTCGAGATAATCGTCGATGCGGTTCGGATTCACCTTCACCATCGTGACATTCCAGACCTCTTTGCTCGGCGTGTAGTCCGTATAGACCTCGAAGGCCATCGCGGATGTCGCCAGCGTCATTGCTGCAGCAGCCGCTGCAATGGTCATTCTCTTCATTGTCAGTCTCCCTCGCTTGATGGGTGTAACACCCGACTTATTGTTGGCACGCCATTATGAACCCTTGCCGGGCGCGCCACTCTGCAGATAGTCCACAGCAACGTGCAGCGTCGCCCTGAGCGCAACCGCAATGCCGCTCTCGTCCACGTAGAACCGGTCTGAATGGTTGTCGGGCGCCGTGCGCAGGTCCTGCCCGGGCGGCGTGATGCCAACCCAGTAATAAACGCTGGGCGCCTGACGTGAATAATAGGAGAAGTCCTCGGCCACTGTCTGCAGTCCGACTGCCTTGACGGCAGCGACGCCGAATGCGGCCTGCAGTGATGCGACCACTTTCTGGGTCAGCGCCGGATCGTTGTCCAGCACCGGATTCGGAGCGGGCATCATTTCAAGGGTGGCGGTCGCTCCATTCGCTTCCGCCACATTGGTGACAATGCGCTGGACGCGATCGATGATGTCCTGGCGGGCGGCAGGGCCAAATGTCCGCATGGTGCCGAGCAATTCGACACTGTCCGGGATGATGTTATGGCGTACGCCGCCGTTGATTGCGCCGATACTCACGACCGCGGGAAGTGCGGTGATGTCGGTCTGCCGGCTGATGATCGTCTGCAGCGAATTGATGATCTGCGCAGCCGTCACGATGGGGTCGATGCCTGCCCAGGGCCTCGCGCCATGGCTCTGCTTGCCGGTTACGACGATGCGAAAGAAATCCGATCCTGCCAGGAACGGCCCGGGCCGCACGCCGACCGTGCCGGTATGCATGGTGGAAATCACATGCAGTCCGAATATCGCGTCCGGCTTCGCAATCTCGAACAGGCCTTCCTGCATCATCAGCGGCGCGCCACCCTCTTCACCCTCCGGCACGCCTTCCTCCGCGGGCTGGAACACGAACATGACCGTGCCAGGCAAGCGCTCCCGCATGCCGGCAAGTATTTCAGCGGCACCCATAAGGATCGCTGTATGCGCATCGTGACCACAGGCATGCATGACGCCGACCTGACGTCCGCGGTACTCGCTCATGACGCTTGAGCGAAACGGAACATCGGTGTGCTCGGTGACCGGCAGTGCATCCATGTCGGCGCGCAGCATGATCGTGGGTCCCGGAAGCGCTCCGTGCAGCAGCGCCACGACGCCGGTGTGGGCGATGCCTGCCCTAACCTCGAGGCCGAGCTCCTTCAAGTGCGCCGCAACAATGCCGGATGTACGGAATTCACGATTGCCGAGTTCCGGGTGGCTGTGGAAGTCGCGGCGCCATTCGATCACGCGTGGCTCGAGCGCGGCAGTCGCCTTGTCGAGCTCGCTGCCCGTCACTTCGGCGTGAGCGGCAGTCATCGCTACAAGCCACATCGCAATCAACGTCGACCATTGCTTCATCGTGATCTCCATGATCAATTCGCAATCGCTTCGACAGTCACCGGAACACCGCTGAATGCAGCGTTGCCGCTGACCGCGTCGACGGCCAGCTCGTCCGTGAGGTCATTGATGCTCGCGCCCGGATGCGCGCTTGCGACGGAAAGCCGGGTGCCGGGCCGGTCGTGTCCCCAGCCGTGCGGCAGGCACACGACACCGGGCATGACTTCGTCGCTCAATTCCGCATCGACCGTAATCGCCCCGGCACGCGAGCGCACGCTGACGCGAGCGCTGTCGCCGATACCCAGTCTTGCTGCATCAGTCGGGTGCACCAACAGGGTGCAGCGCCTGGGGCCTTTCACCAGGCGCTGGCTGTTGTGCATCCAGGAATTGTTGCTGCGCAGGTCACGGCGGCCGATCAGGCACAGTGTGGGCAAGGTCGTCGCTTTCGACAATTCACCGGCCAGTCTTTCGACATCCGCAACGAACGGCACCGGTGCGAGACTGATGCGCGCATCGGGACCCAGTCGGTCCGGCAGGCAGGGTCGCAGCGGTCCGAGGTCCAGGCCATGCGGGAGGCTGGCAAGCTTTGCGAGCGTCAGTCCCTTCGCGAGCGGATTCCATCCGGCGCCACGCGGACCAAAGCGCAGCCCCAGCGCGAGCACGCGTTCGGGCGTCAGCCAGTGGGCGCGCAGGCGATCCACGAGACCGGGCCGGCGCTGCGGGTCGTGTGCGGCCAGCCGCGCGGCAATTCCCTGCAGGATCTGCCAATCGTGCCGCGTATCGGGTGCCGGCTCGTAAAGAGGCAACGAGTACTTGACGGTGTTGCGGATGGCCAGCAGGTGAAAGACGAGATCGTAGTGGTCGCGTTCGAGCGCGAATGTGGGCGGCAGGATGATATTGGCGTGCCGCGTCGTCTCATTGAGATAGAAATCGACGGAAGCCATGAATTCCAGGCGGCCAAGGGCTTTTTCCAGTCTTGCGCCATTGGGTGTCGACAGGACCGGATTGCCCGCCGACGTGATCAGTGCGCGTATCTGCCCTGGCCCGGGCGTGTCCATCTCTTCTGCAAGCGCCGCGACCGGGAATTCGCCGCTGAATTCCGGCAGTCCGCGCACGCGGGTGCGGCGGCGGTTGTAATGCCCGGCCTGGCTGGTGCCTTGCGTGCGGGCAACGAGGTCGAAAGCCGGCGCCGTGAACATCGCGCCGCCTGCCCGATCGAGATTGCCGGTCAGCACGTGCAGGACCTGGATAAGCCATTGGCAAAGGCTGCCGAAACTCTGGGTCGACGTGCCGACCCGGCCGTGACAAACGGCAGAGCGTGCGCACGCGAATTCCCGGGCCAGTGTGCGGATCTCGTCGGCGGGAATACCAGTCGCATCCGCAACCGCTTCCGGTGCAAATCGTGCCGCCAGCCGCTCGATGGTCTCGATGCCGTCGACAAATGGCAGCAGCCGTCCAGGCGCGACCCGTCGTTCAGCGAACAGCACGTGGATCATCGCGAACAGCAGCAACGCGTCGCTGCCGGGCCGGATGAACAGGTGGCGATCGGCCAGCGCAGCGGTCTCGCTGCGTCGCGGGTCCACGACGACAATGTGGCCACCGCGCGCGCGGATTGCCTTGAGCCGGTGAGCAACATCTGGCGCCGTCATCAGGCTGCCATTCGAAGCGACCGGATTGGCGCCCAGCACCATCAGGTAGTCCGTGCGGTCGATATCCGGAATCGGCAGCAGGAACTGGTGCCCGAACATCAACAAGGCCGCGAGGTGATGCGGCAACTGGTCGACCGAAGTTGCGGAATAGCGATTGCGGCTGCGCAGGGCGCGTGACAGAACAACACTTGACAGCAACGCAGAGTAACTGTGTACGGTCGGGTTGCCGAGATAAGTCGCGACGGCATCGTGCCCGTGCGCAGCCTGGATAGCGACGATTCGCGCGGCGACCTCGTCGATTGCCTCGTCCCAGCCGATGCGCTGCCAGCCATTGGGCGTGCGTTTCAGCGGATGCCGAAGGCGATCCGGGTCTTCGTGAACATCCTTCAGGCCCACCGCCTTGGGGCAGATGTGGCCGCGGCTGAATGGGTCATGCGGGTCGCCGCGGACGGACAGTATTTCGCTGCCGCGCAGGCGTATCTCGACACCGCAGATTGCCTCGCAAAGATGGCAGGTGCGGTAATGCTTCCGGACGTCTGTTTCGGCGCTCATTTCAATGGTGCCCGGGCGCAGTCTACCGCAGGGGTTTTGCTGGCCCTTCTATTCCACACCCTTCTATTCCACCGGTTGAGGCGGCTGGTACCCTGCGCTATCATGCGCGCCGGTCGGGGGGCGTGGCAGACGCCACCGCAGTCGGGCAGCGAGGCCCGGCCGCGGTCCCCCGGAACCAGAAGGTCGATCAGGAGGCCCCCTCGCGGGGCCTTTTTGTTTCGATCGGGTCGCCAGAAATGGGCCTCGTGCCCATTTTTCGTTTCTGGGGCCGACGGAGGCCGTATGAGGAACAGGTTGCTCGGCTTGCTGGAACCGGTGGTGGCAGGGCTCGGTTACGAGTTGCTTGAGGTCGAATTCAGCCCCGCGAGCAGCCGTGCCCTGGTCCGGTTGTATATCGACCGGGCTGATGGTGCGCCGGTTGCGCTCGATGACTGCGAGCGCGCGAGCCAGGCGGTCGGCAAGGTGCTCGACACCCAGGATCCGATCGAGCGGGAGTATCAGCTCGAAGTGTCGTCGCCGGGTTTCGACCGGCCACTCAGGACTGTGGCGCATTTCGCGCGGTTCGTCGGCAGCGAGGCGCGGATTGAGCTCACTCAGCCGATCGAGGGACGGCGCCGGTTCCGCGGCAAACTGGGACCGGTCGCGGATGGAGAAGTGATGATCGAGGTAGACCAGCGCGAATGGAAACTTCCGCTGGCAGGTATCAGCAAGGCGAGACTGGTGGGTTGAAGCATGAACAAGCAGATTCTTGAAGTCGTCGAAGCCGTCTCCAACGAGAAGGGCGTTGCACGCGACATCATTTTCGAGGCACTCGAAGCGGCACTCGCGTCGGCGACGCGCCGCAAGCATGGCGACGATATCGACGTGCGCGTCGAGATCGACCGCAAGACCGGCGAATACAAGACATTCAGGCGCTGGAAAGTCTTCGCGGACGATTCGACCGAACTCGAGTTCACCGAGCGTGAACTGCGGTTTGACGACGCGATTGACGTCGATCCGGCTGCGGTAATCGACGGCTTCGTTGAGGTGCCGATGGAATCGGTGGCTTTCGGCCGCATCGGTGCGCAGACCGCCAAGCAGGTCATCGTTCAAAAGGTCCGCGAGGCTGAGCGCGCCCAGGTCGTCGAGGAATATAAGGATCGCGTCGGCACGCTGGTTTCCGGCATCGTCAAGCGTGTGGACCGTCACGGCGTATATGTGGATCTTGGCGGCAATGCCGAGGGCTTCGTGCCGCGCGAGCACATGATTCCGCGTGAGATCGCCCGGCCGCAGGATCGTCTGAAGGCCCTGCTGCGCGAGGTGCGCTCGGAGGCGCGCGGGCCACAGCTTTTCCTGTCACGGACCTCACCGGATTTCCTGATCGAATTGTTCAAGCTTGAAGTTCCCGAGGTCGGCCAGGGCCTGATCCAGATCCTGGGTGCGGCCCGCGACCCGGGCGCGCGCGCCAAGATCGCGGTCAAGAGCCTTGATCCGCGCATCGACCCGGTCGGTGCCTGCGTCGGCATGCGCGGCTCGCGCGTGCAGGCTGTCTCTAATGAGATCGCGGGCGAGCGCGTCGATATCATCCCGTGGGTCGAGAACCAGGCTCAGTTCGTCATCAATGCGATGCAGCCAGCCGAGGTGACATCGATCGTGATGGATGAGGACACGCATTCGATGGATATCGCGGTGACCGAGGATCGCCTTTCGCAGGCGATCGGTCGCGGCGGCCAGAATGTGCGCCTGGCCAGCGAATTGACGGGCTGGCGGCTCAATGTGATGTCCGAGCAGCAAGCCACCGAGCGCAGCGACGAAGAGACCGGTCTGCTGCGCGTGATGTTCAAGACCCTGCTCGACGTTGACGAGGATATCGCGAACGTTTTGGTCCAGGAGGGCTTCTCGACGATCGAGGAGGTCGCCTATGTACCGGCCAGCGAGCTGCAGAGCATCGAGGAGTTTGACGAGGAGATGGTCGAGGAGCTGCGCAACCGCGCGCGCGACGTGCTGCTGACCCAGGCGATCGCGAGCGAGGAAAAAGCCGACGAATCCGGGCCTGCGGAGGATCTGCTGGCGATCGAGGGCATGGACAAGGAGTTGGCATATGAGCTGGCCGCACGCGGCATCCGGACGCGCGACGAGCTCGCCGATCAGTCCCTGGATGAACTCGAGGCCGTGCCGGGACTGGATCCGGTACGTGCCGGCCAGCTGATCATGGCGGCCCGCGCCCATTTGTTTGAGAACGCCGGGCAGGCCTGAGGCCGGGACGGAGGTAAAAAGCCATGTCTGACGTCACGGTCGAACAATTCGCGGAAGTCCTGAAGGTCACCGTCGACAAGCTGCTGTCGCAGCTCGAGGAGGCCGGCATCCGGGTCGAAGGACCCAAGGACCGCATCAGCGAAGACGCCAAGCACGAATTGCTGACGCATCTCCGCAAGGCCCACGGCAAGGCCGAGGATGGCGGCGCGCCGCGCAAGATCACGCTGCGCCGCAAGGCGCAGAGCGAGATCAGGGTTGCCGCGCCGATGGGCAAGGCACGCACTGTCAGCGTCGAGGTGCGCCGCCAGCGCACCTACATCAAGCGTGACGTGCTGGAGGAGCAGGCGCGCGTGGCGCAGGAGGGGCTGGACCGCCAGCGCGAGAGCGATGATGCCGAGCGCCTGGCCGTCGAAGCGCGCGCGAAGCGCGATGTGGAGCAGCGCGAACAGCAGCGTCGCGAGCGCGAGGAATCGGAGCGCCGCTCGGTCGAGGAGAATACGCGGCGGCAGGCGGAAGAGCAGACCCGGCGCGAGGCCGAGCAGCGGGCCCGCGAACAGGCCGAAAAAGAGCGCCGCCAGCGAGAGGAGAAATCCCGCAAGTCGACCGAAGACGACAAGGGCCCGCGATTCGGACGCCAGGAACTGCACATTGCGGGCGGCCTGTCAGCGCGGCACAAGAAGGGGCGGACCCGGTCGGAATCACGACGCCGCGCTGTTTCGACCGACGCCGACCGCAAGCACGGTTTCGAGCTGCCAACCCAGCCCATGCAGCACGAGGTCGGCATTGGCGAGACGGTTACGGTTGCCGAGCTGGCGCAACGCATGGCGGTCAAGGCCAGTGAAGTGATCAAGACCATGCTCAACATGGGCGTCATCGCGACCATCAACCAACCGATCGATCAGGACACGGCGGTGCTCGTCATCGAAGAGATGGGGCACGTCGCAAAGCTCCTGAAGGCGGATCAGGTCGAGGAAGAGCTGCAGGCCGGAATGCAGACCTCGGTTGAGTCGCTGCCACGCCCGCCGGTCGTCACAATCATGGGTCACGTGGACCACGGCAAGACGTCATTGCTCGACTACATCCGCCGCACCAAGGTTGCGGCGGGCGAGGCAGGCGGAATCACGCAGCACATCGGCGCCTACCACGTTGAGACTCCGCGCGGCGTCATCACATTCCTCGACACGCCGGGCCACGCGGCATTCTCGGCAATGCGTGCCCGTGGCGCCCAGGTCACCGACATCGTCGTGCTGGTCGTCGCCGCGGACGACGGCGTGATGCCGCAGACAAAGGAAGCCATCCAGCACGCCAGAGCGGCCGGCGTGCCGATCGTCGTCGCGGTCAACAAGATCGACAAGCACGGCGCGGATCTGGAAAAGGTCCGCAACGAGTTGTCACAGGAAGCGGTGATTGCCGAGGAATGGGGCGGCGAAAACATTTTCGTATCGGTCTCGGCGAAGACCGGCGACGGCATTGACAAGCTGCTGGAATCAATCCTGCTGCAGGCGGAAGTCCTGGAACTGAAGGCGGTGCGTGACGCGCCCGCAGTTGGTGTCGTGCTGGAAGCGAGTGTCGAGCGCGGCCGTGGCGCGGTAGCGACGGTGCTGGTCAAGCGCGGTACGCTGAAGGTCGGCGACTCGATCGTGGCCGGCGAGCAGTTCGGCCGCGTTCGCGCGCTTGCTGACGAACTCGGTCGCGAAACCCAGGCGGCCGGTCCTTCAATTCCGATCCAGATGTTGGGCCTGTCAAGCCCGCCAAACGTTGGCGATGAACTGCTGGTCGTCGATAACGAGCGCAAGGCGCGCGAAGTCGCCTTGTACCGCCAAGGCAAGTTCCGCGATGTGCGCCTTGCCAAGCTAGCGGGCCAGAAGGTCGAGGACGTGTTCTCGCAGATGGGCGCGGAGGGCAAGGCAGGCACGGTTAACCTGCTGCTGAAGGCGGACGTTCAGGGCTCGGCCGAGGCGTTGCGCGAAGCGC
>CAYYQQ010000067.1:0-14149 GCA_964473595.1 uncultured Steroidobacteraceae bacterium | reverse complement strand
CGAAGGTGCTCTGCTAAAGTAGTCTGGTAGCGGGCCAAACCACTTACGGCGTAACGCATGGATACCAACTGGAACGAAAACCTGCCGATTTATCGCCAACTGCGCGACCGCGTGGTGGCGATGATCCTGGAAGGCGTCCTCAACGACGGCGATCCCTTGCCCTCAGTTCGCAGCGTTGCGGCCGAGTATCGGTTGAACCCGCTGACGGTGCTGAAGGGTTACCAGCAGCTCGTCGACGAGCTGCTGGTCGAGAAGCGCCGCGGCCGCGGCATGTTCGTGACCGAAGGCGCGCGTCGCGCGCTGATGAAGGACGAACGCCAGCATTTCCTCGAGGAGGAATGGCCGAAGGTCGGCGCAAGAATCCAGAGACTGGGTTTCGAACCCCGTGAATTGCTCGAAGCACTCGCCAAGGCTCCGCCCCCGGCAGCGTCCACGCTGACAGCGGCCCGCGAAGAAGAGGCGGATGAGGGAGATAAACGTGAGTGACCTGATCGTGGCGCGCGGGCTCACGAAGAGCTATGGCGCGACCCATGCATTGAACGACGCATCATTCAGCATCGGCGCCGGGCGCATCGTCGGCCTGATCGGACCGAATGGCGCCGGCAAGACTACTGCGCTGAAGGCCGTGCTCGGCCTCGCACGATTCCAGGGCGAGCTCTCGGTGCTGGGCCTCGATCCCTACCGGCAGCGCCACAAGTTGATGCAGGACGTGTGCTTCATCGCCGATGTCGCTGTCCTGCCGCGCTGGATCCGCGTCCGCCAGTTGATCAACCTGGTCGCGGCGACGCACCCGAAATTCCGTCGTGACGTCTGCGAGCAGTTCCTGGCGCGCAGCGACATCAAGCGTGACAGCCGCGTCAAGGAACTGTCGAAAGGCATGGTGACGCAGCTGCACCTGGCGCTCGTCATGGCGATCGACGCAAAGCTCCTCGTATTGGACGAGCCGACACTCGGCCTCGACATCCTGATGCGCAAGCAGTTCTACGAAACGCTGTTGAACGAATATTTCGACGAGCAGCGCACGATCCTCGTGACGACCCACCAGGTCGAGGAGATCGAGCACATCCTGACCGACCTGCTGTTCATCGACCGCGGCCGCATCGTGCTGGACGCGACGATGGACGAAGTGCAGGAGAGCTACGCGCAAGTCGCGGTGCGCCCGGAGCAGCTTGAAGCCGCCAGGGCGCAGAAGCCGATTGCCGAGCAACAGGGCCTGGGCCGCACGCACATGCTGTACCGCGACGTGGACCGCGTCGATCTCGAGCGCCTCGGCGATGTCGGCGTGCCGTCGGTCGCGGACCTGTTCGTCGCGGTAATTCAGGGAGCACGCGCATGAGCCGCTTCATCTGGCTGATCCGCCGCGAGATCTGGGAACACAAGGCGATCTGGGTGGCGCCGCTGATCGTGCTCGCATGTTTGGTGCTTGCTTTCATGACTGGCAATGTCCACCTGGGGCCGATCGGCGCCATGGACACCGCCACGTCGTTCGGCGCGCTGCCTTTGGAAAAGCAGACGAAGCTGTTGCTGCTCGTCTACGGCGGACTCGCACTCGTCGTTTTCATGGTCATGGGCATCGTCGGGTTCTTCTATTCGCTCGATTCCCTGTACGCGGACCGCCGCGACCGCAGCGTGCTGTTCTGGAAATCGCTGCCGCTGTCGGACGCCGAAACCGTGCTGTCAAAGTTCGCGGTCGCGATCATCGTGATTCCGCTGATCGCCATGATTGGCGCGCTGCTGGCGCAGCTGATAGTCGCGGGCGGCGGCGCGGCGGTGCTCGAGTTCGCCGGCGCATCCGGCCGCATCATGTGGCAGCCTGAAGCCCTCTTCGGCGGAATGGCCGTGGCCGCGCTGTGGTGTATCACCGCCGTCATGTGGTACTCGCCGATCGTCGCCTACCTGATGTTGGCTTCGGCCTGGGCGCCAAAAGGCCCGTTCCTGTGGGCGGTGCTGCCGCCGGTTGCGCTCAGCCTGTTCGAGCGCGTCGTGCTGGGTTCCGAGTACGCCGGCAGCTTCATCGCGTACCGGATGGCCGGCCTGTATCGGTTGTTGAGTTCCGGCGCCACGGAGAATGCAGAAACTGCGCCCAACCTGATTCATCTGTCCGACCTCGACCTGGCCGCCAGCCTGAAGGCGTTCTATGGTTCCGCAGACTTGTGGCTGGGAGTACTCGCTGCGGCCCTGTTGCTGGCCGCTGTAATGTGGGTTCGCCGCTATCGCGACGAAACGACCTGAGGAGAATCTGATGCGCACGACAATCCGGGCCACAACCATGCTCGCGCTGTTGACCGCCTGCCTGCCCGCGATGGCGGCGACGGCGACGCTGACCCGCGCCTGGCAGTACAAGACGGACGCGACGGCGGGGCTCGAGGTCCGCAACCTGATCGGTGACATCCGAGTCGAGCGTGGCGTGGACGCGGGTTTCCATATCACGGCGACCGCGACGATTGAAGCCGACACGCAGGGCGAGGCCGACGCGCTCGCGCATGCGATCGACTACCGGACCCGCGACATTGGCGCGGGATCCCGATTCGACGTTGCCTTCCCGAAGGAACAATTTCCGAAGATCTATTACGCGAAGGGCCCCGGGAGCTGGTGGAGCGCCATGTATGTCGAGTACCTGGGCCACAGGATCCGGCTGACCGGCGATCCTGACGAGGCGCCGAAGGTTCGCGTGGATCTGCTGATCCGCGCACCGGCGGGTGCGAAGCTGAATGTCAGCAATGTATTTGGCGACTCAGTCGCCGATGGGTATTCGGGCGAGTTGAGCCTTGACGGCAGCGGCGGCGCATTGCGCTCGACCGGCGGGGAAGGGCGGCTCCTGCTCGACAATGGCAGCGGCGACGTCGAGGTTTCCGGGCACAAGGGCCGCGTGAGCGCGGATACCGGCTCAGGCTCGGTGACGATAAAGGACTGCAGCTGCGAGATCGACGCAGACACGGGCTCCGGCAGCGTCGTGATCCGGGGCGGCTCGGGCGTGCTGCGCGCCGACACCGGTTCGGGCGAGGTCTCGGTCGAGGGATTCAGCGGCGCAATCGCCGCCGACACCGGCTCCGGCAGCGTGCAGGCACAGGGTGTCTCGAATGTGACGGAACTGAATGTGGACACGGGTTCCGGCGGCGTCTCGGTCGATGGCGACCTCACGGCGCTCAAGCGGCTGCACGTGGACACCGGCTCCGGCAGCGTACGCCTGGAATCGGCGGGCGCGCCGTCGATGGAAATCGTCATCGATACCGGCAGCGGTCACGTGGACGTGAATGCTCCGGGCGCGACGGTCAAGGAATCCAAAGACGGCACCTGGACAGTCAAGCTGCACGACGGCGTCGGCAAAGGCGACATCGATACCGGTTCCGGCGTCGTCGACATCGTTGTGGCCGCGGACTGAATCAACCGGCCAGCAGCAGCGCCTCGGCGTGCTCATTCGCTCCGGGCGTGCCGAACAGGATCACGATGGCGCGCTCAGGGCACGAGCACGAGGGCGCCCCGCACTTCGCCGCGCCGCAGGCGGGTGAGCGCTTCGTTGGCGGATGAGAGCGGCAGCACTTCGACGGATGTATTGAGCGGCGCGTGTCCGGCCAGTTCCATGAACTCCAGGCCATCACGCCGTGTCAGGTTGGCAACCGAGCAGAGGCTGCGCTCGCCCCACAGCAGCGCATAGGGAAAAGCGGGAATGTCACTCATGTGAATCCCCGCGCAGACGACGCGGCCGCCCTTGCGCACCGCTGCGAGCGCCGCGGGCACCAGCGCGCCGACTGGGGCGAACAGGATCGCCGCATCGAGCGGCACCGGCGCAGGGCGATCGCTCCGGCCCGCCCAGGCACATCCCAGTTCGCGCGCGAATGTCGCGGCATCCTCGTCGCCCGGCCGCACGAAGGCGTAGACCTCGCGCCCCTCATGACGCGCCAGTTGCGTGACAATGTGTGCGGCGGCGCCGAAACCGTACAGGCCGAGCCTGCCCGCCGCACCGGCAGCCGCGAGCGCGCGATGGCCGATCAGCCCCGCGCACAGCAGCGGCGCTGCTTCGGCATCGCTGAAGCGATCGGGGATGGGCATGCAGTAGCGCTCGTCTGCGACCAGGTACTCGGCATATCCGCCGTCGAGTTGCCAGCCGGTAAAGCGCGCAGACTCGCAGAGATTTTCACGGCCGGTGCGGCAATATTCACACTCTCCACAGGTCCAGCCGAGCCAGGGCACGCCAAGCCGGGTGGTCTTCGGCATCTCTGCACCAGGTCCCGCTGCAACAACCTCACCCACGACCTCGTGTCCGGGAATGCGCGGCGGGCGCAGTCCGGGCAATTCGCCGTCGACGATGTGCAGGTCGGTGCGGCAGACTGCGCAGGCGCGGACCCGCAGCAACAGTTGGCCCGGGCCTGGCCGCGGCACCGGCAGATCCACGGTTTCCAGTGGTGCGCCGGTGCACGTGAGCAGCATGGCGCGCATGGTTGGCGGGCTCAGCCGAACATCGCCCCGAAGCGCGAGTCGCCACGGCTCTGTGCGAGCAACAGCTGCAGGAAATCGGCGGCCGACATGGGCTCGCCGAACAGCCGCCCCTGGCCATAGTGACAGTTGATGCTGCGCAGGTAGTCCAGCTGCTCCTTCGATTCGATGCCCTCTGCGACGACCTCGAGGTCGAGATTCTTTCCCATCTCGACAATGGTGCGCACCAGCGTCGCGTCCTCGCGCGACACGGCAGCGTGACGCACGAAGGACTGGTCGATCTTGAGCGTGCCGACCGGGAACTGCTGCAGCGCGGACAACGACGAATAACCGGTCCCGAAATCGTCGATGGAGAGGTGCAGACCCATCGCATAGAGCTCATCAAGCAGGCGCACCATGCGGCGCGCATCGGTCATCAGGGTGGTCTCGGTGATCTCGAGCTCGAAGTTGGAAGGCGCAACGCCGGTATCGTCGAACACCGAGCGGTAGCGCGTCAGGAACTCCGCCTGGCGTAGCTGCTTCAGCGACAGGTTGATGGAGATGCGGCCGGGCTTCGGCACCTGGTCCTGCCAGCTCCGGTAGTCACCGCATACCCGCTTCAAAACCCATTCGCCGATCTCCTGGATCAAGCTCGACTCTTCCGCAAGCGGGATGAACTGCGCCGGCGGAATGTCGCCGTGACCGGGCAGCCTCCATCGCAACAGCGCCTCTCCGCCGACCACGCGACCGTCGTACAGGTCCACCTTGGGCTGGTAGAACATCACGAGCTCATCGCGCTCGATCGCGCGCCTGAGCTTGCTTTTCAACATCAACCGCTCGACCGCGATCGCGCTCATCTCGGTCGTGAAGTAACTGTAGCTGTTGCCACCGTTCTGCTTCGAGTGATACATGGCGGCATCGGCGTCGCGGATCAGGTCCACGACGTTGTCTGCGTCCTGCGGGCAGAAGGCGATGCCGAGGCTGCTCGTGACATATAGTTCGTGCTGCCCGAGCTGGAATGGACGGCCGAGTTCGTCCAGCAGCTCCCGCGCGAGCGCGGCGATGGTCGGCCGGTTGTCTTCGTCCCGCGGCAGGTTCTCGACGAATACGGCGAACTCGTCGCCTGCGAGCCGGCCGAGCATCGAGCCGCGCGACATGCGCCGGATCATCCGCTCGCTCAGGATTTCGAGGGCGCGATCGCCGGCCGCGTGGCCGAAGGTGTCGTTCACCTCTTTGAAGTGGTCGAGGTCGATGTAGATCAGCGCGAGCACCTGGCCGCTGCGGCGCGCACGCGCGATCGCCTGCTGCAGCGAATGCTGGAATTGCAGGCGATTCGGGATCTTGGTCAGCGTGTCATAACGCGCGAGGTAGCGGATCCGGCGTTCTGCGCGCTTGCGCTCGGTGATATTGCGCGCGACGAAGATGCAGCCCTGGAAGCGGGGATCATCCGCCGCGATGACAGAGCCGGACAGTGACACCGGAATCGTCTGGCCATTCTGCGTCCTGACGGTCAGCTCGAGCATCTCGTTGGCGGCCTGCTCAATGTTGAAATTCGTACGGTCCTGGTCGGAAATCACATAGGCAAGCTCACGTCCCAGCAGCTCCATTTGCGACCAGCCCAGGAGCTGCGTCGCCGCCACATTGACGCGCTTGATCAGCCCATCCGGCGAAGTCACGAATACAGCGTCATTCATGCTGTCGAGCATGATGTCGAGCGCGCGGCCGGTGGCCGCATGATCGCTCAGATTCAGGCGCAGCCGTTCGAGTGCGTGGGCGAGGTCTGCGCCATATCCACCCGCTGGGGCTTCGATGTGGGTGGCCCAATTACCGTCGGCGAGCCGCTCCACCACGTGGCGCAATTCCTCCATCGGACCTTCGACTCGCCGCGCGAACCGCCAGACCGCCGCAAACGCAATGCCGAACAGCAGCAGGCCACCGCCGGCCAATACCAACAGCCGGCGTTCGACCTCCGAGCTGCGATGTTCATGCAGCGCGGAGACAATTACGGCTGTGCGCCGCGGCTCACCGCCCCCGGCAACCTGTTCAATCAGTGCGCTGTCTGCGGCGATGTCTAGCCGCAGATCGATGGAGGCGAGGGCGACCAGCACGACGAGCAGCACCGCGCAGGCGACGGTCGCCATGACGAGTGCTCTGGTCCTGAATGTGAGCCTCATTCCGTCGTAGCGGCGCTGCCGCGCCGGCCCCCCGATGATCTTGTAATTCCCAGTCTCAGCCGCTGGGCATCATACGCCGCCTGCCCGCAGCGCACAGTGGAGCCACCGGATGGCCTTGCGCCGTGGCCCACCCGGTGCGGTAGCATCGCTCGCTTGGACGCGCTGCAACTGACCGGCCGTGATCGCAGCCACATCGTCGATCTGGCATCGCCGCGCTGCATGCTGCATGCCGCGGCGGTCGATGCATTCCTCGCGATCCGCGCGGATGCCGCGGGCGCGGGCTTCGATCTTCTGCCGGTGTCGTCATTCCGCGACTTCGAGCGCCAGCGCCGGATCTGGAATGCCAAGTATCGAGGCGAGCGGCCGGTGCTCGATCGTGCAGGAAGGCCGGCGGATTTGAGTCGCCTGGCGCCGGAAAAACGGGTCGAAACGATCCTGCTGTGGTCGGCACTGCCGGGTGCCAGTCGCCATCACTGGGGCAGCGACATCGACGTCGTCGATGGCCGGGTGATTGCGGGCGGCTACGAGGCGAGGCTCGAGCGGCCGGAATTCATGCGCGGCGGACCATTTGCGCTGCTGTCACTATGGCTCAGCTGTAATATGCGACGTTACGGTTTCTACCGGCCGTACACGCGCGCGGGTAGAGGCGTGCAGCCCGAGCCCTGGCATCTGAGCTTCGCACCGGTCGCGCGCCGCGCGTTGCCGTCACTGACCGTGGCACTGCTTGCTGCGGCGCTCGAAGGAGCGGATGTTGACGGAAAGGCCGCGATACTCTCGCGCCTGCCGTCGATCCATGAGCGCTACGTGTTGGGAGTCGACGCGCCGCCGCGGATGCGGTCGCGATGGGCCCGGCTCAGCCCGCGTTGACCGGGGCCGGTACCCCCCAGACTTTCTTGAGGTGCTCGACGAGCAGCGCACGCACGCCCTGCATCGCATTCTGCTCGACGGTGAACACCGGCGGATTGCGGCGCAGCATCGGCCAGCGGCTGCTGCGCGCGAGCGCGCGCAGGTACCCGACGTTTTGCCGGATCGCGTCCATGTACGGATTGTCGCCGCCGAACAGCGGCTCGACATGGCGGTATGCATGACCGAACGTGCCACCGAGGCGGTTGTCGATCGTCGTCGCGACGAATTGCGGTGTCTGCCGCAGCAGATCCAGCCCGGAGCCGTACAGCACCTTCACGCCACCTGCGCTTCTGTGCGCGGCGACGTCGCCGAGCACGAATTCTGCATAGAGACGATCGCGGCACTTCTCGAGATAGCAGCGATCCGCCATCTGCGCGAGCATGTCTGCCGTTCCCAGCAGGTGGCCGACCAGGCGGTCGCGCGGATCGCTGACCCGGATCAGGTCGAGCGGCATCTCATAACCGGTGAAGTGCACGATGCGCGTAGAGATCGGCACCCAGTCGGCGAGGCCGATAGTCGGCAGGTAGCGCCCAAGATGACGCGCGCTGCGCGTCACGTGCTGGCGCGTGAATACGGCACCATTCGGGATATTCTTTTCGGCGATCTCGCGGATGTAGCCCGAGTCGTGAAAGAGCGCGGTCACCATGCCCATCAGGGCTCGTTCCGCGCCGATGCGCGGTCCGTCCGGATGGCTCTTTTCATAGCCGGCCATCAGCCGGGCCGTCGCGAGCACCATGTCCTGCGAGTGCTGCAGGTCGTGATAAACCGTGTCGACACCCAGGTAACCGGGCATCTGGCCCGTGAAAAGCCGCTCGAAATCCGCGAGCGCGGTCTCGAGCGTGGACAGTGGCGCGCCGGGCCAGGTGTCGGAATAGAGCTGAAGCACGGCCGCGCGCACGGCGGGCGGGGAGCTGACCTGCACCGTGTCGGTAACGTCGAAATCGCTGCGGCGGTAGGGGCGGGCCACGCTACGGCGGCCTCCGTTCCAGTGTTGTGAAAGGCAGTTTACGCCCCAGCCGTCGGCACCCACCAACCGCAATGGCGCGAGTTTGCGCGGGGTCACATCCTGCGGATCAGCCTATGTCAAACGAGGCGACAACCGGCGCGTGATCCGAGGGGCGCTCCCAGGCGCGTGGGCTGCGATCCACGACGCAGGCCTTGCAACGTGCAGCGAGGGCGGCGGACGCCAGCACCAGATCGATGCGCAGGCCGTGATTGCGGCGGAACGCGCCCATGCGGTAATCCCACCAGGACCAGGTGCCGGGCGGCTGCTCGAAGCGCCGGAACAGGTCCACGAGCCCAAGACCGGTGATCGCGGCGAGCGCCTTGCGCTCCGGCTCGCTGACGTGCACCGAGCCTGCCCATTTCGCGGGATCGTGCACGTCCCGGTCCTCCGGCGCGATGTTGAAATCGCCGATGATCGCGAGCTGCGGATGCCGTGCGAGCTCGCCGGCAAGCCAGGCCCTCAGCCATTCGAGCCATTCGAGCTTGTAGGCGTATTTCTCCGAGCCCACCTCCTGGCCATTCGGCACGTAGACGTTGATCAGCCGTATGCCACCGATCGTTGCCGCGATCACGCGCCGCTGCGGATCGTCGTTTCCCGGAATGCCGGTAGTGACGTCGGCGAGCGATCCGCGCGCGAGAATTGCGACACCGTTGTAGGTCTTCTGGCCGTAATGAACGGCGTGCAGGCCGAGCGCCTCGATCTCGGCGCGTGGAAACTGTTCATCCGGCAACTTGAGTTCCTGCAGCCCGATAGCATCGACCGGGTTGGTGGCGAGCCACTGCGCAAGATGCGGCAGCCGCACGCGCAGGGAATTCACGTTCCAGGTGGCAATGCGCATCATTCGAAAAACGCCTCCGCATGAAACCCGATGACGCGCGCGATCATCCGGTGCGGAAAGGCCTGGCTGCGGACATTCAGCAGGTTCACCGCCGAATTGTATAGCTCGCGGTGTTCGATGATCGCCGCGCCGATGCAGAGGACGCGTTCGCGCAGCCGGAGGAAGTCGGGTTCCATGCACAGCACGGGATAGTTATCTGCAAGCGCGAGTAGCGTGGCGATTGAGGCGCAAAGCGTCTTCTCGGCCGCGGTCAGCGCCGGAATATCCTCGCGCGCGGCGGCGCCGAATGTTGCGAGGTCGGCTCGCGACACCCGCTCGAGCGCATCCTGCTCGTAGCGCATCTGGCGGGCGCAGAGATCGACGAGCTTCGCCAGCAAGTCGTGACGTTCGAGGAGCAGCGAGTCGAGGCTCACCCAGGACTTTCGCACTGAATCGCGCAGCCGGAGCAGGCTGCTGCGGATGAGAATCGCGAAGAGCGCGAGCAGTGCAGCGATTGCGGGCACGACGACCCAGCTCATGACACTGTAAGTATATCATCGGCGCTCCTGGCAACGGTGCGGGGTGGCGATGACGGAGCGGTGGGATCTCATCGTGATCGGCGGCGGTAGCGGCGGGCTTGCCTGCGCGCAGCGTGCAGCCGAGCACGGCGCGCGTGTCGTGCTGGCCGAGCCCGGACCGCTCGGCGGCACCTGCGTCAATGTCGGTTGCGTGCCGAAGAAGATCATGTTTCATGCGGCAGAACTCGCCCATGGCATCGCTGACGCTGCCGGCTATGGCTTCGACGTCCTGCGCCGCGACCATGACTGGCGGACCTTGAAGGAGCGCCGCGACGCCTATGTCCTGCGCCTGCGGGGCATTTACGCCGAAAACCTCAATCGGCGCGGCGTCACGCTCCTGAAGGAAAGTGCGCGCTTCGCCAGCGGCAGACGAGTGACGATCGGTGCCGGTGAATACGAAGCGCCCCACATCGTGATCGCGACCGGCGGCCAGCCGGTCATGCCGGCGTTGCCTGGCGCGAAACAGGTCATCAATTCAGACGGATTCTTCGGATTCGGGCAGCTGCCGGCCTCGGTTGCGCTCATTGGCAGCGGTTATGTTTCGGCGGAACTCTCCGGTGTCTTTGCAGCACTCGGCGCGCAGGTGACCGTGCTGATCCGGCACGATCGCATGCTGCGTGATTTCGACGAGATGCTGTCCTTCGCGCTGATGAAGGCGATGCGCGACGACGGTATCAAGGTCATCGAGCAGGCCGTGCCGAAGGCCGTCGCGAAGCGCGCAGAAGGCCTTTGCATCGAGCTCGAGGATGGGCGCAGCGCTGGCCCCTTCGAGACCGTTATCTGGGCGGTCGGCCGCAAAGCCCGCAGCAATGGACTCGGGCTCGCCGAAGCCGGTGTCGCGACCGGCGTGGACGGCGAAGTGATCACCGACCTGCTGCAGGACACAAATGTGCCTGGCATCCACGCGATCGGCGACGTGACCGGCCGCGAAGCGCTGACACCGGTCGCGATCGCCGCAGGGCGGCGCCTCGCCGACCGGCTATTCGGCGGCATGAGCGAGGCGCATCTCGATTACCGCCTGATCCCGACCGTGATCTTCACGCACCCGCCGATCGGCACTGTGGGCCTCTCCGAGCAGGAGGCCCGTGCGCAGCATGGTGATGCGGTCGAGACTTTCCGCTCGGATTTCATGCCGCTGTACCACGGCCTGACGGAGCGCAGGCGCCGCGCCGAGATGAAGCTCGTGACCGTGGGTGCCGATTATCGCATCGTCGGCCTGCACGTGATCGGCATGGGCGCTGACGAGATGCTGCAGGGGTTTGCGGTGGCGCTGCGCATGGGCGCGACCAAGCGCGACTTCGACGACACGGTCGCGATCCATCCCACGAGCGCCGAGGAATTCGTGACAATGCGCTGACATGAATATCCGTCCCTACCGCGAGGCCCGGCCCGTCATCGGGCAACGGGTCTGGATCGACCCGGCCGCCGTCGTAATCGGCCGCGTGACCATCGGCGACGACGCCTCGATCTGGCCCGGCGCGGTGCTGCGCGGGGACGTCAATTACATCGAGATCGGCGCGCGCACCAGCATTCAGGACGGCAGCATCCTGCACGTCGCAAGCGCGCGGCTCGCAGGAGCAGAGGGAATTCCACTTTTGGTGGGAGCGGAGTGCACGGTCGGACACGGCGTGATCCTGCACGCCTGCACGATCGGCAACCGCTGCCTTGTCGGCATGGGCGCGATCGTGATGGACGGCGCGCTCGTCGGCGACGAAGTCATCATCGGCGCGGGCAGCCTGGTGCCGGCCGGCAAGAAGCTGGCACCGCGAACGCTGTGGGTCGGTAGTCCGGCGCGCCGGGCGCGCGCGCTCCGCGCTCCGGAAATCGCGATGCTCGCAGAATCGGCCGAGCACTACGTGGCGTTGAAGAACGATTACTTGAAGGGCGGTTAAAGCCGCTCGAGCGCGTCCAGCACGGGCTTGGTCGCCGGCCGTACGCCGTGCCACAGCCGGTAGGATTCTGCGGCCTGCTCGACCAGCATGCCCCAGCCCTTGTAAGAGCGCGATGAGCCGCGTTCCGTGGCCCAGCGCATGAATACTGTGTCGCCGCGCCCATAGGCCATGTCGTAGCAGATGGTGTCGCGCCCGATGGCACGCGGTGGCAGCGCCGGCACCTCGCCGGCAAGACTCGCGGCGGTCGCATTGATGACGATGTCCCAGGGCAGGTCGTCGACCTCGTCGAAGCTCGAGGCCGAAATCTCCCCGAGATCAGAAAAGTCGTCGCGCAGGCGCACTGCGCGCTCGGGTGTGCGGTTCGCGATGCGAACCTCGCGCGGCTCCTGCTCGAGCAGTGGCGCCAGCACGCCACGCACGGCGCCGCCGGCGCCGAGTACCAGCAGGCGCGAACCGCTGACAGTGACGCCGAGATTGCTGACCAGATCGGTCACCAGACCGGCGCCGTCGGTGTTGTCGCCGAGCAGCTCCGTCGGGCTCCTGCGGATGATCGTGTTGACGGCGCGGGCACGCTCGGCGCGCGCCGAGAGTTCGTTGACGATCTCGGCCGCTGCGGGCTTGTGCGGCAGCGTGACATTGGCGCCGGCGCCGCCCTCGACAAAGAAATCGATGACGGCGCGCCGGAACGACATGGGATCGACGTCGCACAGCTTGTAGTCCACGACGTGATCGAACTGCCGGGCGAACAGGCCGTGGATGAATGGCGACCAGCTGTGGCTGACCGGATGACCGAACAGTGCGTAGCGACCCGGACCGTCATGTGCAGTCATGCTGTCAGTCCCCGCGCAGCCAGCCAGCCAGCGGCGCGGCCGGCGTAGTAGCTCAGGATACCGTCGGCGCCGGCGCGCTTGATGCAGGTAAGACTCTCGAGCACCGCCGCGCGCTCCTCGAGCCAGCCATTGGCGATCGCAGCCGCGAGCATCGCGTACTCACCGCTGACCTGGTAGACGAATGTCGACACGCCGAATTCGTCCTTCACGCGCCGCACGATATCGAGATAGGGCAGCCCCGGCTTGATCATCACGATGTCCGCGCCTTCCGAGATATCGAGCGCTACCTCGCGCAGCGCCTCGTCGCTGTTGGCCGGGTCCATCTGGTAGGTCGATTTGTCGGCCTTGCCGAGGGCGGTCGCGGAACCGACGGCATCGCGGAATGGTCCGTAGAAGCAGGAAGCGTACTTCGCCGAATAAGCGAGAATCCGCGTATCGTGATGACCGTCCTGCTCCAGCGCCGAGCGGATCGCCCCGATCCGCCCGTCCATCATGTCCGACGGGGCGACCATGTCGGCGCCGGCGGCCGCGTGGGAGCGCGCCTGCTTCACGAGCGCCGCGACCGTCACGTCATTCAGGACGAACCCGGTATCGTCGATGATCCCGTCCTGGCCATGAGTCGTGAATGGATCGAGCGCGACGTCGGTGATCACGCCGAGACCGGGTACGGCGCGCTTGAGTTCGCGAACCGTGCGCTGCGCGAGACCATCGGGATTCCAGGCCTCACGGCCGTCCTCCGTCTTGGACGATGGATCGGGAACCGGAAACAGCGCGACGGCGGGAATACCGAGACCAGCGAGGCGCCCGGCCTCCGCGACCAGGAGATCGATGCTCAGGCGCTCGATGCCGGGCATCGAGGCAATGGGCTCGCGCCGCTTGCTTCCCTCGATGACGAACAGGGGCTGGATCAGGTCATCGGCCGTAACCCGGGATTCCCGGGCGAGCCGGCGGGAAAACAGGTCGCGGCGCATGCGCCTCGGCCTCGTTATAGGATAACTCCCGGTGACACGCTGGCCCATGAGACTCCTGGCCCGGCTACGGTAACGTCGCCCACTCGGGGCCGGAAATAAAACCCTTCTATGGCCGGTCTTTATACATGAACGGCGACGAGCGCGGTACGGATGGGCGGCAGCGCTTCGCGACGCTGTGCGAAACCTTGCGCCCAGACCTGCTGCGCTTTGCGTTCTGGCTCGGCCGGGACCGGCAACTCGCCGAGGACGTCGTGCAGGAGGCGCTGTTGCGGGCCTGGAAGTCGTTTGACGTGCTCGCCGAGGAGGGCAAGGCGAAATCCTGGCTTCTGACGATCGTGCGCCGGGAATTCGCCCGTTCATTCGAGCGCAAACGTCACGAGGTGACCGACCTCGACGCGCTGGTGGCCGCCGAGGCGGACGTGCTCGCGGCTGAAGACGATGCCGGGCTCGCGGAGATGCGCGAAGCCCTGTTCCGGCTCGATGATGAATACCGTGAGCCGCTGGTGCTGCAGGTCATGATGGGTTACTCGACGCAGGAAATCGCCGATCAGATGGGTCTGCA
>CAYYQQ010000066.1:0-14276 GCA_964473595.1 uncultured Steroidobacteraceae bacterium | reverse complement strand
TTCAACCAGTTTCCACACACGGTCCGTCAGCTCGCGTGGAATGACGCGCTTGCGCTGCAGTGTCCAGAGGCGCTCGACCACGATGGCCACGGCGACCACCGAGCACAGGATGATCGGCGCCATGACCGGGCCGCCGGCAACGATGATTTCCCACATGCGGCGGCATGATAGCGTGACCGCTGTATCGATGCCCTACCCGTTCAGTGGGACGCACCCCTGCGCCACCAACGCCGGGACTCCAGTCGATGCGCCTGGACTTCAATTCTGCCGGGAGCCGCCGCGAAATTCACGGTGATGGCACCGACATCCGCCGTGGTCAGTACGGTTGCACCAGCGGCACGCCAGCGTGCGATGACACCCGCATCGGGCAAGTTCCAGCGATTGCCAAAACCCGCCGAAACGATGCCGAGTTGCGCGCCGACGGCAGCAATGAGGCGCGGTCCGGATGAGGTACGACTGCCATGGTGCGGCACCAGCACGACATCAGCGGCAAGCGATTGCGACAGGAGCTCTTCCTCGGCATCCGCTTCGGGATCGGCCAGCAACAACGCACTGCCCCCGGCTCCGGTGACACGAAGCGCACATGAGTTGTTATTGTCGCTGCCATGCGCCCCGCTCACCGGATGCAACATCTGGAATTCGACGCCGTCCCAGTGCCAGCCATCGCCGCGCCGGCACGGCGTCGAGGCTCCCCTCGTGTTCACCCCCGGGCCCACGATGGTTTCGGCGATCGGGAGTGATTCGCGCAGGATGCTTGCGCCGCCGGTGTGATCGATATCGTCGTGACTGAGTACCAGCCGGTCGATGCGGCGGATGCCATGGGCGCGTAGCCAGGGCAACAAGGAAACGCGTGCGGCCGCGGAACCGTTACGCCAGCGTGGGCCGGTATCAAAGGCGAGCACGTGGTTGCGGGTCTGCACGATGATAGCGAGGCCCTGCCCCACATCAAGCACCGTCAGGATCCAGGCATTCTCAGCCGGCCGTTCGCCGCGTCCCAGCACGACCGCCATCAGCATTACGGCCGCTGCGATGCGAAGGCCACGCAATGGAATCAATAACGAAACAAACGCAGTTGCGCCAGCTGTGATGACGAGTGCCATGGGCTGCGCAGCCGGCCACCAGGTCGCGAATTCCAGCTGACCTGCCGCGATCAACCACGGCCAGGTTGCGTCAAGACCGGTGGCAAGCGTCTGCCAGATACCGGCGGCGCTACCGGGCCAAAGCGCGGTGAGCGCCGTAGCCAGCAGGATGACAGGCAGCAACACGAAGCTGAAAACTGGTATTGCGATTGCATTCACCAGCGGCGCAATGAATGAGAGCCGGCCGAAAGCGACAGCCAGTACTGGTGTGAGCAGCAAGAGCATCGCCGTCTGCTCGCGCAGGAATGCCGACAGGCGGTTCAGCCATCCAGGCCCCGCGTCGATCAGGGACAGCAAGGCAGCGGTTGCCACGAATGACAGCCAAAATCCGGTCGAGCTCACGGCCAGCGGGTCGGCTGCAACCAGCAGCAAGGCCGCGAGCGCCAATGACAGGTGCACCGGCATGGCGCGCCGCAATACGCGCTGCCATGAAACGATTCCGACCATCACGAGCGTCCGCAGTGTCGGCAGTGAAGCACCCGCGAGCGCGGCATAGGCGATCGTCGTCATCACCACTACAGCCATCTCGATGGCGATCCTGCCCTGCCGCGGCCTGACCCACGGAAACCGCCAGGCGACCCGCAGCAAAAGCAGCGCAAATAGGGCGCAACCGGTGACGTGCACGCCTGAGATTGCCATCAGGTGCGCAATGCCGGTCGCGGCAAACGCATCCCATAGCTTCTCGGGCACATTGCCACGTACGCCCACCGAGAGGCCCTGCAGTATCGCTGCCGAGGCGCTGGATGACAGCGACGTGCTGATATCGGAAGCGATGCGCGCACGCAGTCGCTGCACCGGGTATTGCCATGGCAGGTCTGCGAGCAGCATTGGCGCGGATCCGGTAACGAGGTATCCGGTGGCGCCGATCCCCTGCCGCAACAACTCGAGTTCCCGATCCGGCGTCCCCGGATTCGAGAAGCCGTTGCGACAGCGCAGTCGTGCCGTCATGCGCCAGTGCTGGCCTGGCAGCGGAATTGCGGTTGCCTCGTACCAGCTGAGCCGCAGATCCGAAGGCGTGCCTGATCCGGTCGGATCGACCACACGAATGTCGAATTCGACGCGTCCCTCGCGCATGGTGGCCGGAGCGCTCACGACCCCATGCAGGTCGACGACCTCGCGATCGCGTGCGCATGGCCAGTCGTTTACAACGATTCGCCTTGCTCCGAATGCGGTCCAGGCGAGCCCGAACAACATCGCCGCAAGGACCGGCCAACGCGGCCGCACGAGTATTCCTGCCATGACGGTCGCCAGCAGGCCGGCCTGCGTCGGCAGCACGGGAAGGGAATGAACGGCGGCAGCGCCGGCACAGAAGGCCAGCACGAGCCAGGGCATCGCGGATCGTCCGTCAGGGGCCAGCGCCGATATTGGATCGGCAGCGACCACCGCGTTGTGCGGTCAGCTCTTGCGTTCGAGCAGTAATCCGTCTTCCAGGGTCAGCACGCGATCCATGCGCGCGGCGAGCTGGGTGTCATGCGTGACGATGACGAGACTGGTGCCCAGTTCGCGATTCAGCTCCATCATCAGCGCGAATATTTGCCGCGCGTGCGCGCCATCCAGATTGCCCGTCGGTTCGTCGGCCAGGACGATCCGCGGCTGCGTCACCAATGCGCGTGCGACCGCCGCGCGCTGGCGCTCGCCGCCGGACAATTCGGAGGGCCGATGCGTGAGCCGATCCGCGAGCCCGACGCGCGCCAGCAGCGCCCGCGCCCTCTCATTGGCCTCCGCACGCGGCAACCGTCGTATCAGGAGCGGCATCGCGACATTCTCGAGCGCGCTGAACTCCGGCAACAGGTGGTGGAACTGGTACACGAATCCCATCGCGACATTGCGCAGCCTTCCGCGCTCGACATCCGGCAGCGCGGACATTTCGCGGCCATCGATCAGCACGCGGCCGGAAGTCGGGAGGTCGAGTCCGCCCAGCAGCTGCAATAGCGTCGTCTTGCCGGATCCCGACGCGCCGACGACCGCGAGCCGCTCGCCGCGGCGGATCGACGCATTGACGCCTCGCAGCACGCTCACCGTAGCGGGCCCCTGCCGGAATTCCTTGACCAGGCCTTCGCATGCCAGCACCACCGAGTCATTCATGTTTGTGTCTCAAACCTCATGACGGAGAGCTTCGGCCGGCTGCGTGCTGGCTGCACGCCAGGCCGGATAGAGGGTTGCCGCAATACCGAGCACGAGCGCCGTCGCGGCGATTACCAGTACGTCCCCGGACTGCACGTCAGCCGGCAACTCCGAGATGAAATAGACCTGCGGATCCACGAGCGTGATGCCCAGCAGGCGTTCCAGGCCGCCGACGATTGCCGTGATGTTGTGCGCGATCAGCAGACCGAGCGCCACGCCCGCCCCCGTCCCGACCACGCCGATCGCGGCGCCCTGCACGACGAATATCGTCAGGATGTCGCGCGGCGTGCCGCCCAGGGTGCGCAGGATCGCGATATCGGAACGCTTTTCCTTCACGACCATCACCAGCGTCGAGATGATGTTGAACGCCGCGACTGCGACCACCAGCAGCAACACCACGAACATGATCGACTTGGTGACCTGGATCGAGCGGAAGAAGTTCGCGTGTCGGCGGCTCCAGTCGCTGACGAGGTAACCGCCGCCGAGGCCTTCAGCCAGCGCGCGGATCTGCTGGCCCGCGGTTTCGCCGTCGGCAAATGCATAGCGCAATCCGGTCACCGCATCGCCCATCCGATAGAGCCGGCGCGCGTCTTCCAGGTGCAACAGGGCAAGGCCGCGATCGTATTCGTACATGCCGACATCGATCAGCCCTGCCACCGTGAATCGCCGCATGCGCGGCACGACACCGGCGGGCGTCACATTGCCCTGCGCGATGACGACCAGCACGGTGTCGCCTATGGCTAGACCCAGCTCCGTGGCCAGCGTATGCCCCAGCAGGATGCGGTAGGCGCCGGCTTCCAGCTGTTCCAGTCCACCGCCGCTGAGATGCCGGTGCAGGGATGAAACGGCGCGTTCGTCCGCAGGCACCACCGCACGCAGTTCAACGGCGGCGGAGCGGTCCGCAACGACCAGCATGGCGCGCCCTTCGATGAAAGGCGCGATCGCCACGACGCCGGGCCGGCCAGTCGTGCGGCGGCGCAGTTCCCGCCAGTCGTCGAGCCTGCCTTGCGTGCCCTCCAGCGTCGCGTGGGACACCACACCCAGGATCCTCGCCTGCAAGTCGCGTTCGAATCCATTCATGACCGACAGCACAGCGATCAGCACCGCAACTCCGAGTGCGATGCCGGCCATCGAGGTCCCCGAGATGAACCCGACAAAGCGATTTTCCCGGCGCGCCCGCAGATAACGCGCACCGATCCACCAGGCATAGGCGGCCGTGCCGTGCCAGCGTTCATTCATAACGAAGCGCCTCGGCAGGCTCGGTCGCAGCGGCCTTCCGGGCCGGGTAAATCGTCGACACCAACGTCAGCCCGAGTGCCGCCCCGGCGACCAGGGCGACATCGGCACCACGCAGCTCTGAGGGGATGCGCGTGATGTAGTAGACATCGGCATCGAATATCTGGAAGCCGAACAAGCGCTCCAGCACCGGCGTGATGTCGCCTGCATAAAGCGCGAGCAGGATCCCGAGACCGACGCCGGCCAGCGTGCCGATCCACCCGATGACCGTGCCCTGCACAATGAACGCCCAAATCACACCGGCGCGCGACAGGCCCATGGTGCGCAGGATCGCGATGTCACTGCGTTTTTCCGCGACCACCATGACGAGACTCGCCACGATGTTGAATGCGGCGACCGAAACGATCAGCAGCAGTATCACCGTCATCATCGTCTTCTCGAGGCGGATCGCGCGAAAGTAGGCTGCATGATCGACGGTCCAGTCGCGCGCAGGACCCGTGCCGAGGGCGCTTGCGACGGCAGCTGCGAGCCGCGGGGCGTCAAAGGGATCCGCGAAGAACAGGTGCACTCCGGCAGGAGCCGAGGGTCCGGCAAGCCTTGCGACGTCCTCGAGTGCGGCGAATCCCATCACGGCGTCATGATCGGCCAGCCCGATCTCGAACAGGCCGGCGACTTTGAAGGCGCCGATGCGCGGCGTCAGACTCCCATCGGCATCCATGCGCGGGAGCAACACCGTCACCGTGTCGCCGATGCCCACCTGCAACTGGATCGCGAGCGCGCGCCCTAGCGCGATGTGATCACTGCCCGCGACCAGCGCGTCGAGCGAGCCTTCCTGCATCGCGGTACGCAAGACAGCGTCTGGTCCGTAGTCCGAAGCAGCGATGCCGCGTAGCGCCACGCCCGCGAGTTCCGGCCCGTCGGATACCAGCCCCTGCACCTCGATGAATGGTAGGGCATCGGTGACGCCGGGCTGCTGCCGGGCACGGACTGCCAGGTCTTTCAGTGCGGCGGCGCCGGCCGGCGAGGGCAAGGACGCATGCGCCGAAAGCGCCAGCAGGCGGCTCCGTAGCTCGCCCTCGAAGCCATTCATGACCGACAGGATCGTGATCAGGGCGGCGACGCCGAGACAAATACCCGAGAGCGATACCCAGCTGATGAAGGAGACGAAATACTGGTGCTTGCGGGCGCGCACGTAACGCAGGCCGAGCCCCAGCGGCAGAGGAGTCAGCATGGGTGTTTATTGGTCAAATTCGGGATGCCTATCAAGGATTTATCGCAGCAATCTCGCCAGATTTCCAGCCGGTGCTACACTGCCCGGCGGAGGAATCTCGATGACTATCGTACGCACATTGCTACTGCTCGCGCTGCTCACAGCGGGCCCCGCCTGGGCGGAGACACTCGGCTTGCCGACGACTGACCCTGCGGCCGCCGTCGAACGCCCGCAACGGGGCAGCACGATGTCCACGGTGCAGAGCCGCTATGGCGAACCCGTCACCCGCCATGCGGCGGTCGGGGAACCCCCGATCACGCGCTGGGACTATGCCCAGTTTGCCGTGTACTTCGAAAATGACCGCGTTCTGCACGCCGTTATTGTGAGATAGCGGCAGGCCGGCCTGCCTCGTGGCTGGCCCGCCTTGCGGCCGGCTCCGGCGCGGGTATCCTCCGCTCCCTGACCCCGCCGGGCACGCCCCGGAACGGGGTGTTCTGCCTGCGGGGAGCTTCGTGAACGAAAACGACCACAGGATCGTACTGCCTGCAGCCCCGGGCGCTACCCGATGGGGCGAACTTTATGGCAGCAGCCTGGCTTGGGTGCTAGCCGAAGCGGCGCCGGTGTCGGCACCGGTGCTGGTGGTCGCGCCGACGGGTCGCGAAGCGGACCGGACCCTCGCGGAACTGGCGTTCTTCGCCGGACCGGGCCAGACCCTGCTGTCCTTTCCAGACCGCGAAACCCTGCCTTACGACCCCTTCTCGCCGCACCCCGACATCGTTTCACAGCGCCTGCACACACTAGCCGCTCTGCCGGATCTCAAGCGCGGCCTGATCGTCACGACCAAAGCAGCGTTGCTCGACCGGCTGCCGCCGCGACGATTCATCGATGCGCACGCCTTTGAGCTGAGTGCTGGGCAACGCATCGATCTGGCGCGCTTGCGCGCACGCCTGGCAGGCGCGGGTTATGCGCATGTCACGCAGGTCCTGAGTCCCGGCGAATTCGCCGTGCGTGGATCGGTCCTCGATCTCTACCCAGCCGGAGCGGCCCAGCCCTTCCGTCTCGACCTGTTTGATGACCAGATCGAAAGCATCCGCAGTTTCGATCCCGCCGACCAGCGATCCGCCGAGCGGCTCGACAGCGTTCGCCTGTTGCCGGCACGTGAGTTTCCGACGTCGCCCGAGGCCGTCGCGGGATTTCGCAGCCGCTGGCGCGAGCGTTTCGAAGGCGACCCGCAAGCCAGCCCGGTTTATCGCGCCGTGACGCAGGGGCTCGCCCCGGCCGGCATCGAAGCCTGGCTACCTTTCTTCTTCGACCAGACTGCGACACTCGCCGAGTACCTGCCGCCTTCGATCGTGATCGTCGACACGGCGGACCTCGAGCATGCATTGCCGCTCGCCTGGGCCGAAGTCGCGGACCGTTACGAGCAGAGGCGGCACGATCGCGAGCGCCCCATCCTGCCGCCGGCCGAGGCTTTCGCGACTGCCGATGCGATCTCGGTGGCGCTTTCGACGCGCGCGCGGGTACTCGTGACATCCGTCAAGGCCGAGCCGCTCGCCGCGCTGCTGCCAATCCGCAACTTTGGCTCGGAACCGCCACCTGAACTGCGCGCCGATGCGCGCGCCGCCCTGCCCGCCGCGACACTTGCGGCTTTCCACGCGCGCTTCGCGGGCCGCGTGCTGCTGACCGCCGATTCGGCGGGCCGGCGCGAGCTGCTGCTCGAACTGCTGCGACGCCAGGATCTGCGCGCTGTCGAGGTTGCCGGCTGGGTCGCATTCGCCGCGGGTGAACAGTCATTGGCCATCGCGGTCGCGCCGGACGTGCGCGGGCTGGTCCTGCCCAACCGGCATCTCGCTCTGGTCGCCGAAGATCAGCTGTTCGGCGAGCGGGCGCGCCAGGAGCGGCGGCGCCGGCGCGCGGATCGCGATCCGGAAGCCATTCTGCGCGAGCTCGCCGCGTTATCGCCCGGCGCACCCGTGGTCCACGAGGAATACGGCGTCGGGCGCTATCGCGGACTCCGGGTCATGCAGGTGGACGGCAATCCAGCCGAATTCCTGGTCGTCGAGTACGCCGGCGGCGATCTGTTGTACGTGCCGGTGCATGCACTCGACCGGGTGACACGCTACACCGGCGGCTCGCCAGACGCGGCGCCCTGGCACAAGCTCGGCACGGAACAGTGGGCCAGGGCACGCCGTCGGGCCGCCGCCCGCCTGCGCGATGTCGCAGCTGAACTGCTGGATCTGTACTCGCGGCGCGCGGCGCGGCAGGGTCGCGCGATTGAATTCGACGATTCTAGCTACCGCGCCTTCGAGGCGGGGTTTCCATTCGAGGAAACTGTGGATCAGCGGGACGCGATCGACGCCGTGCTCGCCGACATGCGAGCAGGCTCGCCCATGGACCGGGTCATCTGCGGCGATGTCGGATTCGGCAAGACCGAAGTCGCACTGCGTGCAACATTTGCTGCCGTGCAGGGCGGCAGGCAGGTCGCCGTGCTGGTTCCGACCACCCTGCTTGCCCAGCAACATGCGCAGACATTCGCCGACCGCTTCGCGGACTGGCCGATCAAGGTCGAGAGCCTGTCGCGATTCCGTACCGCCGTGGAACAGCGCGAGGTCATCGCCGGGCTGGCATCGGGCACTGTGGACGTCGTCATCGGCACCCATCGCCTGTTGCAGCGCGATGTCCTGTTCCGCGACCTCGGGCTCGTCGTCGTAGACGAGGAGCATCGATTCGGCGTCGCACACAAGGAACGCCTGAAGCAGATGCGCGCCGACGTGGACATGCTGACATTGACGGCAACGCCGATCCCGCGAACGCTCAACATGGCGCTCGGCGGCCTGCGCGAGCTTTCGCTGATGACGACGCCACCGGCCGAGCGGGTCGCCATCGAGACATTTGTCTGTGAATGGAGCGACAGCCTGGTGCGCGAAGCCTGCCTGCGCGAGATCCGCCGCGGCGGACAGGTTTATGTCGTGCACAACTCGATCGAGGGTATCGAACTGTTTGCTGAACGCCTGCGCAGGCTCGTGCCCGAGGCCACCGTGCGTGTCGGTCATGGCCGAATGCGTGAGCGTGACCTCGAACGGTTGATGCTCGATTTCTACCACCGCCGGTTCGAGGTGCTGGTCTGCACGACGATCATCGAGTCCGGAATCGACGTGCCGACTGCCAATACGATCCTGATCGACGGTGCAGAACGCTTCGGTCTCGCGCAGTTGCACCAGCTGCGCGGGCGCGTCGGCCGATCGCACCACCGCGCCTGGGCCTATCTGATTTCACCGCCGAAGGCGGCGTTGCCGGTGGAAGCTGCCAGGCGGCTGGAGGCCATCGAGGCGCTTGAGGATCTCGGTGCAGGATTCACGCTTGCCACCCAGGATCTCGAAATCCGTGGCGCCGGTGAATTGCTTGGCGAGGAGCAAAGCGGCCAGATCCAGGAGATCGGCATCAGCCTGTATCTCGAGCTCCTGGACCGCGCCGTGCGTGCCTTGCGTGAGGGGCGCGAACCCGACCTGGAGCGCCCATTGCACGCGGGACCCGAAGTCGATCTGCAACTTCCCGCGTTGTTGCCGGAAGACTACATGCCGGACGTCCACCTGCGCCTGCAGCTATACAAGCGCATGGCCAGCGCCCCGGATGCCGCACAACTCGATGACCTGCAGGTGGAAATGATCGACCGGTTTGGACCGCTGCCGCCGCCTGCCCAGACGATGTTCCGCGTGCACCGGCTCAAGCTGCGAGCGGCATGCCTCGGCATCCGCCGGCTCGAGATTGGTGCGACGGCTGGTGTCGTGGAGTTCGCAAGCGAGCATCGCGTCGATCCCGCCCGTGTCATCCGGCTGGTCCAGAAAAGTGATGGACGCTTTCGGCTGGACGGTTCGCACCGCCTGCGGATAAAGCTGGCAGCTGCCGATGGCCCGGCCCGCATGTTGATCGCTGACGAGCTGCTTGCCACTCTCGAGGCTTGAACCCGCGGGCCGCGTGACAGCGCTCAGGCGTTGCGATCGCCCTCGAGTTGAAGCTCGGGTCGTTCCATGCAGCGGCGCGCTGCCGTGACACCTTCAAGCCAGCGCGGATCGGATTTCAAGGCCCCCGATTCCAGCCCGTCGCGGCCGTGCAGGCGTGCGAGACGCAGGCCGCCCACCGGATCGCTCGTATGCCTCATCGCGCCGAGCAACTGAAGTACGGCGGCACGATCGTTGCAAACTGGCAGCACATCGCAGCCGGCCGCGAGTGCGAGCTCGGCACGCGCACTGATATCGCCGAATGCCGCCGCGCCTCCCATCGAGAGATCGTCCGCGAAGACCGCGCCCTGGAAACCAAGCTCGCCGCGCAGGACCTCACGAATCCAGTGCGCCGACAGGCTCGCGGGCATGGCGTCCACTTCGGGAAACACGACATGGGCCGCCATGACAGCTGTCAGGCCATTGGCGATCATCCGGCGATACGGCAGCAGGTCGGCGACGATGTCGCTCCGGTCGCGTCGGTCCACCGGCACCGATACATGCGAATCGGCGGCTACCGCGCCGTGCCCCGGAAAATGCTTGGCGGTCGCCGCCATCCCGGCTTCCCGCATGCCCAGCATGTACGCGACGCCAAGCTCACCGACGGCTGCCGAATTTACATGCAAGGCGCGATCGCCGATCACCTGGCTGACGCCATAGTCGAGGTCTAGGCAGGGCGCAAACGACAGGTCGATGCCAAAGGCGCGCAGCTCCGCGGCCATCAGCCATCCGAGCCGGCGCGCGAGCGCGAGTCCCTCGCCCCGTTCGCCGTTGTAGCGGCGCCCGACTGCACGCATGGAAGGCAGTCGTGTGAATCCCTGCTGGAATCGCTGCACGCGGCCGCCCTCCTGATCCACGGCGACCAGCAATGACGGTGAGCGGATTGCATGGATCTCCGCAACGAGGCGTGCAAGCTGGGCGGGGCTCTCGTAGTTGCGGCTGAACAGGATCACGCTGCCAACCAGCGGATGCCCCAGCATTTCGCGCTCGTCCGGCTCGAGCGCGATGCCCTTCAGGTCCACCATGACCGGGCCCAGCGTCATGTCCGCCCCCGCGTCATGCGCCGCTCGCCTGCCGGCTCGAACAGGGCGATCGATTCGACATGCGAGGTGTGCGGAAACATGTCCATGATGCCTGCTGCGACCAGCTTGTAGCCATGCTGCTGGACGAGTATTCCCGCATCGCGGGCGAGCGTCCCCGCATGGCAGGAAATGTACACGATGCGCCGCGGCCTGCCTGTCGCGACAACCGTCAGCACCTCGCGGGCACCCGCGCGCGGGGGATCGAGGAGCACCAGGTCGTAATCAGCGCGGGCCCACGGCGCCTGCGAAACGTTGACGTTCAGGTCGGCCGCGTGAAACTCGGCGTTGTCGACGCCGTTCTGCAATGCGTTCGCTCGCGCACGCTCGACCAGCCGCGGATCGCCTTCGACGCCGGTCACGCGGGCCACGCGGCGCGCCAGCGGCAGGCTGAAATTTCCGAGCCCGCAAAAAAGGTCCAGCGCCTGATCGTCCGCCATGGGTGACAGGAGCTCGAGCGCACGCTCGATCATCAGGCGGTTGAGTCCGGCGTTCACCTGGATGAAGTCGGTCGGCGCGAACGCGATTCCTGCCGGGACGCCTGGCAATTCGTAATAGAGCGGTGTCGCCGGCGGCGAGAGTGGCACCACAGTGTCGAGACCGCCGGGCTGCAGGTACAGCTCGACTGCACGCCGCGACTGGAATTCCCGGAGCTTGGCGAGATCGGCCTCGCTCGGCGGATCCAGCACGCGCAACACCAGCACAGTCGCATTGTCGGCCGCCGCGACTTCGATCTGCGGCAATCGGTCGCGGATGCTGAGCTCGCCGATCAGCCCCGCGAGTTCCGCGATCAGGCTGCCCACAGGCTCGACCAGTACGTCGCAATGCTGGAGGTCCGCGAGATAGGGGCTGCCACGTTCGCGAAAACCGACCAGCACCCGGCCCTTGGCCACGACGTACTTGCAGCCGAGACGCGCGCGGCGCCGGTAGGACCAGACCGGGCCGGCCAGTGGCGGCAACCAGGTATCGGGGCGCACGCCGCCGATGCGCTCGAGTTCCTCCGCCACCTGCCTGCTCTTGGCTTCCAGCTGGGCAGCGTGCGCGAGATGCTGCAGCGAGCATCCGCCGCAGTTGCCGAAATGCCGGCAGCGCGGGGTGACGCGATCCGGTGATGCTCGCAGCAACTCGACCATGACAGCTTCGTCATGGCGCCTTCGCCTGTGGGTCCGCCGCAGGCGCACCTGCTCGCCAGGCAACGCCCCTTCCACAAACACCGCCTTGCCGTCGATCCGGGCCACACCGCGCCCGTCATGATCGAGCGAGCTGATCTCAGCCGTTTCCGGCTCCGGCGCCAGATTCATTGGACCTTCCAGGCTGTCTCAAAAGTGCGCCAATGCGCGTCCTTGCGCTCGCCGAGCCAGGACCGCACGCGCGCGAGCTCGCTGGCATGAATCGCCGGTGTCAGCCGCCCGCGGATCAGCTCGAATCGCAGGTAGATGAGATAGGTGTTCAACACGTCGGTTTCACAGTAGTCGCGGATCTCCGCAAGGCGTCCTTCGCGCCACGCGTCCCACACCTTGTCGCCACCCATACCGAGCTTTCCGGGCAGCCCCAGGAGTTCCGCGACATGCTCAAGGCTTGCTCGCCCGCGCGGCTGGTAGCCGGACAGCACGTCCATCAGATCCGTGTGCCGCGTGTGATAACGGCTCAGGTAATTATTCCAGCGAAAATCTCGGTCCAACTCACCGGTATCCCAGTAGGTTGGCGCGGCGATGCCGTGTTTCAGCATCCGGTAGTGCAGGACCGGCAGGTCGAAGCCGGATCCATTCCAGGAAACCAGCGTGGGCCGCAATTTCTCCAGGCCGCCGAAGAACCGGCGCAGCAGATCGTCCTCGGTGCTTTCGAGACTGCCGATACTCCACACCTGCAGTTCGTTGCCAGTCCGCAGCGCCGCCGAGATCGCGACGACGCGGTGTTGCTCGAAGGGCAGGAATGACGATCCGGTCTCCTCGGTCCGACGCGCGAACATCGCTTCGGCGATCGCCGCGTCATCAGCCTCGGCAAGGCCCGGGAGGCGGCGGCCGAGCTCGACGTCCGGAATGGTCTCGATATCGAAGACCAGGCAATTGAGCGTATCGGTCACGGCTTTTTCATCATCACGGCGACCGCAATCACGAGGCCCGCTTCATCCGTCAGGCTGACGTGGCCATCGCCGGCACCCAGCTTGTCGGCGACCGCCCTGCCGCGCGCCGAGAACAGGACCTCCGGACGGCCCCAGGCATTGGCGAGGAAACCGACATCCCGGATCCAGACCCCATGACCGAAGCCGGTACCGAGCGCCTTGACGATCGCTTCTTTTGCGGCAAAGCGCATTGCCAGGAAACGGACCGCCCTGCGATTGGCGTCGAATACGGCACGCTCCTGCGGCAACAGCAGCCGTTCGACGAAATGGGCGCCGAAACGTTCGTATGCGGCGGCGATGCGCTCGATCCGCACCACGTCCGTGCCAATGCCAAAGATCATGCGTCGCGCGCTTCCCGCATCAGTCGCTTCATTTCCGCGACCGCCGGGCCGAGGCCCGTCATGACCGCGCGAGCGATGATGGCGTGGCCGATGTTGAGTTCCGCCAGTTCCTGGATCGCTGCCACGGGCTGCACGTTGTGGTAGTCGAGCCCGTGCCCGGCGTGCGCGATGAGCCCGTGGACGGCCGCATGCCGCGCCGCAGCGCGCAACCGTCCGATTTCGCGCGCCCGCTCCGGACCCTGCGCTTCCGAATAACTTCCTGTATGCAGCTCGATGACAGCCGCGCCGCTGCGCGCCGCCGCATCGACCTGGGGCAGATCCGGGTCGATGAAAAGCGCCACGCGGATGCCGGCGCTACGCAGGCGCTTACAGGCTGCCGCGATTACGGCTTGCTGGCCGACCACGTCGAGGCCGCCCTCGGTGGTCAATTCGCTGCGCCGCTCAGGCACCAGGCAGATATCGGTTGGCAGGACCCGCACCGCGATATCGAGCATTTCCCCGGTCGCCGCGATCTCCAGGTTCATGTGTGTCTGCAACGCAGCGCGCATTGCCTGCACGTCGCGGTCCTGGATGTGGCGGCGATCCTCCCGCAGATGCAGCGTGATGCTGTCGGCGCCCCACTGCTCGGCCGTCAGTGCGGCCTGCAATGGATCTGGCGAGCGCCCACCGCGGGCCTGCCGCAGCGTCGCGACGTGATCGATATTGACGCCGAGATTGATGGATGTCGGGCTCACGCATCTTGCTCCCGCTGGCGCAATGCCAGCATCACTTCGCGGCTGTGCAGGCCACGACCCTCGAGACAATGACCAATCGCGGCGCGCAGGATCCGCCTGGCGGCAGCGAGCGCAGCAGGCTGATCGAATTCGCCGCGGGACACCGCGAGCATGTCGCAGCCCCGGATTGCAACCGGATCGCCAGCCACGTCGCGTACCGCCAGCACGCCACGGCCCGCCTGGAAATGATAGTACCGATCCGGCTCCAATGGCTCGCCGCTCGCGGCATCGCGCGCCAGTTCGAGGCCGTAACC
>CAYYQQ010000065.1:0-14307 GCA_964473595.1 uncultured Steroidobacteraceae bacterium | reverse complement strand
AAAAAAAAGCCGGGGATGACCCCGGCTTTCTCCATGGCGACTACTGAGCCCGCCGCTAGGCAAGGCTTGCAGGTATGGAAATCTTCAGGCTGCGGCCTTCTTGCGGCGCTTTGGCTCCGCAGCGGCCTTGGCAGCCTGCTTCTTCGGCGCGGCCTTCTTCCCGGCTTTCTTCGCCGCTTTCTTCGGGTCGGGCTTTTCAGGGGGCGCGGTGGTGGGCGCTGCGTCGGCCTCGACCAGCTGCATCAGCGCCATCGGCGCCATGTCGCCCATGCGCGGCTCCATTTTCTGGATGCGCGTATAGCCGCCGGCGCGGGCGCGGAATCGCGGCCCGATGTCGCCGAACAGCTTCTCGACCAGGGTCGTGTCGCGCAACTGTGACTGCGCGCGGCGGCGGCCGGCCAGCGAGTCGCTCTTGCCGAGCGTGATCAGCGGCTCCACGACCCGGCGCAATTCCTTGGCCTTTGGCAGTGTCGTGCGGATCGTCTCCTCACGCAGCAGCGCAGCGGCCATGTTGCGCATCAGCGCCTTGCGGTGGGAGCTGTTGCGTGAAAGCTGGCGGCCGGACAGTTGATGACGCATCTATGGCTTCCCGTGCGCGGCCTCAGGCCGTGCGCAATTCATCTTCGCGGCGCAGAGAAACAGGCGGCCAGCCCTCGATACGCATGCCGAGCGTTAGCCCGTGGCTCTCGAGGACTTCCTTGATTTCGGTCAGCGACTTCTTGCCGAGATTCGGCGTGCGCAGCAGCTCGACCTCGGTGCGCTGCACCAGGTCGCCGATGTAATGGATGTTCTCGGCCTTCAGGCAGTTCGCGCTCCTGACAGTCAGTTCGAGTTCGTCGACCGGGCGCAGCAGGATCGGATCCGGCAGCGGGCCCGCGTCGCGGCCCGGTGATTCGCCGTGGCCCTCGAGATCCACGAACACTGTCAGCTGGTCCTTCAGGATGCTGCCGGCGCGCCGGATCGCCTCGTCTGGACCGATCGTGCCATTGGTCTCGATGTCGATGATCAGCTTGTCGAGATCGGTGCGCTGCTCGACGCGCGCGGACTCGATTGCGTAGGTCACGCGCCGCACGGGCGAGAATGATGCGTCGAGCTGCAGCCGGCCGATCGGCCTGCTCTGCTCCTCGAACTCAAGGCGCTGGACTGCCGGCCGATAGCCGCGGCCGCGCTCGATCTTGAGCGTCATGCCGAGCTCGATCGGCTTCGTCAGATTCGCGATGATCAGCTCGGGATTCACGATGACGACATCGTGGTCGACCTGGATGTCGCCGGCAGTAACCGGGCCCGGGCCCTTCTTCTGCAAGCGCAGCTCAACCGACTCGCGACTGTGCATCTCGATTGCGACCAGCTTGAGATTCAGCAGGACGTCAACGACGTCCTCCTGCACACCCTCGATGCTGGTGTACTCGTGCAACACGCCGTCGATCTCGACCTCGGTCACGGCACAACCGGGCATCGACGACAGCAGCACGCGCCTGAGCGCGTTGCCGAGCGTGTGGCCGAAGCCGCGCTCGAACGGCTCGATCACGATGCGGGCCTGCCGCGCCGCGGTCTCGGTGACCTTGACGGAGCGGGGCTTGAGGAATTCCGTGGCAGAGCCTTGCATTACCGTCACCTGTTACTTCGAGTAAAGCTCGACGACGAGATTTTCGTTGATGTCGGGCAGGATCTGATCGCGATCCGGCAGCGCCTTCAGCGTGCCGGCAAACTTCTGGTCATCCACCTCGACCCATTCGGGCAGGCCGACCTGGGTCGCGATCGCGAGTGCCGCTGCGATGCGCGCCTGGCTGCGGGACTTCTCGCGCACGGCGATTACGTCGCCGGCCTCGCACTGGTAGGACGGTACATTGACCGTCTCGCCATTGACTTCGATGGCCTTGTGGCCGACCAGCTGGCGCGCCTCGGCGCGGGTCGCGGCAAAGCCCATACGGTAAACGACGTTGTCGAGCCGCGATTCCAGGAAGCGCAGCAGGTTCTCGCCGGTCGAGCCGGAACGACCGGCCGCTTTCGCGTAATAGTTGCGGAACTGCCGTTCCAGCACGCCATACATGCGGCGCAGCTTCTGCTTCTCGCGCAACTGCACGCCGTAGCCCGACAAGCGCGTGCGGCGATCGCCCTTGATGCCGCCCGGCGGGACTTCAAGCTTGCACTTGCTCTCTAGCGGCTTGATGCCGCTCTTGAGGAACAGGTCGGTGCCCTCGCGGCGCGAGAGCTTGCACTTGGGACCCAGGTATCTGGCCATGATTCGGTGAACCTCAGACGCGCCGCTTTTTGGGCGGTCGACAGCCGTTGTGCGGGATCGGTGTCACGTCCGCGATGCTCGTCACCTTGAGACCGCAGGCATTCAGCGCGCGAACCGCGGATTCACGACCCGGGCCGGGACCCTTGACCCTGACCTCGACGGTGCGCAGGCCATGTTCCTGTGCGGCCACGCCAGCCTTCTCGGCGGCAACCTGTGCGGCAAATGGCGTGCTCTTGCGCGAGCCGCGAAAACCGGAGCCGCCGGAAGTCGCCCAAGCGAGCGTATTGCCCTGCCGGTCGGTTATCGTGACGATCGTGTTGTTGAATGACGCGTGAATGTACGCGACGCCCTCGGACACCTGGCGCTTCGCCTTCTTGCGCGTCTTGACGGCGGCCGGTGCCGCGTCTTTCTGCTCTTCGACTTTCTTCTCGTCGACTTTCTTCTCTTCGGTCATTTCTCTACCTGATCAGTCTGTGTGCCGGCGCCGGCTCAATGCTTGGCGAGCGCGACGTTGGTCTTGATCGCCGCGCGGCGCGGTCCCTTGCGCGTGCGCGCATTGGTGCGCGTGCGCTGGCCGCGAACCGGCAGTCCCTTGCGATGGCGTATGCCGCGATAGCAGCCGAGATCCATCAGCCGCTTCAGGCTCATCGAGTTCTCGCGCCGCAGGTCGCCTTCCACCAGGAAGCGCGAAATTTGCGTGCGCAGCATGGCGACCTCGGCCTCGGTCAGATCGCGCACCTTCGTCGACGGGTCGACGCCCGCGGCCACGCAGACCATCTTCGCGCGCGAAGGGCCGATGCCGTAGATGTGCGTCAGCCCGATGGCGACGTGTTTGTTGACCGGAATGTTGATGCCGGCGATACGCGCCATGGCTACCGACCCCTGAGCCGCGGAAAACGCGGCAGCATACGTGGAAAAGCGGCTTTTCGCAAGTTTAGGGACCCCATGTTCTCAGCCCTGACGCTGCTTGTGGCGGGCATCCGACGAGCAGATCACCCGCACGACACCGCGACGCCGGACGATCTTGCAGTTCTTGCAGATCTTCCTGACCGATGGACGAACTTTCATCTCCGACTCCCGGACGGCACCGCCGTCCTCAGCGCGGCGCGCCGCTACGGCCCAAGCCGCGCAGGTTCGCCTTCTTCATCAGACCCTCGTACTGGTGCGACATCAGGTGCGCATTCAGCTGGGCAACGAAATCCATGACGACCACGACGATGATCAGGAGCGACGTGCCGCCGAAGTAGAACGGCACGCGGCCGTACGACATCAGGATCTCCGGCAACAGGCACACCAGCGTCACGTACAGCGCGCCCCAGACCGTCAGCCGGGTCAGCACCTTGTCGATGTATTCGGCGGTCTGCTGGCCCGGCCGAATGCCCGGGATGAAGGCGCCGCCCTTTTTCAGGTTCTCACCGGTCTCGCGTGAATTGAACACGAGTGCCGTGTAGAAAAAACAGAAGAACACGATCAGGCTGCCATAGATCAGCAGGTGCAGCGGCTGGCCCCAGCCGAGCGCCGCTGCGACGTATTGCAACCAGCGCGTGCTCTCGCCAGTGCCGAAGAAGCTCGCGAGCGTCGCCGGAAACAGCAGCAGCGACGAGGCGAAGATCGGCGGAATCACGCCGGACATGTTCAGCTTGAATGGGAGGTGGCTGGTCTGACCGGCGTACATGCGCCGCCCGACCTGGCGCTTCGCGTAGTTAACCGGAATGCGGCGCTGGCCGCTCTCGACGAATACGCAGAATGCGGTGACCGCGCCGATCAGGAGCACCAGCAGGATCGCGAAGGCCGGATTCATCTCGCCCGAGCGCACCTGTTCGAGCGTGCCGCCGATCGCCGCCGGCAGGCCGGAAATGATGCCCGACAGGATGATCATCGAGATGCCGTTGCCGATGCCGCGCTCGGTGATCTGCTCGCCGAGCCACATCAGGAACATCGTGCCCGCGGCCAGTGTCACGACAGCCGGTATGAGGAATGACCAGAGACCCGGATTGATGACGACGCCCTGGTTCGTGAATGCGACCGCGGCGGCAAAACCCTGGAACGCCGCCAGAACGACCGTAAAGTAGCGGGTCCACTGCGTAATCTTGCGGCGCCCGGACTCGCCTTCTTTCTTGATCGCCGCCATTGATGGCACGACGACCGCCATCATCTGCAGGATGATCGACGCCGAGATGTAGGGCATCACGCCCATCGCAAAGATCGAAAGACGCGCGAGTGCGCCGCCTGAAAACATATTGAACAGCCCGAGGATCGTGCCTTCCTGACTGTCGAACAGCCGTTTAAGCGCGACCGGATCGATGCCGGGCACCGGCACGAAGGTACCGATGCGGTAGACGACCAGTGCGCCCAGCATGAACAGCAGGCGATGACGCATCTCGGTGAAGCGCGTGACTTCACCGAGCGCGAGTGTCGCGTTGCCTGCCGTTGTTGCCATCTTGTGCTGCTGTGCGCCGCCAGGCTGATCAGGCCGCGACGCCCTCCTCGATCTTGCCGCCCGCCTGTTCAATCGCAGCGCGCGCACCTTTGGTCGCGCGCACTGCAGGGCCGCGCAGCGTAACGGCGCGAGCAATCGTGCCCGACAGGATGACCTTCGCCTTCTCCGTCTGCAAAGGGACAACGCTCGCGGCAATCAGCGCGGCGAGATCGATGACATCAGCCTTCACCTTGGTGAGGTCCGTCAACGTGACCTCGGCCCGGGTTGCGTGCATCGCCGAGCGGAAACCGACTTTTGGCAGGCGCCGCTGCAGCGGCACCTGGCCGCCCTCGAAGCCGACCTTGTGATAGCCACCCTTACGCGCCTTCTGGCCCTTGCCGCCCTTGCCGCAAGTCTTGCCCTGGCCGGCGGACGCGCCGCGTCCGACGCGCAGCCGAGGCTTCTTGCTGCCAGCAGCCGGTTTCAAAGTGTTCAGTCGCATCTCGTCGCTCCTCAGCTCGTCACGCGCGCTCGACGCCCAGCAGGTGCTGCGCGACCTGGATCATTCCGCGCACCTCGGCAGTGTCGGGGACGACGCGTGAATCGCGAATCCGCCGCAGCCCGAGACCGTACACCGAGGCGCGGATATTGTGCAGTTGCCCGTGCACGCTGCTTTTCAACGTAACTTTCAGCTGTTCCTTGCTCATTGCGATCAGCCCATGATCTCTTGGAGAGTCTTGCCGCGCTTCGCAGCAATGCGATCCGGCGCAGTTATGCGCGAGAACGCGTCAAAGGTCGCGCGCACGACATTGATCGGATTACGTGAGCCGTAGCACTTGGCCAGCACGTTGCGCACGCCGGCGCACTCGAACACCGCGCGCATGCCGCCACCAGCGATCACGCCCGTGCCGTCCGACGCAGGCTGCATGTAGACGCGGGTCGTGCCATGCCACCCCTGCAGGGCGTAATGCAGCGAGTCGCTGCGCAGCGGCACCGTCATCATGTTCTTGCGCGCCTGCTGCATGGCCTTCGCGATCGCCGTCGGCACCTCGCGCGCCTTGCCATAACCGAAGCCGACCTTGCCTGCGCCGTCGCCGACCACGGTCAGCGCCGTGAAGCCGAACTGCCGGCCGCCCTTGACGACTTTGGCGGTGCGGTTGACCGCGACCAGCTTTTCGATCAGGTCGTCGCCGGATGAGGATCTTTCCACTCGTGCCATTACGCTTCCCCCAGAATCAGAACTTGAGGCCGGCCTCGCGGGCCGCCTCGGCGAGCGCCTTCAGGCGCCCGTGATACTTGAAGCCGGAGCGGTCGAACGCCACCGACGTGATGCCGGCCGCCTTCGCGCGCTCGGCGATTGCACGGCCGACCGCGGCCGCCGCGGCCGCATTGCCCGTGCCCTTCAGGTCCTTGGCGACGTCTTCCTGCACGGTCGAGGCGATCGCGAGTACCCGTGCGCCGTCGGCGGTCGTCACCTGTGCGTAGATGTGCCGCGGCGTACGGTGCACCGTCAGGCGCGCCGTGCCAAGTTCGCGGATCTTGGCGCGGCCGCGTGTCGCGCGCCGCAAGCGCCGGCCCTTTTTTGTCAGCTGTGCCATAAGGAACCTCTGATTTACTCCGGCATGAGGCGCGTTACGCGCGCGCAATGGCGCGCCAAGGCGCGAGCCGAACTCCAATAGCCAGGACTATGGACAAGGCGAGCAACGCAGGCGCGCCATTGCCCGCGCGTAACTCTCCGGGACCGGGCGATTCTCGTCCCTCGCGGTGTCGCCTGATACACATCGCTCCTCGCTTCTTGCAAGGGACGAGAATCGCACACGGTCGCGCCCATACCGGAGTAGATCAGAGGTTCCATGCTTACTTCTTCTTGCCTTCCTTCATGACGATCCTCTCGCCGGCATAACGCACGCCCTTGCCCTTGTAAGGCTCGGGCGGCCGATAGCCACGGATCTCGGCCGCGACCTGGCCAACTTTCTGGCGGTCGACGCCCTTGATGACGATTTCGGTCTGGCTCGGCGTCTCGATCGAGATGCCTTCCGGAACCGGGTAGCTGACCGGGTGCGAAAATCCCAGCGTCAGATTCAGGTTCTTGCCCTGCAACGCCGCCCGGTAACCGACACCGACCAGCTCGAGCTTGCGCTCGAAGCCCCTGGTCACGCCCGCAACCATATTCGCGAGATTCGCGCGCGTGGAGCCTGCCGTCGCGATCCGTGTCGAAGCGTCCTTGGCAGCCGTGACGACGACCACGAGTTGCTGTTCGTTCTGCGCGACTGTGATGCCGTGCGCAAGACGCATCGTCAGCGCGCCCCTGGCGCCCTTGATGGTCACGGCGTCAGCCCCAAGCGTCGCATTGACACCCTTCGGCAGATCGACCGGCATTTTGGCAATTCTGGACATGATCCGGGCTCCTCAGGCCACCAGGCACAGGACTTCGCCGCCCTGCCCGGCGCGGCGCGCCTCACGATCGGTCATGACGCCCGCGGGCGTCGAAACGATTGCGATGCCAAGCCCACCCAGCACTGTCGGCAATTCGTCCTTGGCACGGTACTGCCGCAGGCCGGGGCGCGACACGCGTTCGAGCCGCTCGATCACCGGCTTGCCGGCGTGATACTTGAGCGCGATGGTCAGTGTCGACTTGCCGCCCTCGTTGCGGACCGCGAAATCGCTGATGTATCCCTCGTCCTTCAGCACGCGGACGATCGCCAGCTTCACGCGCGAGGACTGCAGCGACACCTCCGCCTTTCCGGCACCCTGGCCATTGCGGATGCGTGTCAGCAGGTCAGAAATCGGGTCGGTCATGCTCATCGATGTCGCTCCTCACCAGCTCGCCATGCGAAGTCCAGGTACGTCGCCGCGCATTGTCGCCTCGCGCAGCTTGACGCGGCCGAGGCCGAACTTGCGGTAGTTGCCACGCGAGCGGCCGGTGATCGCACAGCGATTGCGCTTGCGCGCCGGGCTCGAATCGCGCGGCAGCTTCTGCAGTGCCTCGATCGCGGTCATGCGGTCCTCGGGCGCCGCCTTCGGGTCACGAATCTGTTCCTTGATCAGCGCGCGTTTCGCGGCGTACTTCTTCACCACTTTCGCGCGGCGCTTCTCACGTTCGATCATGCTGGTCTTGGCCATCGGTCACTTCCTGAACGGAAAATTGAAGGCCTCGAGCAATGCCCGGCCTGACTTGTCGTTGTGCGCGTTGGTCGTGATCGTGATGTCCATGCCGCGCAGCTGGTCGATCTGATCGTAGGCGATCTCGGGGAAAATGATCTGTTCCTTGACGCCGAAGCTGTAATTGCCGCGGCCGTCGAATGAGCGCGGGTTGACGCCGCGGAAATCGCGGATGCGCGGCATGGCGACATTGATCAGCCGGTCCAGGAACTCGTACATGCGCGTGCCGCGCAGCGTCACCATGCAGCCGACCGCGAGCCCTTCGCGGATCTTGAATGTCGCGACGGACTTCTTTGACTTGCGCACGGCCGGCTTCTGGCCGGTGATGCGCGCCAGATCCGCGGTCGCCGCGTCCATTACTTTCTTGTCGGCAACCGCCTCGCCGACACCCATGTTCACGGTGATCTTGGTCAGGCGCGGCACCTGCATGTCGTTCTTGAGGCCGAGGTCCTGACGGAGCTTCGGCATCACGACCTCGCGGTAGTGCTTGTGTAGCCTTGCTGTTGAAGCCATTTCTGCGGTCTCCACTCTCAGGAATCCACTACTTCGCCATTGGACTTGAAGTAGCGGACCTTGCGTCCGTCCTCGAGCGACTTGCGGCCTACACGATCGGCCTTCTTGGTCGCCGGGTTCCAAAGCGCGACATTTGAAAGATGCAATGGCGCCTCTTTTTGCACGATCGCGCCGGTCACGCCCTTCGCCGGATTAGGGCGCTGGTGCTTCTTGACCATATTGACGTTCTCGACGAGCACGCGGCCACTGGCCAGGATATTGACCACGGTGCCGGTGCGGCCCTTGTCGCGTCCGGTTGTAATGACGACTGTGTCGCCCTTGCGAATTTTATTCATAGAACTTCCGGTGCGAGCGAAATGATCTTCATGAATTGCACATTACGCAGCTCGCGCGTCACGGGCCCGAAAATCCGGGTGCCGATCGGCTCGAGCTTCGGGGTCAGCAACACGGCCGCATTGCCGTCGAAGCGGATCAGCGACCCGTCCCCGCGGCGGACACCATGCCGTGTGCGCACCACGACCGCGTCGTAAACCTCGCCCTTCTTGACCTTGCCGCGCGGGATCGCGTCCTTGACGCTGACCTTTATGACGTCGCCAACCCCGGCGTAACGACGCCTGGTCCCGCCCATGACCTTGATGCACATGAGTTCGCGGGCGCCGGAGTTGTCCGCCGCCACCAAGCGAGTCCTGAGCTGGATCATGGTCCTGGCCTCCCGCCGCTCATTCCGCCGGCGCGCGTTCGATCACGCGCACCAGACGCCATGCCTTGTGCCGCGACAAGGGGCGGCATTCCGCGATTGCGACTGTGTCGCCCGCGCGGCATTCGTTGTTCTCGTCGTGCGCGAGCAGCTTCGTCGTGCGCCGCACGTACTTGCCGTAGGTCGGGTGCTTCACCAGCCGCTCGACCGAGACGGATATCGTCTTGTTCATCTTGTTGCTGACGACGGTGCCGGTCAGCGTCCGCGCCGACTTTTCCGCCGTCTGGGTCTCTGTAACGCTAGCCATCACGCCTTACCCCCGGCGCTGCTGCCGCGCCCGAGCTCTTTCAACACGGTCTTGACCCGTGCAATGTTCTTCCTGACCTTGCCGTGCTGGTCCGGCCGCGCCGGTTGCCCGGATGCGGATGCCATACGCAAGTTGAACTGCTCACGGCGCAGCGCGATCAATTCCTCGCGCAGCTCCGCCGCGGTCTTGCCGCGCAAATCCTTGATGCTCATCAACGCACCTGCCGCTTGACGAAGGCGGTGGCGACCGAAAGCTTGGCCGCCGCCAGCCTGAATGCCTCGCGCGCCTCGGTCTCCGGCACGCCCTCGATCTCGAACAACACCTTGCCCGGCATCACCTTCGCGACCCAGTACTCGACATTGCCCTTGCCGCTGCCCATGCGGACTTCGAGCGGCTTCTGGGTGATCGGCACGTCCGGGAACACACGGATCCAGATCTTGCCGCCGCGCTTGACGTAGCGCGTCATCGCACGGCGCGCCGCCTCGATCTCACGCGCGGTCATGCGCGAGCGGTCCATCGCCTTCAGCCCGTAATCGCCGAATGCGACCGAACTGCCCCGCGCCGCCATGCCGGACAGGTTTCCCTTGAACATCTTGCGGTACTTGGTCCGCTTCGGCTGCATCATGTCCCGTCGTCCTTGTCGTTCAGCCGGCCGCCGGTTCCGGGGCGGCCTGCTTTTCCTGGGTCTCGACCACTTCGGGCTCGGCTTCCTCGCGATCGAAGACCTCGCCCTTGAAGACCCAGACCTTCACGCCGATGACGCCGTAGGTCGTGCGCGCCTCGGCCAGCCCGTAGTCGATCTCGGCGCGGAATGTGTGCAGCGGGACGCGGCCCTCGCGCGTCCATTCGGAGCGCGCGATTTCGCCGCCATTCAGCCGCCCCGCCACGCGCACCTTCACGCCCAGCGCACCGCTGCGCATGGTGTTGGTCACCGCGCGCTTCATTGCGCGGCGGAACATCACGCGCTTCTCGATCTGCTGCGCAATGCTCTCGGCTACCAGCTGGGCGTCGAGCTCGGGCTTCCTGATCTCGGCGATGTTGAGCCGCACGTCCTGCACCGCCATCTTCATCAGCTTCGCAACTTCGATCCTGAGCTTCTCGATGTCCTCGCCCTTGCGGCCGATCACGACGCCCGGCCGCGCAGTGTGAATCGTGATGTTCGCCTTGCGCGCCGCCCGCTCGATGTGGATGCGGCTGACCGACGCATCGGTGAGCTTCTTGCGCAGAAACTCGCGCACCCTCCAGTCGGAGAGGATGTACGACGGGAAATTCTTGGTATCCGCATACCAGCGCGACGACCAGTCGCGCGTGATGCCGAGGCGGATGCCGATCGGGTTGACCTTCTGACCCATTTGCTGCTCCGTTCTCCCGCTGCTTACCGGGCCTTGTCGGCCACGGTCACCTTGATGTGGGAAAGCCGCTTCACGATGCGGTTGCCACGGCCCTTCGCCCGCGCGTGGAAGCGCTTCGTCACCGGTGCGGCGTCCACCTCGATGCGGGAGATCTTCAGTTCATCGATGTCCGCGCCGAGATTCTGCTCGGCATTGGCGATCGCCGACTCCAGCACCTTGCGCACGATGCGCGCGCCTTTCTTCGGCGTGTATGCGAGCACGGCGAGCGCCTGCCCGACCTGCTGGCCGCGCACCATGTCGGCCACGAGCCGGCATTTCTGGGGTGAGATGCGCGCGTGGCGCAGAATTGCTGACACCTGCATCGCATTACTCCGGAGCCGTCTCGACTTTCTTGGCTGACGAGTGACTCTTGAAAATCCGTGTCGGCGCGAACTCGCCGAGCTTGTGACCGACCATGTTCTCGGTGACCAGCAGCGGCACGTGCTGGCGGCCGTTGTGCACCGCAATCGTCAGCCCAATCATGTCCGGCATGATCATCGAGCGCCGTGACCAGGTCTTGATGGGACGACGGTCATTCTTGTCGCGGGCCACCTGCACCTTCTTCGCGAGGTGCAAATCGACGAATGGGCCCTTCCTGAGGGATCGTGGCATTTCGTTTACGCTCCTTTCTTGCGCCTGCGCACAATGGATGCATCGGTGCGCTTGTTGTTGCGCGTCTTCTTGCCCTTCGTATGCCAGCCCCACGGGGAAACCGGGTGTGGATTGCCCTGCCCCGAGCGGCCCTCGCCGCCGCCGTGCGGATGATCGACCGGGTTCATCGCCACGCCGCGCACGGTCGGCCGGATGCCGCGCCAGCGCTTCGCGCCGGCCTTGCCGAAGCTGCGCAGGTTGTGCTCATCATTGCCAATCTCACCGATCGTCGCGCGGCAATCCACGCTGACCTTGCGGGTCTCGCCGGACTTCAGCTTCAGGATCGCGTTGGCGCCCTCGCGACCGTTGTACTGCGCCGAACTGCCCGCGGCGCGCGCGATCTGACCGCCCTTGCCGGGCTTCAATTCGACGTTGTGCACCAACGAGCCGACCGGGATGTGCCGCAATGGCATCGCATTGCCGGAACGGATCGGCGAATCGGTGCCGGACTGCAGTTCATCGCCGGTATCCACGCCCTTTGGTGCGAGGATGTAGCGGCGCTCGCCGTCCTTGTAGAGCAGCAGTGCGATGTACGAGGAGCGGTTCGGGTCGTACTCGAGCCGCTCGACCTTTGCTGCGATGCCGTCCTTGTCGCGACGAAAATCGATGAACCGGTAATTGTGCTTGTGGCCCGAGCCCTTATGGCGCGTGGTGATGCGCCCGACGTTGTTGCGGCCGCCAGTGGACTTGCGGCCGGCCACGAGCGCGCGCACCGGCGCGCCGCGGTGCAACTTCGAGCGGTCGGGTCGCAGCTGGAAGCGCGTTCCCGGCGAAGTCGGCTTGAGTTTCTTCAGTGGCATGATGCTGTCCTGTAGCCTGGCTCAGGCGCGCTCGGCGCCGGCCATCTCGATGGCCTGGCCCTCGGCCAGGCGCACATAGGCTTTCTTCCAGTCCGAACGGTGGCCCAGGGAGCGCCCGAATTTCTTGCTCTTGCCCGCCACGTTAATGACCCGCACCTTGTCGACCTTGACCTCAAACATGAATTCGACCGCAGCGCGGATCTCCGGCTTGGTCGCGTCGGTGCGAACCCGGAATACGTACTGGCCGCCCTGCTCGGCGATGCGCGCGCTCTTTTCCGACACATGCGGCGCGATCAGTACGTTGATCAACCGTTCCTTGGAAATCCCGCTCATGCCAGCTTCTCCTCGAGCATGCGCAGTGCGCCCACGGTCGCGAGCACCTTCGGGTAGCGAGCCAGACTCATCGGATCGAGACTCGCAACCGTCAGCACGTCCACGCCCACCAGGTTGCGGGATGCGAGATGCAGCTTCTCGTCATAGGCCTCGATCAGGATCAGCACATTCTCGAGACCGAGCTCGGCCAGCTTGCCGACCAGCATCTTCGTCTTCGGCGCGTCAATTTCGAGCGCGGCGGTCACCAGCAAGCGCTGCTGGCGCACCAGTTCGGACAGCATTGAGCGGATCGCGCCGCGGTACATCTTGCGATTGACCTTCTGCGCGTAGCTCCGGGGCTTGGCCGCAAATGCGCGCCCGCCGCCCACCCAGATCGGGCTCCTGATCGAGCCTGCCCGGGCACTGCCCGTGCCTTTCTGCGCCCACGGCTTCTTGCCGCCGCCGCGCACCTCGGCCTTGGTCTTCTGCGCCTTGGTGCCGGCGCGGCCCGCGGCCGCGTAGGCAGTCAGCACCTGATGGATCAACGGCTCGTTGAACTCACGGCCGAAGGTCGCATCGCTGACATCGATTTCGGAGCCGGACGCCCCGCCATTCACCAGCTTCAGCTTCATCGCTAGTGCCTCTGCGTCACTTCTTCGTTGCGGCCACGAACTTGCGGCGTTTGCCAGCCTCGGCCTTGACCGACGGACGCACCACGACGCGCCCGCCCGGGGCCCCGGGCACCGACCCGCTGACCAGCAGCAGGCTGCGCTCCAGATCCACCTGGACGACCTTCAAGTTCTCTTCCGTGCGGCGCACGCCACCCATGCGGCCCGCCATACGCTTGCCGGGGAACACGCGGCCCGGCGTCTGGCGCTGGCCGATTGAGCCGGGCGAGCGGTGCACGACCGATGCGCCGTGACTCGCGTAGCCGCCCGCAAAGCCGTGCCGCTTCATGACGCCGGCATAGCCCTTGCCGATCGTCGTGCCCGTCACGTCGATGACCTGGCCAGCCGCGAACATATCGACCTTGAGCTCGGCGCCGGTCTTCAATTCGGCACCCTCACCTGCGGCGAGGCGGAACTCGATCAGGCCCTCGCCCGGCAGCACGCCCGGCTTGGCGTAGTGACCGGCGGCGGGCTTGCTAAGGCGGGAGGCGCGGCGGGCGCCAACGGTAACCTGAACGGCACGATAGCCGTCGGGGCTCACGTCCTTGATCTGCACGACGCGGTTGGGCAATGCCTGAATGACCGTCACCGACACGGCGTCGCCGGCGTCGGTGAATACCCGAGTCATGCCGGCCTTGCGGCCGATCAGACCTATGGTCATGATTTATATCCCTTTTTACACTGCGGCGGCTGCAATTGGCCGGCGCTGTCCTAACTCAATCGATCAGAGCAAAAACGAGCCGCCCAGTATAGCGGCTCGTCGCCTCAGTTCAACTTGATCTGCACGTCCACACCGGCCGGCAGTTCGAGGCGCATCAGCGCGTCGACCGTCTTGTCGGTCGGGTTGACGATGTCCATCAGGCGCTTGTGGGTGCGGATCTCGTATTGGTCACGCGCGTCCTTGTCGACGTGCGGGGAGACCAGTACCGTGAAGCGCTCGATCTTGGTCGGCAATGGCACCGGGCCACGCACGGTTGCCCCCGTGCGGCGCGCGGTCTCGACGATCTCGCGCGCCGAAGTGTCGATCAGCTTGTGATCGAATGCCTTCAGGCGAATCCGGATGTTCTGGCTGGTTGCCATCGCTGCACCTTTACTTCAGTACTTTTGACACGACACCGGCGCCGACGGTGCGGCCGCCCTCGCGA
>CAYYQQ010000064.1:0-14743 GCA_964473595.1 uncultured Steroidobacteraceae bacterium | reverse complement strand
GCATCCTCGACGCGCACCTGCAATAGGCGACGGACCTCGGGGTTGATCGTCGTTTCCCAGAGCTGCCCCGGATTCATCTCCCCGAGACCCTTGTAGCGCTGGATCGTCTGGCCTTTGCGCGCCTGTTCCAGCAGCCAGCTCATCGCCTCCGGGAAGGCGGAGATCTCCAGCCGCTCGCTGCCGCGCGTCACGCTGGCACCGGCGCCGATGAAATCGCTGAGCGTCGTGCCAAGCTCGGCAATACGTGCGTATTCGGCGGATTCGAAGAATTCCCGTTGCAGGTGCTTTTCCGCAGTCACGCCGTGCTCGGTGCGCGCGACGTCGACGCGTAGCGGCGCGCCCTCCTCGTTCCGGCGCACCGACAGCCGATAGCTGTGAACCAGGCTCGCGTCCGAATTGAGGCGCGCCTCGAGTTCTTTCGCCCAGCCCTCGAGCCAGGCCGCGTCCGCGAATTGCTGCTCGCCGACCGGGCGCATCATGAGCAGCTGCTCGAGCAGGCGGCGGTCATAGCGCCGCGACCAGCGGCTGATGATGGCCCTGACGTCCATGTACTGTCTGGCCAGCATTTCGAGTCCCGAGCCTGCCAGGGGCGGGGCCTCAGGATTTACATGCAGCGCCGCGCCGTCCAGCGCGCTCGTCAGCAGCAGCTGGTCGAGCTCGGCCTCGTCCTTGACGTAAAGCTCCTGCTTGCCGCGCTTGATCTTGAACAGCGGCGGCTGCGCGATGTAGATGTGGCCGCGCGCGATCAGTTCGGGCATCTGCCGGTAGAAAAATGTCAGCAACAGCGTGCGGATGTGGCTGCCGTCGACGTCCGCATCCGTCATGATCACTATGCGGTGATAGCGCAGTTTTTCGATATCGAAGTCGTCAGGACCGATGCCGGTGCCGAGCGCGCAGATCAGCGTGACCACTTCCTGCGACGACAGCATCTTGTCGAAGCGCGCCTTCTCGACATTCAGGATCTTGCCCTTCAGCGGCAGCACCGCTTGTGTGCGCCGGTCACGGCCCTGCTTGGCCGAGCCGCCGGCGGATTCGCCCTCGACGAGGAAGATTTCGGACTTGCCCGGATCCTTCTCCTGGCAGTCCGCGAGCTTGCCCGGCAGGCCGGAGCCGTCCAGCGCGCCCTTGCGCCGCGTCATCTCGCGCGCCTTGCGCGCCGCTTCCCGCGCACGCGCCGCGTCGATGATCTTCATGCAGATGCCTTTCGCATCCGCCGGGTGCTCCAGCAGGAATTCACCGAGCTTTTCCGCGACCACGGATTCGACTGCGCCCTTGACCTCGGATGAGACGAGCTTGTCCTTGGTCTGGGACGAGAACTTCGGGTCCGGCATCTTGATCGAGAGGATTGCTGTCATGCCCTCGCGCGCGTCGTCGCCGGTCGGCGAAACGTTCTCGCGCTTGGCGCGGCCTTCTTTCTCGATGAAATCGTTGATCTTGCGGGTCAGCGCCGCACGGAAGCCCGCAAGGTGCGTGCCACCGTCTTTCTGCGGGATATTGTTCGTGTAGCAGTACATCGATTCCTGGTAGGAATCATTCCACTGCGCGGCGACCTCGACCGAGATCGGGCCTTCCTGGCCCTGGAAATAGAAAATATTTGGATGGATGGCCGTGCGGCTGCGATTGAGATATTGCACGAAGGCGCTGACCCCGCCCTGGTGCTCGAACACGTCGTTCTTGTCTTCGCGCTCGTCGATCAGCTCGATGCGCACGCCGGAATTCAGGAACGAAAGCTCGCGCAGGCGCTTCGCCAGCCAGTCGTAGGAGAACGTCGTATTCGTGAAAATCGTGTTGCTCGGCTTGAAGCGCACCGTTGTGCCGCGCTCAGCGCTTGATCCGACAACGCTGAGCGGGCCAAGCGGTTCGCCCAAGCGGTATTGCTGGCGGTGGAGCTTGCCGTCGCGCGCGATCGTCAGTGTCAGCGCGCCGGAGAGCGCGTTGACGACGGAAACGCCGACACCGTGCAGCCCGCCGGCCACTTTGTAGGAGTTGTCGTCGAATTTTCCGCCCGAGTGCAGCACGGTCATGATGACCTCCGCTGCGGAGCGGCCTTCTTCGCTGTGGATGTCGGTCGGAATGCCCCGGCCGTTGTCCTGCACCGTCACCGATTCATCGGCGTGGATCGTCACCACGATGCGGTCGCAGTAGCCCGCCAGGGCCTCGTCGATGGAGTTATCCACGACCTCGAAAACCATGTGGTGGAGGCCGGTGCCATCGTCCGTGTCGCCGATGTACATCCCGGGCCGTTTACGGACGGCCTCAAGGCCCCTTAACACCTTGATTTTACTGGAGTCGTAGTTGTCGTCGGCGGACGCTTGGGGGCCGGGCTGCATAATCCGGGAATTGTAGCACGCGAATCGGTGTTTTTGCTTTGTTTTTCAGTTGCTTGGCTTGGCTCCAGCGCGTCTTGCGCGCCCGACCGCCGCTTGTGGATGATTCTGTGGAAATCGTGGGTTTATCTGCGCCTAAAGTTAGCATTTTATTGCACTGCAAAAGAGTTTTAGCCGACTGTTCCACGTGGAACATCCGCTGCGCTCAATCTGGCCGGATGGCGCCCTGTTCCACGTGGAACAGTCGGCCCCGCTCCGGCAGCCCCGGAATATCCCCGCGCAGTGATGTAACCCATAGCTGGGCCGGAACCGCGCGCACTGCCGCCATGAGCCGCGCCAGGTTGTCATGGTCCAGTTCCGCTGCAGGATCATCGAGCAAGAGCGCTGAACGCCCGGGGCGTTCTTGCTCCTGGATCTGCAGCTGCGCCAGCATCAGGCCGGCCGCGACCATCTTCTGCTGGCCCCGCGACACGTGATCCTTGGCGGTGCGCCCGCCGACCTCGACCGTCGCATCACCGCGGTGCGGACCCGATTGGGTCGCACGATAACGGCGGTCCCGCCCCCTGTCGGCCTCGAGCGCCTCCAGCAGCGGCCTCTTTTCGTCCCAACCGCGGCTGTGTACCAGAGTGATCGGGCTGCCAAGCAGGGCCTCGCCAATCGCTCGCAGCGGGTCCTGCAGTCGCGCCAGATACGCCTCCCGCTGCCGCGCAAGCGCCTCGCCGCTGGCCGCCAGTTCCTGTTCCCAGGCTGCGAGATCACTATCGGCGCGATCCTGTTTGAGCGCGGCGTTGCGCTGTCTTAGCGCCAGGTGATATCGCCGCCAGGTCGTCAGGAAGGTTGGTTCCACGTGGAACACGCCCCAATCAAGAAATCGGCGCCGGCGACCCGGGCCCTCTTCCAGCAGCTTGTGAATTTCGGGGTCGATGACCTGTGCCGGAAATTGCTCCGCCAGCGCCGCAACGCCGCCCACCGGAGTCCCGCCCGCCTGCCAATCCGTGCCGTTGCGCCGCGCGCGCACGCCCAACATGACGGGGACTACCCCACCGCTGCTGCGGCCCGCCAGGACGAATGCGTCCTGGCCGAAGTGGATCAGTGAATCCCGCTGGCGGCTGCGGAAGGAGCGGCCACGACCCAGGAAAAAGGCGGCCTCGAGCAGGCTGGTCTTGCCGGAAGCGTTCGGCCCAACGAAGATATTCGCAGCCGGATCAAGCTCCAGCTCGACCGACGCCAGGCAGCGAAATTGTTCGGCGCGAAACCAGCTGAGGGGCATTGCGCCCCTTACAGCCTCATCGGCATGACGACGTAGCGGGCACTGCTGGTACCCGGCGCGCGCACCAGGCAGCTGGAATTGCCGTCAGTCACGCCGATCTCGACTTCGGCGCCATCGACGGCCGCCAGCGCTTCGAGCAGGTAAGTCACGTTGAACCCGACTTCCAGCTCATCGCCCTTGTAGTTGACCTCGACCTGCTCCTCCGCCTCTTCCTGTTCCGGGTTGTGCGCCTGTAGCGTCAGCGAGTTCTTTTTCAGCGCCAATCGAATGCCGCGGTATTTTTCGTTGGCCAGGATGGAAGTCCGGTGCAGCGCCGCCCGCAGCATTTCCCGATCGGCAACGATCGCTTTCGACGGCGCTGCCGGAATAACCCGGCTGTATTCCGGGAATCTGCCATCAATAAGCTTCGATGTGAAGCGAACGTCGCCGATGTTGGCGCGAACGTGATTAGTCCCGATCGTGATTGAGACGTTACCTTCGGTGCCCAGCAATCGCTGTAATTCCAGGACACCTTTACGCGGAATAATGACCTGTTGTCCCGGTGCTTTAGACGGTAGATCCATTTCGCATAAAGCCAGACGATGGCCGTCAGTCGCAACCGTTCGCAGCATTTTCCCGTCCGTTTCCAGCAACATGCCATTCAAATAGTAGCGAACGTCTTGCTGAGCCATGGAAAAGTGCGTCTTGTCCAGGAGGCGCTTCAGGTCCGCCTGGGCGAGCTCCAGCGTTTGTTGCTCGGCAAGTTCATCGATCACTGGAAAATCAGCGGCCGGCAGGGTGGCCAGCACAAAGCGGCTGCGGCCACCACGGACCGTGGCTTTGTCGCCTTCCTGCGTAATCGTAAGTGTGACGCCGTCCGGAAGTGAGCGGCAGATATCCAGGAGCTTGCGGCCCGGCAGGGTGGTCTGCCCGTCAGCACCCGATTTGATCTCTGCTTGCGCAACGAGCTCGACTTCGAGGTCCGTTGCGGTGATTGAGAGCTTTCCCTGCTTCGCGGACAACAACAGGTTCGCGAGTATCGGCATGGTCTGACGCCGCTCGACGACCCCAATCACGGACTGAAGTGCGGCGAGCAGGTGTTCACGTTCAGCACTGAATTTCATCTGTGCACCTGGATTGAATTAATGATTCTTGTAACAGTAGTAGTAATAGAGCAGCGCATTTTCGGTGGAAAACCCGTGAAAATCCACCCACCGCAACAGCTTGCACGAAGCACAAGCACATGGGTTACCTGCGGTTTTCCTCTGTCTCCCCTGTGGATCGTCTGTGGAGCGAAAAGCACCCAGAGCAACCTCACATATTATCCACATCAACCGGTCAGGATTCTCAACAGGTTCAGGTAATCTTCGCCGATGCGCCGATCGCTCTCGCGCAGGTTCTTCACACGATCACAGGCATGCAACACGGTCGTATGATCACGCCCGCCAAAAGCGTCTCCTATCTCCGGCAGGCTGTGATTCGTCAATTCCCGGGCAAGCGCCATGGCAACCTGCCGGGGCCGGGCAATCGAGCGGCTGCGGCGCTTGGAAAGCATGTCCGACATGCGGATCTTGTAATACTCGGCAACGGTCTTCTGGATGTTCTCGATCGTGACGAGCCGCTCCTGCAGGGCTAGCAGGTCCTTAAGTGCCTCACGCGCGAATTCAAGCGTAATCGGCCGACCGGTGAAGCGCGCGGTTGCGAGCACCCGGCGCAGTGCTCCCTCCAGTTCACGGACATTGGAGCGGATCCGCTTGGCGATGAAGAAGGCGACCTCTTCGGGCAGGGTTTCGCCGCTGGCTTGCGCTTTACCGATCAGGATGGCCACGCAGGTTTCAAGCTCCGGCGGCTCGATGGCCACTGTCAGGCCCCAGCCCATGCGGGATTTAAGCCTTTCTTCGAGGCCGGCGACCTCCTTGGGGTAGCGGTCGCAGGTCAGGATGATCTGCTGCTGGCCTTCCAGTAACGCGTTGAAAGTGTGGAAAAGCTCTTCCTGGGAGCGGTCCTTGCCGGCAAAAAACTGGATGTCGTCGATTAACAGCCCGTCCAGCGTGCGGTAAGCCTGCTTGAATGCCGCGATCGTGTTGTGCTGCAGCGCGCGGACCATGTCGCTGACGAAGCGCTCGCTGTGTACGTAAGCAATGCGCGCGGCGGGATTGCGCTGGCGCATGAGGCTGCCCGCCGCGTGCATCAGGTGGGTCTTTCCAAGTCCGACGCCCCCGTAGATAAAAAGCGGGTTATAGGCCTTGCCGGGGTTTTCGCCGACCTGTACGGCGGCCGCGCGCGCGAGCTGATTGCTCTTGCCCTCGACGAAGGTCGCAAACGTGAAATCCGGGTTAAATCGGCTGCCGACGACCTCAGTTTCGCGCTTTCGCGCAGCGGGCGCCGCTGCTGGTTCCGGCGGGGGCTGTGTGTCCTCGCGGCGCGAGCCGACCTCGAGCACGACGCGGGTCCCGGCGCCATTACTCGCCGCGCTGAGCAGCTGCTCGATGCGGTTGAAGAGATTCTGCTCGATCCAGGAGACAACAAAGCGGTTGGGCGCCAGCAGCACGAGGGCGCCGTCGCGTTCGACGGCCTGGAGCGGCCGCACCCAGGTGTTGAACTGCTGCTCCGGCACCTCGTTTTCCAGTTGACGCAGACAGTGGTGCCAAAGTGAGCCCTGCACTAGCAACTCCTCTTAGGCGCCCGAGTCTATAACCGCGACCGGGGCCGCGCCAGAGTTATCCACAGCCGCATTGGTTGACAGCGCACGCGGCGCTCCGTAACCTTGCCGCCCTTTGCCTGCATCAGCAGGTCTTTATTTTTCAAAGGTTTGGGGCCGTTAGCCATGAAGCGCACCTACCAGCCGAGCAAGATCAAACGCAGGCGTACCCACGGGTTCCGCGCCCGCATGGCGACCAAGACGGGCCGTCGGGTGCTGAAGCGCCGCCGCGCCAAGGGCCGCAAGCGCTTGGCCGTCACCGAACTCCGCTGACGAGTGGACTTACGTCAGGGCGCGCGCGTCTGCGGGCCAGCCAGAAGCTCTCCACCGCCGCCGAATTCGCGCGCGCGCACAAGAGCAAGCGCCGGCAGGCCGATGCACTGTTCTCGATCCAGTGGATCGAGAATGATCGCGAGCATGCGCGGATCGGCATGGCCGTCGGTGTGCGCGCCGTGGGCGCAGCCGTCACGCGCAATCGCGTACGGCGGTTGATCCGCGAGTCATTCCGTTTGCGCCGGCAGGAGTTACCAGCCGTGGATATTTTCGTCATCGCGAGGACGGGGGCGCGCAGCGCAAGCAACGCGCAGATTTTTGCGAGCCTCGCACGCTTGTGGCAGGAAATCCGGCCTGCACGATGAAAGCGCTGCTGCAACTGCCGATACGACTTTACCGCTGGCTGATCAGCCCGATGCTCGGCACCAGCTGCCGCTACCACCCGAGCTGTTCCACCTACGCGCTGGAAGCCCTCGAAAAACATGGTGCCGCGCGCGGCAGCTGGCTGTCGGTCAAGCGGGTCTGCCGCTGCCACCCCTGGGGTGGCGATGCTTATGACCCGGTGCCTTCGGTGCGCGGCTGATGGAACAGCAACGCATTTTCGTGTGGGTCGGATTGCTCCTCGTCCTGTGGCTCAATGTCGACGCCTGGATGAAGGATGCCGCGGCGCCCCAGGTGGCTCCCGCGGCGGTGACGGCGGCCGCACCCGCAATTGCAGGCAGCGCGGCGGGCTCTGCACCGGCGAGCGGGACGCTTTCCGATGAGCTGCCGAACGTGTCCGGGGAAACACCGGCGGCAAGCACACCGGAAGCGGCGCCTGCCGAAGCACCGGTAGCGAGTGTGGGCAAGATCCGTGTCGTCACCGATGTGCTGGATCTGGACCTGAATCTGGTGGGGGGCGAATTTGTCCGTGCGGACCTGTTGGGATACCCGCGCCAGAAGGACGATCCAACCACGCCGGTGCGGTTGTTCAACACCGACTCGAAGGACTCGCAGTTCCTGTTCCAGTCAGGCCTGACGAGCGGCGAAGCGGGCCGCGCCGAGCCGAACCACAAGGCGGAATTCAGCGCCACTGCCAGCGAATACCGCCTGGCTGATGGCGTGGACGAACTGCGCGTGCCGCTTTCCTGGTCGGATGGCGCCGGTCTTTCGGTGACAAAGACCCTGGTATTGCATCGCGGCAGCTATGCCGTGGACATCCAGTACCGCGTCACGAATGCGGGCGAGGCGCCCGTGAAGCTTGCTTCCTATGCGCAGCTCCTGCGCCACTGGGAAGTGGTCAAGCGGTCGATGTGGAACGTCGAGACTTACGCTTTCCGCGGCCCGGCACTCTATGACGGCGAGACCTATCGAAAGCTGGACACCGGAAATAAAGACGATCAGGCGCTCTCGAAGTCGATCACAAACGGCTGGGTCGCGGCGCTCCAGCATCATTTTGTCGCCGCAATCGTGCCGGCGGCGGGCCAGCCCTACCAGTACGAGTTACGCGTCAAAGACCGCGATTTCCTGCTGCGCGTGGTCGGGCCGACGCAGAGCGTCGCGCCGGGCGGCAGCCTCGAGCTGACCGAGAAACTTTTCGTCGGCCCGAAGCTCCAGGAGCAATTGCAGGCGACCGGGCCGGAGCTCAGGCGCACGGCGGACTACGGCAAGCTGACGATCCTCGCGCAACCGTTGTTCTGGCTCCTGTCGAAGGTCCACGGGGTGATCGGCAACTGGGGCTGGACCATCATCATCGTCACGTTCCTGATCAAGCTGGTGTTCTACAAGCTGTCGGAAACGAGCGGCCGTTCGATGGCGAAAATGCGCACGGTCGCGCCGCGGCTCAAGGCCGCGCAGGAGCGCTACAAGGACGATCGCGAAGGCCAGGCGCGCGCGATGATGGAGCTCTACAAGCGCGAGAAGATCAATCCAGTCGCGGGCTGCCTGCCGGTGGTCGTGCAGATCCCGTTCTTCCTGTCGTTTTACTGGGTGCTGCTCGAAAGCGTCGAGATGCGGCAGGCGCCGTTCATGGGCTGGATCCAGGATCTTTCGGCGCGCGACCCGTTCTTCATCCTGCCGATCCTGATGGGCGCCGCGATGTTCGGGCAGTTCAAGCTCAACCCGAAGCCGCCGGATCCGGTGCAGGCCAAGATCTTTGCGTTCATGCCCGTCGTCATGACCGGGATGTTCATGTGGTTCCCGTCCGGCCTCGTGTTGTACTGGCTCACGAACACGCTCCTGTCCATCGCCCAGCAGTGGAAAATCAACCGCGTGGTCGAGGCCGAGGACAAGAAGCGGCGGACCGGCTAGCGCGGGCATACTCGCTGCCGATGAGCGACGACAGCGACACCATTGTTGCGGTGGCAACGCCGCCCGGCCGCGGCGGCATCGGGATCGTGCGGATTTCCGGGCCCGCAACCCGCGCGATTGCTGAATCCATGCTGGGCCGCGTGCCGCGACCGAGATATGCGGACACCGCCGTATTTGTGGGCGGCGATGGCCGCGCAATCGACACCGGCCTCGCGCTTTTTTTCCCGGCGCCGCGATCATTCACGGGCGAAGACGTGCTGGAGCTGCACGGCCACGGCGGCCCGGTCGTGATGGACCTGATCATCCGCCGCGCCATTGAACTCGGCGCCAGACCTGCGCGACCCGGCGAATTCAGCGAGCGGGCTTTCCTGAACGACAAGATCGACCTCGCGCAGGCGGAGGCCATCGCGGACCTGATCGGTGCGGGGTCCGCCCAGGCGGCGCGCGCGGCACTCGGTTCACTTACCGGCGAATTCTCGCGCGAGCTAAGGTCCCTGACGACGCAGATCATGGAGCTGCGCGTCTTCGTGGAGGCCGCGATCGACTTTCCGGACGAGGATGTCGAATTCCTGGACAGCCCCGCGGTACGCGGCCGGCTTTCCGGTATCGCGGAAAGCTTCGAACGCATCGGCCGGGCCGCGAGCCAGGGCCGCGCGCTTTCGGAAGGGCTCACGGTCGTGATTGCGGGACGGCCGAATGCGGGCAAGTCGAGCCTGCTCAATGCGCTCGCAGGCCATGACGCGGCCATCGTGACGGGCATTCCCGGCACGACCCGCGATTTGCTGCGCGAGCGCATTGCCATCGACGGCCTGCCGATCCATGTGATCGATACGGCGGGGCTGCGCGAGAGCCAGAATGTCATCGAGGAGGAGGGGATCCGTCGCGCACGCGCGGAGATGCGCCGCGCGGATCTCGTGCTCTACCTGATCGACTCAAGCGTGGGCGCCGCGCCGGGTGAACTCGAAGCAGTGGCGTGCGATCCGCCGGTTCTGCCCGTGTGGAACAAGACCGACATCGCTGCTCCTCCGGAGGGTCATGCGGGCATCGCGATTTCCGCGCTGACCGGCGCGGGTCTGCCGGAACTTCACGAGCGGCTCAAAACCGCGGCCGGTTATCGCGTGGGCGACGCCGGCGTGTTTTCGGCAAGGCGCAGGCACCTCGATGCGCTCGCGCGCGCGGAGCGGCTCGTGCAGTCGGCCGCCGCAAGGCTTGCGGAGCGCGCGGCTTTCGAACTGGTTGCGGAGGAGCTCCGCCTCGCCCAGCAGGCGCTGGGCGAGATCACCGGAGAAGTCACGAACGACGCGCTGTTGGGCGCGATCTTTTCGGGTTTTTGCATCGGTAAATAAGGGACCGCCGCCTTCCGTCCAATATATTGGACTTTTCTCTAAACGTCCAATATATTGGACGCATGGATCTGCGCACCATTGGGCGGTTGATTGGCGAACGGCGCCGGGCCAGGAAACTCACTTTGCCGCAGCTGGCTGCGTCAGCCGGGGTCGCCCGATCGACGCTGGCCGCACTCGAAGCCGGAAAGCTCAAGGAACTCGGGTTCAACAGGGTCGCGCGCATTTGTGCCGCGGTTGAACTCGCTGTTGACGTGCGACCGCCGATGCTGGACGCACCCCTGATGGCGCACCGGCATCTGACGGATCTGGCGGGCCGGGAACTGACGAAGGCAGCGATCGACGACGTCATCTCGCGGGGCAATGTGATTGCCTGGCGGGGCCTGGTGCGGGCGATGCGGGCGGACGAAACGGGCCGTGTCGCGGGGCGCGTGCAAGATGTCCTGCGGGCATCAAGCGCGCATGACCCCAAGGCGCGCGCATTCGAGCTGATGCTACCGAAGCTCAAACGCCGTTCTTCCGCGAAGGGGAACCGGCGTGGCTAAGCGTCGCCAAGTCCCCGACTGGGAAAAGCTGCTCGCCCATGCCGCGACGCTGCAAACAAACGTACCGGGAGCCATTCTGGTGGGCGGAACGGCCGCGGCAGTACACGCCCGCCATCGTTATTCCGTCGACCACGATCATGTGATCAAGGACCTGGCGAGTCAGTACGACAAGGCTTTTGCATCACTCGAGTCCATCGCTGGCTGGCGGACCAACCGGAAGCTGCGCGGGAAGCTGATCCTTGGCGAGGTGGATGGCATTGCGGCGGGACTGCGCAACCAGAGACGCGCTGCACCGCTGGAGACCGTTGACGTGGAAGTGGCGCCAGGGCGCAAGCTAAGAATCCCGACGGTCGAAGAGATGTTGCGGGTCAAGGTGTTTCTTGTCGTCGAGCGCAACACGACTCGCGATTACCTCGACGTCGCGGCGCTTGCTAACCACCTTGGAGTCAGGAAGAGCGTGGCTGCGCTCGAGCGCATGAACGATCTCTACTCCGAATTTGCCGGCGAGGGCGGTGACATGTTGACCACAGTGGTAACAAAGCTCGCGGCGCCGGATCCTTATGACCTGACCGACGTCGATCTCACGGAATACAAGGGGATCACTGCACCTTGGGATGACTGGCGCGCCGTCGAGGCGCAATGCCGGGCCGTCGCCGAGGCGATCTTGCGCGCCTGACTGGCTGAAAGCCGACAGGCAACAAAAAGCCCCGCCCCCAATCGGGGGCGGGGCCGTCAACGGAAAGAGACTCAGAACTTCTGTCCGAAGCGGATGCCAATAGTTCTCGGCGTGTTCCCCGTGATGTAGGTGCCCCGGCCCGCAACGCCGCCGCAGATCGCCGCATCGCACTGTGCCCACCGGTCGAGCTGCGCGCGCTCGTCGGCCACGTTGTTCACGAACAGCTCCACCGAGTAATTGTCCTTCTTGAGACCTGCGGCGAAGTCAACGATCGTGTAGGAAGGCTCCTCGCCGAGGATGGCGCGTTGTCCTGGTGCCGTACTGAAACTTGCACCGGATACAGACACCAGGGTGGTGCGCAGATCTGGCCAACGGCTGCCGACATAGACGACGGCGGCCTGCAGGTGCGCGTCAAAGCTGCCGAGATTGAAGGTGTACCTGCCCGTAAGATTCGCCTTGAACTTCGCAGTCACCGGCAGCTCGGTTCCTTTCGGAGCCAACGGGGGCAGGGACAAAATGATGGGATCGCCATTCTGGTCCAGAATGGGATCGTCATTGTCGTCTACTGCAGGCCACGGACAGGGGTTGCTCGTCACGGCCTTGTCGTTCGCGCCAAGGAATCCGCAATAATTTTCGGTCAGCTGCGCATCGATGTATGCAAAGCCGCCGCCGATCAGGAGCCGGTCGGTCGCGGCCCAGGTCAGATCGACTTCCAGCCCCTTGATCTGCGCAGTTCCGGCGTTGACGATCTGGGTCAGCGAACTCTGGCCAAGGAACGCGTACTGGAAGTCCTGCCATTCCTCGAAGAACGCCGCGCCGTTGAAGCGCAGCCGCCCGTCCGCCCAGGTCGTCTTCCAGCCGAGTTCATAATTCTTCAGGAAGTCGGCGCCATATGGCGGCAGAGTGCCGTTACGATTGACGCCGCCGGGGCGGAAACCCTCCGAATACGTCGCGTAGACCAGCCGTTGGTCGTCAAAGCGATAGGTAAAATTGATCTTGGGGGTACTGCCCGATTCCTTGACGACCTTGTTGAGGTTTGTACAGGGCCCGCCGTTGACAGACGGCGCTGGGCCAAGCGAAAGGCTACATTGCGGCTCTCCGTAGGCCGGGTAGAAGGTATTGGTCAGGCCGTATCCGAAGAATCCCTCGAGGGAATTCTTTGTGTCGAAGAATCGGATGCCGCCGGTGACCGACAGCTTGTCGGTCAGGTCGTAGGTCAATTCGGTGAACGCGGCCGCATCGCGATCGACCCGGACCTGCTCGGTCAACCACCAGGTATCGGGCCACCCCGTGACCTCGATCGATACCACGGGTGGCATGGCGGTCGGTCCGGCGATGTCGTTGATGATGTACCGCTGCTCGATGTCCTGCGTCTGGCGTTGCCAGAACAGACCGGCGATAAACCGGAATCGATTGTCGCCGGGCGAAGAGATGCGTAATTCGTGGCTCTGTTTCGTGTACTTGTCCTTGCCCCGGATGTATTGGGTCGGATCGACAAGATCGTGCGTATCATCGTAGGCGTACGCACCGGAACCGCAGCAATAATCGTAGTAATACGCGTAATCGACATAGTCAAAGTGGACGACGTCCTTGCGGTCCAGGTAAGCACCGGCGTAGGTGACATCGAAAATGCCGAGCTTACCCGCGACGGTCAGCGACGCCTGGGCCCAGCGATCCTCGGAACTCTCCGGATTGAAGCGCGTGATTTCGAGATCGCGGTTGGATCGGTAGCCGTAACTGCCATTGAGCGTCTGCTTTTGACCCATGATGCCGGCGGTAACAGCCCAGCTGTCGTTGAGATCGACCTTGAGAGCCGCCCGCGCGCCGTAGGTGTCGCCATCGTTGTAGTCTTTCTGCACGCGGCTCGCGTTATCGATCGTGATTCCGGAGGTGGGGTAGGTGACCGTACCGCGGACATTGTCGATGAAGCCCGCATCATGCCGCGACCATCCGACCAGGCGGATCGCTGAGGTATCCGTAATTGGCAGATTCACAAAGCCTTCGGCGAGGTAGCCTGTTTCACCCGCGGAAATAGTGCTGCCTTCCAGGTTGTATCCGGCCGTGAAACCGCTCGGGTCCGGCTTGTTGGTAATGATGCGGATCGTGCCCGCCTGAGAGCTGGCGCCGTAGAGCGTGCCCTGGGGCCCGGCCAGCACCTCGACCCGCTCGATATCGTAAATGTGCACATCCAGCGCACCCTGGGCGCTGGTGATCGGTTGCTCATCGAGGTAGGTGCCGACGCTTGGCTGCGAACCGGAGTGATTGCCGTCGCCGCCGTTTGTGACGCCACGCATGTAGGGCCTGGAGAAGGCCGGCCCGCCGCTCTGGGAGAACTTTTGGTATGAAAGGCTCGGGAGAAACTTCGCATAATCGGCGAAGCTCGCGACATGCAGCTCTTCAAGCTGCTTGTTGCCGATCGCCTGAATGCTCAATGGCACGTTTTGCAGGCTTTCCGAGCGTTTCTGGGCGGTGACGATCACTTCTTCCAGTCCGGTGACCTGCTGTGCGTAGGCCGGAGAGAGCACGAGCATCACCGCTGAAGCGAGTGGCGCCCTTACAACAATCGATCGTGTGAGGGCTATTTTGCGTTTCCTGGAGCGTTGCATCGCGGTAACTCCTGCTCAGTGATACCGCGAGTGTACCCCCGGCCGTGGTTTCTTCAAAATGCCGGCGCAGCCGGGTAGGTATCAAGCACCGGGCCGAGCGCTTCCTTGAGCGGCCCCAGCCAAAGCTCGAAATGCCGCCAGTGATCGATAGCCTCACGGTAGATGGGCTGACGAACCTGTTCTGAACTCGCGGTCCGCACCGCCCGCTCGTTTTCGTAGAAGCGCAGGCAGCCCTCTTCGAATGGCAGGCCGCAATATACGAGCAGCCGGCGCACCTCGGTTTCAGTGTCCTCGACGATGGTTTCGTAGGTGGCCCGATGAACACGGCCCGGCAACACTTCGTCGAAGTGGGCCATCAACTCGACGTAATCGCGGTAGTAGCGGCCGAGGTCGGCGAGATCGTAGGTGAATGCTTGCCCGCGCGCGAAATGCTGCTTGAAAGCCGAGAAACAGCAGCCGAGTGGATGGCGGCGCGCATCGATGATCTTCGCATGCGGCAGCATCAGGTGGATAAGGCCCGTGTGCGCGAAGTTGTTCGGCATCTTGTCGATAAAGTGTGGCGCATCGGTCTTGCGCTGGATGCGGGTCTGCTCGACGTAGCGCTCGCCGAGGGCGCGAAACTCGGCGGCGCCGAGTGTGGCAAGCACCTCGTGGTACCTCGATTCCTGCGTTCGGTTCTTCCGTTCGCCGAGCACGCGCGCGATCGCGATGACATCCGGCAGCTCCATGGTGCC
>CAYYQQ010000063.1:0-15455 GCA_964473595.1 uncultured Steroidobacteraceae bacterium | reverse complement strand
AGAAATCGACGAACTCAGGCTGAGGGTGGTGTCATCCGATTCGGTAGCAGCCCAGTAGTACATCAACCGGTAGTAGCGTTCCGCCTGCTCCACCAGTCGCGCATTCTGGACGGCGTCGAAATAGCGTTCACCGTCGGCGCCAAGGTAGTGCAAGCGGCCCGCCAGGAGCTCCTCGAGTATGCGCACGACGTCGCTCTCGCAGGAGCGGTAGCGCTCGGTCAGCGCCGCATAGCCGTAGGTGGCCGGATCGGATTCCCAGGGTGAAAGGCAGCCGTAGCGGTGGCGCGCGATGGCCGCGGTCTTCGGGTCGACATCCTCGAGATACGTGAGCACCGCGGAAATCGATGTGAAAAGGCTGTAAAGATCGAGGCCGTAAAATCCGACCCGCCGTTCGGCAGGCAGCTTGCCGTTGTGATCGCGCAGCCAGTCGACCAGTTCGCGCACCTCCTGGTTACGCCACATCCAGGTTGGGAAGCGAGTGAAGGCGATCCAGTCCGGGGCCGGATGCTCGAGATATCGGATGTAGTGATCGATTCGCGCCGCATCGGGCCAGTCCGCTTCGGCGGCGACGATGGTGAAGCCCTTGCGCTCGATGAGTTCGCGCGTGAGCCGCGCGCGCATGCGGTAGAACTCGCTGGTTCCATGCGTAGCCTCGCCCAGCAGGACGACGCGGGCGTCGCCGATGCGCTCAAGGAGCGCGCCAAGATCCGCCGACTCGATCTCATCGAATGGTTCGCAGGCGTCCGTCAGCAGTGACGAAAGCGGTCGAACGGGCGCCGGTCGCGGCGGGATGGGCCGCTCCCGGGTCGGGCGTTCCCCGCCTTCCTGCCAGCCCTCCTGACCGATCAACGGCACGAAGGCGACTGCGATGAGTTCGTCCTCCTCATAGCGGTGTTCTGCGATCCGGGTGATGCGTACGATCTGCTGCGAACGCGCGGTCGGGCCGACGGGAATGACCAGGCGACCGCCGATCGTGAGCTGCTGGCGCAGCGTCGGTGGCACTTCGGGCCCGCCGGCAGCTACCAGGATGGCATCGTAGGGTGCGTGTTCCGGCCAGCCCAGGGTGCCGTCGCCGTGCAGCACGTGGACGTTGGCATACCCGAGCCGCGCGAGCCGCTCGGCAGCGCTTTCTGCCAGATTGGCGTAGCGCTCCACCGTGTAGACCTCCGCAGCGATCGCGGCCAGTACGGCAGCGGCGTAGCCGGAACCGGTGCCGATCTCCAGCACCCGCTCGCCTCCCTTGAGGCGCAGGCACTCGGTCATGTAGGCGACGACGTATGGCTGCGAAATCGTCTGGTCCGATTCGATCGGCAGCGGCGTGTCCTGGTAGGCAAACTCCTCGAGACTCTCGCGCAGGAACTTTTCGCGCGGCACGCAACGCATGGCCGCCAAGACCAGCGGGTCGCGCACTCCGCGCGCCGCCATCTGTTCCCGGACCATCCGCTTCCGCGTCTTTTCGAAACGGTCAACGGACCCGTCTTCCGAAGCTTTCATGTCAGGCCCTCCTTCTCTCGCGAGGTACCGCGGGCTCGACGTAAGGAGCGGCGCCCTTGAGCCTGGCTCTAATCGTCTTGGCAGAGAAACGCCGCAGAATTCGATCCGGATCAACCGCTTGGGATACCCCCTCCTTCTCAGTTGGCCGACGATGAGCTAGCCTGCACCAACAGTTACAACAATGACAGCAATGGTCCGGGAAGATCGCACTCATCCAGGATGCGCATGACACAAGAAGCAGACGTATTCGTCAGCTATTCGCGCGAGAACAATGAAAAGGTTCTCGAGCTGACCGGGAAACTGCGGGCGGCTGGCGTGCCGCTCTGGATGGACGTGGGCAGTATCGACGGTGCCGCGATGTGGGGCGAAGAGATCGTCAACGCGTTGGCGAAATCCAAGGTCCTGCTGCTGTTGGTCACGGAATCCGCCGTCCGCTCGCACAACGTCACCAAGGAAGTCCTCCTGGCCAGCGAGCACAAGACGCACATCCTGCCCGTGCACCTCGAGCCGACGGAGATTCCGCCAAGTCTCAAGTATCCCCTGGCGGGCATCCAACACATCGAGTATTTCCACGGCGATCCCGAGGAAAATCTGAAGACCATCATCCGGTCGCTCGAACGTGTCGGCGTGACCATCAGCGCGCCGCGTAGCGAGCCGGCCACAGCCTCCGGCGTCGAAGCGCGAAGCGCCCAGCCGGGCCCGGCGGCGGGGCATGGTGCCGAGCCTTCGATAGAGTCCGGCGCCCTTGCGGTGCTGCCATTTGACAACATCAGCCCCGATAGCAAGGCCGACTATTTCAGCGATGGCCTGACGGAGGAGCTGATTGCGCGACTTTCGGTGGTTAGCGAGATCGAGCTCGTGTCGCGCTGGGCCTCGATGCAGTTCAAGGACACGAAGAAGGACATCAAGGCAATCGGTCGCGAGCTGGGCGCGCGCTACATCGTCGGCGGCAGCGTGCGCAAGTTCCAGGACTCGGTCCGCATCACGGTCCAACTTGTCGACGTCGTGACCAATCGCCAGATCTGGGGCGAGACCTACAAGGGCAAGCTCGACGACATTTTCGACATCCAGGAACAGGTCGCGAAGCAGATTGTCGAGGCGCTGAAACTCAAGCTTAGCTTCTCGGAGAAGCTTTCGCTGACCAAGCGGCAGACCGTCAATGTCCAGGCCTACGATTTTTACCTGCGTGGCCAGGATTACCTGTACCGCCTGACCAAGCGCAGTGTCGAGTACGCGATCCAGTTGTTCGAGAAGGCCATTGAACTCGATCCGCGCTATGCAGCAGCGTACGCGGCTTGCTCCAGCGCATATGGCCAGATGTACCAGTACTTCTCACGCCAGGAGAAGTACCGGGACAAGGCGCAGGAATTCAGCTTCAAGGCGCTGATGTATGACAGCAACCTCCCCGAAGCGTATGCGGCGATGGGGCTGTCCTACTTCATCTGGGGGAAGTTCGATGAGGCCGCTGCATCGGGCAGGAAGGCGATCGAACTCGATCCCGACAATTTCATCGCCTACTGGACGCTCGGGCGGATTCACTTCTCGACCGGCAATTTCGCGGAGGCGCTCGAGTTGTTCCAGCGAGCCATCGACATCAAGCCCGGGTTCTACGTGGCCCACACGGACCTGAAGCAGGCCTACTCGGGCCTTGGGCGCACGGCCGAGGCGGAGGCCACGTCCCGCCGGGTAGCAGAAATGATGCCCAACTACCTACTCCAGAACCCGGATGACTCGCGAGCGAGGATGTTCTACGCAATCACGCTTCTTGAGGTTGGTCGCAGGGAGGAAGCAATCTCCGAGGGTGAAGCGGCGCTCGCGTTGAGCCCCGGCGACTCACTGATGCTCTACAACGGCGCCTGCCTGTACACGCAGCTCGGTGAGACGAAGAAGGCCATCGCTACGCTCCGGGAGGCGATCGCCGCCGGCGTCACGAATTTCGGTTGGATGAAGCATGACCCCGATTTTGAACCCATCCGCGAAGATCCCGAATTCCTGGAGTTGATGAAGGGACAATAGCCGGTCCGGCAGCGTCAGGGCCCCTCCTCCCTCGCAACACCAGGCGCCATGCCGGCGCCGACGGCCTGGAACGCAGCGATGTGGGCATTCGACTAGGGAATACACCCTAGCTTCAGAGCGAGGCAAACCAGCGCTGAATCGCGGTCCTTTGCGTCTCATTTGGCGTGACGCCGGACGCCCCCTCCAGGTTTTCGGCCGCATGCTTGGGATTGCGCGTGCCGGTCAGCACCACCGTCACCGCCGTATCTCCGAGCACCCACTTGATGAAGAGTTGCGCCGCACTCCGGCAGTCCAGTTCAGTGGCGACGGGCGGCAGCAGCCGGCCCGCCGCTCGGTCGATCATCGCGCCTTTGGTAAATGGGCGGTTGATCAGTACCGCGACACCCAGCTCGCGCGCGACCGGCAGGAGCCGGACGCCCGCCTGAGGTTCCGCGAGCGAATAATTGATCTGCAGGAAATCGGGGTGCTCGCGCCGGATCACGCGTTCGAGTTCCTCATGTGCGCTCGCGACGTAATGAGTGACACCAATGTAGCGTACGGACCCGGCCGCCTTCGCCGCGCGCAGGGTCGCGAGATGCACCTCAATATCCTGCAGATTGTGCACTTGCACGAGGTCGAGGGTCTTCGCGCGCATCAGCCGGTGCGAATCGGCGAGCTGCTTCTGGCCGGCTTTCCGGCCATGGGTCCAGATCTTCGTTGCAAGGAAAACCGAAGACGCCGGCCGAATCCCCGCCAGGATATCGCCGACCCGCTCCTCTGCGCGTCCATACATCGGCGAGCTGTCAATGAGCTTGCCACCAGCCGCGAGAAATCGACGCGTGGCGGCGCTCGCAGCGTCGTAGTCGGCGCCTAAAGCCGGCACGTCGAGTACCTGCCAGGTGCCGAGACCCAGCACGGGCAACGATTCATCGGTGCCCGGAATTCGCCGCTGCATGGGTTGGTTCAAGGCCAGTGCCATCCCGGGTGCTACGGCAGCCGCCGCCATCATTACGAGAGCATCGCGCCGGGAATACATGCAGACCTCTGGTCGTTCAAATCATACCCTTCTCGCGCCTTTCAAATTCGCGACCGAGCCAGGCTGCGACGAAGGTCACCGCCAGCATGCCTGCGCCGCAAAGGATTGCGAAGCCGGCCAATGCAACGCCCGCCCAGCTCAGCAGCAGGTGCAGCCACCCGCCGACCATGTCGCCGAATCGTTGCATAACCGTGTCGATGAAGTTCTTGGCCTTGTACTTGGTTTCCGGATCCACAATGGTGAACAGGACTTCCCGGCAGGGTCGCCCGATGCCGAACTCCCCTGCCCTGCGGATGACCTGGCTGATTGTGAGTGGCATCAGCTGCGGCATTGCCGCCAGCCAGGCGAAGGATGCGAGCGCAATCGCGGGCATCACGAGCAGCGCGCCGCCGAGTTCATAGCGCCGGATCAGCCAGGATGCGACAAATCCCTGAAGCAGGAATGTGAGCACATTGACCCCCACATCGAGGCGTGCATAGAACGTGGTCCTGGCACCGATCTCGGGATACGCGGCCGCGGCGATCTGCTGTAACTCGATATACATGAATGTGCCGGCCACGGACCCGATGCCGATGATTGCGAACACACCGAGGAGGTACGGAGACTTCGCGACCAGTTTCATGCCGGCGAGCGCGGAGCCGCCGATGCGTGCTTCAGGGTCCGTCGGCGGCAGCAAGAATCGCCCGTGATGCTCCTCGGCCCAGCGCGCGAGACCGCGGATGCAGGGTAGTGTCACGAGCAGAAGCAGCAAGGACAGGCCGACCACGCCGTCCACGCCAATTCTCCCGGCAAGTGTCTGGGTGAGCAGCGGCCCGATAATCGCGCCGGTGCCGCCGCCGGCGGCGATCGGGCCGAACAGCCGCTTCGCTTCCTCATCGCGGAACACGTCAACCATGAAGCTCCAGAACACCGAGACGACGAACATGTTGAACACGGATAGCCAGACGAAGAACGCGATCGCGACCCAGCGTGACTCCGGGGCGAACTTGAACAACAGGTAGAAAGTCAGGAGGTTCAATGCGAAGAAGCCGTAAGTAACCGGCAACAGGAACTGCTTGCGCACGCGCGACACCAGCATTCCGAAGAACGGAGCCAATACCAGCATCACGAAGAATGTCGCGGTGAACAGCCAGGCCAGGTTTTCAATGCCGGCGACCGGCGCCATCGCGTCGCGCAGCGGCCGCAACAGGTAATAACTGCATAGCAGCAGGAAGAAATAGAGAAATGCGAGGCCGACTGCGCGCTCCTCGCCAGGCCGCGCCTGCAACACGCTTCGCGCCAGCCTATTGATGGGCATGGGTCTAGCCTGGCCGTGCGGAACCGGCGAGGTGTGGCCGCTGGCCCTCGTTATCCTTCAGTACGAAAACATGCCGTCCTTCGCGTGACCAATGCTCAAGCCGCGCCATCGAAGGCAGGAACAGCGGCAGCTTGAAGTCCACATGGATGCGAACGGGCGGTGTCAGGGATTCTGCGCCGAGCGCGGCGAGCGACCGCGCCATGGACCACATGCCATGCGCGACCGCCGCAGGGAAACCAAACAGGCGTGCTCCACGGTCGCCGAGGTGAATCGGGTTCAGATCGCGCGACAGCCAACCGTAGCGGCGACCGATCGATCGTGTTGCGTTGATCGCGACCGTCGGCAACGAGTCTCCCTCCGCGGGCTTCTCGTAACGCAAGATCTGGCGCGCGCTGCGCGCCGCCTGGCCACCGCTGGCCGCGCGGCGCGCGAGCAATGTGGCTTTTTCGTGCCAGGCCGTGCCATCGCGGTCCTCGAACTCAGTGAACAGATCGAACTCGTGACCGCGGTCGCCATCCCGATATCCCTCGACCCACACGCGAGCGCGATACGTTCCACCTTCCGGCAGCGGGCGAATCTGGTGGATCTCGTTGGCGACATGTATCAGGCCCATCAGCCGCACGACGAAGCGCGAATGGGTCAGCAATGCCATGTGCAGCGGTCCCGCGAGCACATGCGGATAAGTGATCGGCAGGTTGCCGTCGTCGCCAAATCCACAAACCTTGCGGTAGCGCGCCAGGTGGCTGGGTCGGGCGCGCACGGTTTCCGCGCTGCCCTGCAGGCGTGGCACCGTGCGGCCTTCGGGAACGAGCGCAGCGCGCCTAGCGAATACTGCCCTGGGGTAGTAGCGGAATGCAGAGGGCAAACGCTGAAAGCGGTAATCGACGACGGCCCGGCTCATAAATCTCCTCCGGGCGCTGAACTAGGGAACGATCCGGTCGATGGTCACGGTCACCGATTTGGTCGCGGTGAAATCATAACTGACCTCACCATATGGGTCGCCGCTTGCCGCTACTGGCTGGCCGGAGCGGGAGATTCTTGCGATCAGGCGAATCGGACCGCCACTGGCGAGCGAAGTGCCCGGCAACATGGCATCGGCGTCCGTCATCGTGATCGCAACGGGCCATGAGCTCACTGGGCGGCGCACTACGGCGAGCGGCGGGCCGGCATCGCCCCGACGCGCAATCAGGAACAACGTGGCCCCGGATGGCACCTGACCGGCGAGCGCGGACGCAAGCTGGATCGAAACGCTCACTGAACTCTTGGCAGTCGTCGCCTGCGGCCTTGCTGGTGCGCCCGGCTGCCCTTCGAGCTCGGACAAACGTTCGGCGACCAGTTGCCTGAGATCCGGCGGCAGGTCGTGATTCTGCAATTCCACCCAACGCTGTTGAGCAAGCGCCAGCTCGCCACGCCGATAGGCGACGATGCCGCCATACCAGAGCGCACGCGCATTGTCCGGCGCCATGGCGATGGCCTTTTCAAATAATTCCGCGGCCTGCCCGTCGATCTCGCGTTCGTCATTGAGAACAAGTGACTCCGCGTAGCCGACCACCGCATCGGGATCCTGGCCCTCGCTGCGTGTAAAGGCTTGAGAAAAAGCGTCACGGGCAATGGGATAGTTGCCGAGTATGGTCGCCGACCTGCCCAGCAGTTTCCAGCCCTCGAGATCATCCGGCTGCTGCGATAAGCGCTGCTGCAGCTGCGTCACCATCTGCCCGAGGTCGTGGGCCGAGGGCGGCTGGGCGTTCTGTTGAGCGGGATCCCAGGGCCAGTCGCTGGCCCAGAAGTAAGCAGCAAAGGCGACCAGCGGCAAACCGGCCGCGACGATGGTCGCCGCAATATTCGCGCGTTGCGGTGCCGCCTCAGCGGTTGCAGCAGGCCTCAATAGCGGCCAGACGAGCGAGGCGATAGCCGCACCCGTCAACAGCGCGCAAATCAGAACGAACAGGGTCACAGGGTTTCCGGCTCTTCTTCGAGTGCTGCTGGATCGGCGCGTGCGGTGCGCGTCCGGCGCAGGATGACCAGCGCCGCGACCGCCGCGCCACCCAGCAACAGCAAGGCGGGTGCCGCCCACAGCAGCCAGGTACGCGGCGTCACCGGAGGGAGATAAAGGACGAAGTCACCATAGCGTTCGGTCAGGAACGCGCGGATCTCCACGTCGCTCTTTCCCGCTTTCATCATTTCGCGGACCTCGCGGCGCAGGTCGGCCGCGAGCGTCGCATTCGAATCCGCGATTGTGCTGTTCTGGCAGACCAGGCAGCGCAACTCGCGCGTCAATTGCTCGTAGCGCTGCTGTAGGACCGGGTCATCGAGGCGCTCGACGTCGATCGCATGCACGCTGCTCGCGAGCAGTGTCCAAGCGAGTAGCAATGAAGCGAGCAGCCAAGTTGAGCGCATCATGAGCCCTCCCCCTGCGCCGGCAGCAGGGGCAGGAAGTCACGACGCCAGATCTCCGGCGTCATCACTCCGATTTGCTTGTGCAGGACCTTGCCGTCGGCGCCAATCAGGAAGGTTTCCGGCGCGCCGTAGACACCCCAATCGATGGCAGTGCGGCCTTCCGGATCGAAGGCGACCGAAACGTAGGGATTGCCAAGCTGCGCAAGCCATTGCAGTGCAAGCGCCCGTTCGTCGCGCCAGTCCAAGCCCATGATCGGCACCCGGCCCTCGCGCGCGATTTCAAGCAGCGTCTCATGTTCCTCACGGCAGCCACCGCACCAGGTCGCCCAGACACTCAGCAGCCAGGGTCGGCCCGCAAAATCCGCCGTCCCGACCTGCACAGCGGGGTCGCCAAGCGATTCGAGCGCAAATATGGGTGCTGACTTGCCGATCAGCGGCGAACGAATCTCGGTGGGGTCCTTATGCAGACCGATGATGAAAAATCCGACCAGTGCAGCAAACAGGACGGCCGGTACCAGGAAGCGCAGGCTTTGCTTCATCGTGTGGCTTCCGCGGCCGCAGTGTCGAGCGCGGGATCAGCGGCGGTGACGCGCCGGTAGCGCCGGTCGAGGCCGGCGAGACCACCGCCGAGCGCGATCAGCAACGCGCCGAGCCAGATGTAACGGATCAGTGGTTTGTACTGGAGGCGCATGCTCCAGCGGCCCTGGCCCAGGTCTTCGCCAAGCGCCGCGAAAAGATCGCGGGCCGCGCCGACTTCAATCCCCGCCTCGGTCATGGCGTTGCCGCCGGAGTTGTACAGGCGCTTTTGCGGGTGCAGCGTTGTGACCGTCTCGCCCTCGCGCGACACGAGGACATCCGCCTCGACGGCGGCATAGTTTGGTCCCCGCGCGTCGCGCAATGCAGTCAGCCGAAAATCGTAGCCGGCAATCGTTGCAGCGTCACCGACTGCGAGGGCGACGTCCTGCTCGATCTTGAAGGACTGCACGCCCGTGATGCCAAGTGTCACGAGTCCGACCCCGAAATGAGCCACGGCCATTCCCAGCACCGCCCCGGACAGCGCCTGCCCAGCACGCAGGCGCGCCAGCGGGATCAGCAATGCGGAACCCATCACCCACAGCGCCAGCGCGAAGCCGATTGTCGCCATGGGACGGATCTCGCCATAAACCGCGGCGCCAGCGACGAGCGCGATGACAAGAGCCGCAGCCGCGACCCCAAGCAGGCGATTGCGCATTGGCTGAAGGCGGCTTCTTTTCCAGGTCGTGTGCATGCCGATGCCAAGCAGCAGCAGCAGCGGCAACATCGGTACCAGGAACACCATCTCGAAGTACGGCGGGCCGACGGAGATCTTGCCGAGTTCGAGCGCGTCCATGAAGAGCGGATACAACGTGCCCAGCAGGATCAAGCCGAGTGCCGCGACCAAAAAAGCATTGTTGAACAGTATGAAACTCTCGCGGGCGGCGAGCTCAAAGCCTGCGGCGGATTTCATGCGTGGGGCGCGCCAGGCATAAAGGAGCAGCGCGCCTCCGATGACGATCGACAGAAACACGAGAATGAAAAGGCCGCGCGCGGGGTCGGTGGCGAATGCATGCACCGAGACCAGCACGCCGGAGCGGACCAGGAATGTGCCGAGCAGCGACAGCGAGAATGCCGAAACGGCGAGCAGGATCGTCCAGCTTTTGAACAAGCCGCGCTTCTCGGTCACGGCCAGTGAGTGAATCAGCGCGGTGCCCGCGAGCCAGGGCATGAATGAGGCATTTTCGACCGGATCCCAGAACCACCAGCCGCCCCAGCCGAGTTCGTAGTAGGCCCACCAGCTGCCGAGTGCGATGCCGATCGAAAGGAACAGCCACGCCGCAAGCGTCCAGGGGCGGGTCCACCGCGCCCAGCTCGAATCGAGGCGCCCCTCGATGAGCGTCGCGCAGGCGAAGGCGAAGGCGACCGAGAAACCGACATAGCCGGTATAAAGGATCGGCGGATGGATGGTGAGCGCGAAGTCCTGCAGCAGGGGATTCAGGTCGCGCCCTTCGAATGCCGCAGGCACCAGCCGTTCGAAGGGATTCGAAGTTGTCAGCATGAATAGCAGGAAGCCGATGCTGATCAGCCCGAGAATGCCGATCACGCGGCTGCGAAATGCCGGCTGCAGGCTCGTGCTGAGACCGGTGACGGCGAGCGACCAGCCCGAGAGAACCAATGCCCACAGCAGCAGCGATCCCTCGTGGGCGCCCCAGACTGCGGCAATGCGGTAAAAAATCGGCAGTTGCGAATTCGAATTGGTCGCGACGTAAAGGACCGAGAAGTCCTTGTCGATGAACGCCCAGGCCAGGGCGCCGAAGGCGATCGCAATGAAGACCGACTGCCCGGCAACCGCCGAGCGGCTCGCCTGCATCCAGGCGGCCTGCCCGCGCGCGGCGCCGGCCAGGCCGAAGAAGGCCTGCGCGATCGCGAGCAGCAGCGCCAGTATCAGTGCGAAATGGCCGATCTCGGGAATCATTCGGTCGTCCTCGCGGGTGTCGGCATTTTCAGCGACTCGGCGACCTCGGGCGGCATGTAGTTCTCATCGTGCTTGGCCAGCACCTCGTCCGCCATGAATTCGCCGGATTCCGCGAGTCGGCCGTGCGCGATAATGCCCTGCCCTTCGCGGAACAGGTCAGGCAGCAGACCGGTGTAGCGGACCGGGACCGATTCCCGATTGTCGGTGACGACGAAGTGAACTTCGAGCGAACCGCCGGCGCGCTGCACGCTGCCCGTCGTGACTAGGCCGCCGATCCGGAATGTCCGGCCCTGGGGCGCTTCGCCGGCAAGGATCTGCGTCGGACTGTAGAAGTACAGCAGGTTATCTTCGAAGGCGAGTGTTGCCAGTGTCGCCGCGGCCCCGACACCGACGACAATCGCGACGACCGCGTAAAGGCGCTTGCGGCGCGGCGTCATGTCTGCTTCCTCGAAGACTCAAGCCGGCGCAAGGCCTGCTCACGAGCGCCCGCGTGGTGACGTCTTGCGGCGCGTATGTTGTGGAGAAGTACGATCAAGGTCAGCCCGAATGAGGGCCAGACGGAGGCAGCGTAACTACCCATGGATAGAAATTCGGCCAGGTTCATCGAGCCAGCTCCTCGCGTAACCACGACGCATCGCGCTCGCGGCGAATGACTTCGCCACGTAGCCGCGTCATTAACACCGCGCCAAAGTACAAGGTAAATCCCATGAACATCGCAAGCAACGGCCACAGCATGTCGAATGGCATCGACGGTTTGTCGAATTTGGTGATGGTCGCGCCCTGATGCAGCGTGTTCCACCAATAGACGGAATAATGAATGATCGGCAGGTTGATGACGCCGACGATCGCGAGCACGGCACCCGCGCGGTCGGCGCGTTCGCGATCATCGATGGACGCGCGCAAGGCGATGAGTCCCAGGTACAGGAACAACAGGATCAGCTCCGAAGTCAGTCGTGCGTCCCATTGCCACCAGGTACCCCACATCGGCTTGCCCCACAGCGAGCCGGTGGCGAGGGCGACAAAGGTAAACCATGCGCCGATCGGCGCAGCGGCGGCCGCCACCGCATGGGCAAGCTTGATGCGCCAGACGAGTCCGATTGCCGACGCGGTCGCCATCGTCGCGTAGATGAACATGGACATCCATGCGGACGGCGCATGGACATACACGATGCGGAATGCGTCGCCCTGCTGGTAATCCGGCGGCGCGAGGACGAGCCCACCGTAGAGGCCCACAACGATCAGCAGGAATGCCGGCCAGCCGAACCAGGGTGTTATTCGCCCCGCCAGCCTGTAGAAGTGCGGTGGCGAGGCCAGCTTGTGAAACCAGGTCCAGCTCATGCCATTACTCCTGGCTGATCCTGAGTGCCGCAGACACGGCCAGCGGCGACAATGTCAGCGACAACACAAACATGGCGCCCAGCAGCAGCAGTGGTCCACGCGCCACCTCGCCGTGAATCGCCACGTCCACCGCGCGCGCCCCGAAAATCAGCGCGGGCATCGCGAGCGGCAGCACCAGCAATGACAGCAACACGCTGCCGCGGCGCAATCCGAGCGTCAGTGCTGCGCCAATTGCGCCCAATGCGCTCAGTATGCCGGTGCCGAGCGCGAGCGAGGCCATCAGTACGCACAGCGCATCCGAGGGCACACCCAGGCTGATGGCCAAGAGTGGCGATACCAGCACGAGCGGCAGGCCACTCGCGGACCAATGTGCAGCCATTTTCGCGAGCGCGAGCAATGCGAGCGGTTGACCGGACAACAGCATTTGTTCGAGCGTGCCATCCGCATGATCGGCCCGGTACATGAATTCGAGACCGAGCAAGGCGGCGAGCAAGGCGGCGATCCACAGCACGCCGCCTGCAATCTCCCGTAGTTCGCCTAGTTCCGGGCTGAGTGCGAGCGGCACAAGGGTCGTGATCATGCTGAAGAAGACCACCGGTTGCGCGATCTGTTCCCATCGCCGGAACGCGAGCACGAGATCGTCGCGGTAGATGAGCGCCATAGCCTGCGGGAAGGAAGTGCGCATCACGCGAGATCCACGCAACTCGCCGTGTGGCGTGGAATGGCCGGCGGCTGATGGGCGGCGATGATGGCTGCGCCACCGCCGTCGACGTGTTCGGCAATGACGCCTGACAACAACAGGACGCCGACATGGTCCAAATTCGTGAATGGCTCGTCGAGAATCCACAGCGGAGCGGCAATCAGCATCACGCGCGCCATCGCAAGCCGGCGGCGTTGCCCCGCCGAGAGCACACGCGCTGGCAGGTCACGGCAGCTGGCCAGCCCCACGCGTGTCAGGGCGTCGTCGATTTCGGCCGCGGTCACCGGCCGGCGCAGCCCGACTTCGTGCGCGAGGTTCTCGCGGGCCGAAAAATCCGCCTTGAGTGCATCGCTGTGGCCAAGGTAGGCGAGCGTCGCTGCATAGGATTCGAAATTCGCCATGATGGGCCGGTCCTGCCAGCTCACGCCCCCCTGCTCCGCTGACAGCAGCCCGGCGAGCACGCGCAGCAGTGTCGTCTTGCCGGCGCCATTTGATCCGGCGATGTGCACGACCTGCCCCGCCGCCACATCAACGGACACGCCGCGAAGCACATGGCGATCACCGCGCCAGACCTGGATGTCGCGAGCAGAAAGTCCTGAAAAATTAACTGCTTGCAATCGAAATATTCGCTTGCTCGTGAGGTCGCGCGAACTATAGCAGACTGGGGTTGATTGCCGCGCCAAGCTCAATGCAGGCGCTTGACGACAACCTTCTGATACAAGCCGCCGAAGCGCGTCTCCTTGCGCCAGAGGAAATCCTCTGGGCACGCGGCGAACTCCATGATGGAGCGTGATACGAGACCCTCGGCAAACGGTTCAAGCCAGTGGAATACTGCGGCCATCACCGGCCGCAGCGGATGCCAGCGAACCGGCCGGTGATAATCCACGAACACGACCTTGCCACCGGGCCGGACCGCCTCCAGCAGCGCAGTGACGATCTGGCGCTTCTTCTGGTCTGGCACCTCGTGCAGCAGAAAAAAACATGGCACACCGTCGTAGCAGCCCTTGCCGGGATTCGCGGCGTCGGCAACGCGTACCCGCACATTGTCGCGCCCAGCAAGTTTCTGGCGACAGTGCGCGATCTGCAACGGCGCAACGTCAATGACGTCAAGGAAACCCTCGTCGCCAACCGTGTCGGCGAGGCGGCTGAACAAGTTGCCGTAGACGCTTGCGGCCTGCAGGATGTGGTCGCCTCGTGCGAACTCATTGCAGGCAGTTCTCACGAGGCTGTGATAGTTCCCCAAAGGATGCTGTTGACGACCAGGTGCCGATCCAGGAGCCGCGGGCTGCGCGGATGAAGATAGGCTCAGGAATAGGTATCGACGAGGTAGTCCGGCAATGTGGCGGCCGCGTCCAGTTCGATTGCCTGACGTTCGGGCTTGATCAAGGGAATCAGCGCACCACCAGCACGGGGATCCTGGTTCGCGCAAGGACTCTTTGGGTTTCGCTCCCGAGCAGCAGCTTTTCCACGCCCTTGCGGCCGTGCGAGGCCATCACAACGAGGTCGGCGCGGGCCTTGCCCGCCGCGGTGACGATTGCCTGGGACGTGTCAGTACTGCGCACCTGTGCGGTCGTCGCCACGACGCCCTGCTTCGCGGCCAGCGCGCGAGCCCTCGCGAGCAGCTTTACGGCTTCGCGATCCGTCCCCTTCAGGTACTGCGTTTCGGAAGGCCAGGCAAAGCTCATGCCCTCTGCGTAATAAGGCATCCGGTAGGCCGGGATCGCATGGAAGATCGTGAGTGAGCCGCCGCAGATGCGGGCGAGCGCTGCGGCCGACTTGATTGCGCTATTGGAACGCGGCGAGCCATCGGTCGAGACAAGAATGCGGCGAAACATGGCGATTCTCCATTGGCCCGCAATGGGGCCCCGTGTGGCTACCATGCTAGGCGTGCGGCGGGATGCTCACGTTGATCAGGATCAATTGTGGCAACAGCACGGCAAGCTGAATGCGAGAAAAGCCCCCGCTTTCAGGTCGGAACCAGATACTGACGCTATGCGCCGGTGCAACGTAGCCCGGCGCGAGTGCAGCGCCGACTACCAGAATCGGGACCTGGGCTGGCAGTTGTTCGGGACGATTGGGATCTACCCGCACCAAAATCAAAGGATCCCGATTGACATAACAGCGTCTCAATCCGCCGGTAGATTTGCGGGGCCAATGCAGAGTATCGTGTCAGGGCACGCCTCATCAAAGAGCCACGAAAGTGCCAGGGGCGGGCCGCGGTCAGACGGGGATCTATCGATGAAGAAATTGCATCAGGTCATACACCGTAGTGGTGTTGTCGAGTTCCACGATCCGGTTTCGGGTCGGCACATGGTCGTCATGGACGGCCTGACGGTCGAGAGTAACGACGATGATGCGCTGGCTATTGTCAGTATCGCGAGCATCGTGACCTGCGGCTCGTGTTTCAAGCGCTGGATCGAGCCGGTCGAGAGTTATCGCAACGGCTGGGGCACCTGCCCACACTGCAAGGTGCGACTTTTCCAGCCGCCGCTCTATTTCCCTGCTACTGCTACGCCGAAGAGTTCACGGATCGAGCCGATTCTGGAAGCTCCGAAGGCCAGCGCTGGAAGCCAGTGACGCGCGAGCGGCGCTGATACCGGCGTTCCCGATCTTCGTGGTGCCCCGGGCAGGAGTCGAACCTGCAAGCCCTTGCGGGCAACGGATTTTAAGTCCGTAGCGTCTACCCATTCCGCCACCGGGGCATCGT
>CAYYQQ010000062.1:14327-15530 GCA_964473595.1 uncultured Steroidobacteraceae bacterium | reverse complement strand
CTCGATCTCGCCGGTCTCATCGGCGCGATCCAGAAGCCGCCATTCGAGAAGGTCGGCGTATTCGACGTCGAGACCTTCTATCCCGCGAAAGACCGGCTCGAACTCGCGATGGCGATCAACAACCTGCTCGCCTCGCCCGGTTTCGGCGTGTGGCTCGAGGGCGAGGCACTCGACATCCAGCGCCTGTTGTTCACGGCGGAGGGCAGGCCACGCATCTCCATCGTCTCGATTGCGCACCTGACCGACGCCGAGCGCATGTTTGTCGTCACGCTGTTATTGAACGAGCTGGTCGCCTGGATGCGCCGGCAATCCGGCACGGCGGCGCTGCGCGCCCTGTTCTACATGGACGAGATCTTCGGTTATTTCCCGCCAAGCGCGATGCCCTCGTCGAAGCTTCCGATGCTGACGCTGATGAAGCAGGCGCGCGCTTTCGGGCTCGGCGTGCTGCTCGCGACCCAGAATCCCGTCGATCTCGACTACAAGGGCCTGTCCAATGCCGGCACCTGGTTCATCGGGCGGCTGCAGACCGAGAGGGACCAGCAGCGCGTCATCGACGGTCTTTCGAGTGCCCTTGCAGGCGCGGATTTCGATCGCGCAATGCTCGAGAAGCTGATGGCCGGCATCAGCCCGCGCGTATTCCTGATGCGCAAGGCCAGCGCGGACCAGCCGCTGCTGTTTCGCACGCGCTGGGCGCTCAGCTACCTGCGCGGGCCGCTGACGCTGCCCGAGATCACGCGGCTGATGGAAGGGCGCAAGACTGCTGCGCCGGCGGCAGATGCACCTGCCGCAGCGCGCGCGCAAGTCCCGGCCGCACGACCCGTGTTGCCGGCCGGTGTCCAGGAAGTTTTCCTGGCTGCCAAGCCCGGCGCGGGCGAACTCGTCTACCGGCCGCGGCTCGTTGCTACAGCCGAGCTGCACTACGCCGACAAGCCGGCGGGCGTCGATACCTGGACCAAAGTCGCACTGCTGGCGCCGCTCGGCGATACCGATGGCGCGCCTGACTGGTCCGAGGCTGCCGCGGTACCGGATCTGGACTCGGTGGTCGCTACGGGACCCGTGGATGACGCGGGATTCGGTGAATTGCCGGCCGCCGCGCTGAATGCAAGGAATTATGCCGATTGGGGCCGCTCGCTCGCCGCGCACCTGTACCAGAGTGGCGCCGTCGAATTAATGGCATGCAGGACTCCGAAGCTCACGTCGAAT
>CAYYQQ010000062.1:0-14317 GCA_964473595.1 uncultured Steroidobacteraceae bacterium | reverse complement strand
GAGGGCGATTTCCGCACGCGGCTTGCCCACGCCCTGAGGGAATACCGGGATGAGCAGGTCGCAAAGCTCCGCGATCGCCACGCCGCAAAGCTCAGGTCGCTGGATGATCGGCTGAAGAGCGCCCAGAATCGTGTCGCACGCGAGCAGTCGCAGTATTCGCAGCGCAAGCTGGATACGATGATCAATATCGGGACCTCGGTGCTCGGCGCGATATTCGGCGGCAGGAGCATGGCGACAACGCGCGCCGGGTCTGCCGCACGCTCCGCGGGCCGCGTGTTCGGCGAGCGTGGCGACGTTGCGCGCGCCGGCGAAAGCCTGGAGACGCTCACGGCCGAGCGCGACGGCCTGCTGCGCCAGATCGAGCAGGAGGCCGGGGAACTCACGGGATCCCTAGATCCGGCCCGCATCGAGCTCACGCGCATCCGCATCGCACCTCGCAAGTCGGACATCGGCATCGGCCGCATTGCAATCGCATGGGAGCCTTGGCGGGTCGCCGCCGATGGCTTCCCGCGTTCGGCTTCAACTTTGTAGCCGGAAGGAAAAAACGTGTACCGACATTGGCTCGTACTGCTCGCAATGGCCTGGCTGGCCGCCTGCGGACGTGGCGAAGCGCCCGCATCCGCGGATGCCGTACCGCTCGGGCAGTATCGTGCCGTGCTGTCCGTCGCGGGCGGCGACCTGCCTTTCGGGCTCGAATTGACAAGCGAAAATGGACGGCCAATTGGGTGGCTGGTCAATGGGCCGGAACGCGTGCCCGTGCCGGACGTGCAGATCAACGGTGATCGCCTGACGATGCGCATGCCCGGCTATCCGCATCGGCTCGAGGCGCGTTTTACGGACGGAAGACTTGAAGGGACCGTGGAACTGCTGCGCCCGCGCGGCGTGATCAGGAGTGTCCGCCTCGTCGCGATGCCCGGGCAGGCCTGGCGCTTCTTCCCAAAGCCAGATGCCGAGCCGCTGGATTTCTCGGGCCGCTGGGCATTGACCTTCCGCGACGCCGAAGGCAACGAAAGCGCCGCCATCGCCGAGTTGACGCAAGCTGGGCATGTGGTGACCGGCACCGTGTTGCGCGCCAGCGGCGATGACCGTTACATCGCTGGCGAAGCGCGCGGCGACACGCTGTTCCTGTCGCGCTTTGACGGCGGCAGCGCCTATCTCTATCTCGCCCGGCTGGGATCGGACGGCACGCTATCCGGGGATTTCCATACGGGCGGCGGTTCGCACGAGACCTGGTCCGGCCGCCGCAACCCCAACGCGCGGCTCGAGGACCCGGCGCAGATGACGGCCCTCAAGCCCGGCGCCAGCAGCCTCGAGTTTACATTCCCGGATCTGGGCGGCAGCCCGATCACATTTCCGGGCGCGCAATTCGCCGGCAAAGTCGTGCTGATCACGATCGGCGGCAGCTGGTGCCCGAACTGCCATGACGAGGCGGTGTTCCTGCGTGAACTGCTCGCAAGCCGCCGCGCCCAGGGGCTCGACGTGATTCAGCTGATGTTCGAGTACACACCGGATTTCGCCAGCGCCGCAGCAAGCGCCCGTGCATTCGCAGAGAAATTCTCGATCGACTATCCGGTGCTGATCGCCGGAACGACGAGCGATAACGATGTGCTGAAGAAGCTGCCGCAGCTGCAAGCGTTCGGCGCCTATCCAACGTTGTTCATCTTCGATCGCAAGGGAAGCTTGCGCCGCACGCACGCCGGCTTCAGCGGCCCCGCGACCGGCGACCACTACCAGGAACTGAACAGGGAACTGACGGCTTTCGTCGACCTGCTGCTGAAGGAGCCAGGCTAACATGCCATCCTTTGACGTCGTCTCGGAGATCGACACCCACGAACTCGCGAATGCCGTCGACCAGGCGAATCGCGAGATCTCCCAGCGTTTCGATTTCAAGGACACGGGCGCGAATTTCGAGCTTGGGGACCACCTGATCACGCTGCACGCGCAGGTCGACTTTCAGCTGAAGCAGATGCTCGATGTCCTGAGGTTGAAGCTCAGCAAGCGCGGAATCGATATTGCGTGCCTCGAGCCGGGCGAGCCGGAAATCGCGCTGAATGCGGCCAGCCAGCAACTCGTGCTGCGACATGGCATCGACGCGGACAGCGGCCGCAAGCTCCAGCGCCTGATCAAGGATTCGAAGCTCAAGCTGCAGGCCTCGATCCAGGGCGATCAGCTGCGCGTGACCGGCAAGCAGCGCGACGACCTGCAGTCTGGGATGGCCCTGATACGCAAAGTCGGCCTCGACAGGCCCGTCCAATTCAAGAATTTCCGCGACTGAACGCCCGATGCGCGCGGTGTTCCTGGATTTCGGCACGGTCAGCAATGGCGACCTCGATACCGCTCCGCTCGAGCGAGTGGTCCCCGGCCTCGCGATTCATCAGCAGACATCGACCGCGCAGGTCGCAGAGCGCGTCGCCGGCTTTACGGTCGTGTTTGCCAACAAGGCGATCGTCGATCGCACGACGATCGAGGCCAACCCCCAGCTCCGGCTGATCGCGCTGACGGCGACCGGTGTCGACAATGTGGATATTGACGCTGCGCGCGAGTCAGGCATCGCGGTCTGCAATCTGCGCGACTATTGCACTCAGTCCGTCGTCCAGCACGTATTCGCGATGCTGCTCGCCCTGACGCATCGCCTGAAGAATTACGATTCCCTGGTGCGCGCCGGCGGCTGGCAGCAGGCGGGACAGTTTTCGACCTTCCCATTTCCGATCCGCGAGCTGCAGGATCGCGTGTTCGGCATCGTCGGGCATGGAACGCTCGGTCGTGCCGTCGGGCGCACGGCCGCGGCGTTTGGCATGCAGGTCGAGATTGCGAATCGGCCCGGTGGCCCGCGGCTCGCTGGCCGCGTGGATCTCGACGAGCTGCTGCCGCGCGCCGATGTGCTGTCGCTGCACTGCCCGCTGACCGATGCCACGCGTGGATTGATGGGCGCCGTCCGCCTCGCGCGCATGAAGCCCGACGCGGTACTGATCAACACGTCACGTGGCGCGTTGGTGGACGCAAGCGCACTGGCCGCAGTGCTCAAGGCAGGCCGGCTTGGCGGTGCCGGCATCGACGTGCTGGAACGCGAACCGCCGCCACCCGATCACCCGTTGCTTGATCCCGCCGTGCCCAACCTGATCCTGACGCCGCATGTCGCCTGGGCCGCGCGCGAGGCAAGGCAACGTTGCCTGGACGAGCTGGCGCTGAATGTCGTCGATTTTCTGGCGGGCGGCCGGCGCAACCGGGTCTGCTAGCACGCGGATCTCAGAACTCCAGTCGTACTCCCAGATTGAACACGCGGCCCGCAACCGGTGCCCACAGGTCGGTGATTCTTTGGCCGCCCGCACCGGGCACTGGACGCAGCAACGGATCGTAATGCGCCTGGCGGACATCGGTGAGATTGATGGCATTCAGGAATACGGCCGTCTCGCCGAACCTGATCTCGGCCAGCATGTTCAACTCCACGTAGGACGGACTCGACGTGCGGTATGGATTGTCGAGGAGAGTCTGCCGGCCGGTGTAGGAAATCTCGATTCCGATTCGACCCCGCTCCTCGTCCTCGAGCAGCGCCGCCAGCTCCGCCGTGTGACGCGGGATCCGGTCGGCCGCCTGTCGCCCGCCACCGGCTGCCGCTTCGGTGACGTCCAGATACGTGTAACTGCCAATCACATTCAGCGGGCCGGTGACATAGCGCAGGAAGGCCTCGCCACCGATCGCGCGCCGCGGCTGCTCGCCGTTCACGATCATGAGCCGACCGGCTTCCGATGCGGGACGAACCTCGAGCGGGTGGCGAATCTCGGATCCAAAGATGCTCACATTCGCCTCCCATCCATTCGCGGCCCACTGCGCGTCCAGCGAAGCGCTGGCAGCGCGTTCCGCCTGCAGGCCTGTCAGCGGATCGAGAACGCCGAGCCCGGTGGATTCAATCTCATCGACGAATGGCGTCGGAGCAGCAAATCCGGTCCCGACTGACATTCGTACCATCCAGCGCTCCGCCGGCAGGAAAATCGCGGAAAGGCGCGGGCTGAAGAAAGTCCCGTAGTCGCTGTGTGCATCAATGCGGCCACTCGCCGAAAGGATCATCCAGTCGGCGGGAGCAAACTCATCCTGCGCAAAGATGGAAGGCACAGTGTACGTGTAGCCGACACCCGGAACGTCGCTGACCTGCAGCCGGTCCTGCCCGACTGCGGCTCCGAGCACCCATGAATGCCCCTGCCCACGCCCACTCAAGGTGGTCTCGCCGAACAGCGTGGTCTGCGTATCCTGGATGCGTTGCGTACCGAAGCTGCGATCGTGATCCGCCACGGTCGCGGACACGCGCCCGCTGAATATGCGACCGTCATCCAGCGGGATTTGTCCGACGGCCCCACCGTCGACGCGCGTCGTGTGCAAGGCTTCGATGAACACCGTGCCATCGGGAAGCGTGTGGCCCGGCATCGACCCGCCGGCGCGATCTTCATCGACCACGCCCGCGGTGATGAACAATGAACGCCCGGACTCGTCATTGAAGAAGAGCCGCGGCCGAAATGTGTATCGCCGGTAATCCACCAGGTCCGCCCAGGCGTCTCCGTCAAGGTCTTCGCGCTGCTGATCATGTGCGCCGCCCGTCAACGTATAACCCCACGACGGCGTCAGCGATCCCGACGCAAATCCCACGACATCGGTTCCGTCACGTGATGTGCGATTGATCAGAAGTTCCGGTTCCCCGCCCGGCCGGTGCGAAACCAGATTCAGCACGCCCCCGAGCGCGGAGCCGCCGTAAAGTGCCGATGCGACGCCCTTGATCACCTCGACTCTTTGCAGGTCGAGCGGCGGCGTCTGCAGCAAGCCAAATCCGGCCGGCTCCGTACCAATCAGCGGCAGGCCGTCGGAGAGCACCTGTGTCAGCCGCCCGGGAAGCCCGCGGATCTGCAGAGTCGCACCGCCAAGGCCTGGCGCCGTGGATTCCATGCGCACTCCGGCGAGTTCATTCAGCAGCGTGCTGAGATTCCCGGGCTGGATCGTGAGGTTCTCCTCGATCTCTTCTTCCGGTACCGCCTCCACCCGGACAGGCTGGTCGCCGACCACGGTTCCAGAGCGAGTGGCGGTCACCACGACCACCTGGGATTCCAGCGATTCATCGTGAAGCCGGACGATGACCGGCCGATTGCCTGCTGCCAGAACATCGACCGCAACGGACTCGGTGACAAAGCCCAGCCGCTCAATCCGGATCGTGTGGCTGCCCGTTGCGAGCACCAGTTGCGCTTCGCCCCGCAGGTCGGTGACGGCCCGCGTCGCCTCCGCCTCAACGATCGCGCCGCGAATCGGCGCCGTTTCGTGCAGGACACGCACGGTGATCTGGGCGGAATCGCCCTCCGTCGCCAATGCGATTGCGGGCAGCATGCTCACGCAGGCCAGCAGCCACAGCGCTGCGCTTCGGCGGAAACCGTGAATTCCGGTGGTCATCGCAAGGATTGCAGCTGCACCGGAATTGCTGACCTGCCCCGCTCGAGCGAGTTCCGCAAGTCCTTCAAATACCAGAGTTTTCATAAGCTGATCGCCCATTATTAGGCATGTGTATATTCGTTGACATCGTGTCAACGCGCGCCTAGACTGGCCTCATGTCCTACGTTGCCGAACGCCGCGAAGAGGAAAAGGAGCGCCGCCGCGCCGAGATCGTCGATGCGGCCGAACAACTCTATGCCGAAATCGGCTGGGACACCGTCACGATGGACCGCGTCGCGAAAAGCGCCCGCCTCTCGCGCGCCCTGATCTACGTCTACTTCCAGGACAAGAACGACCTGCTGCTCGCGATTGCAGAGCGCGCGCTCGCCGAACTGCGCGAGAGCTTTATCGCCGCGGCGGCTGCGCAAACTTCCGGTCTCGACAAGGTCCAGGCCATCGGCCGTGCCTATGTGCTGTTCCAGCAGGAAACGCCCTATCGCTTCGATGCCTGCAGCCGCTTCCACGCGCACCAGGCGGCGGGCCAGCCGACCGATGACGCCTGCGCTGCCGCAGGCGATGCCGTGATCGCCGTGATTGTGGAAGCGCTCATGCGAGGGCAGGCCGACGGATCAATCCGCAAGGACATCGGCAATCCCGCGCAGGTCTGCGTGATGCTGTGGGCATTCACGCACGGCCTGATCCAGATCGGCACGAACAAGACCCGGGAGATTGCGCGTCTCGGCATCGAGGTCTCGCAGCTGATGGAAGGTTCCTTCGCGATGTTGCGCTACATGCTGGCAAGGATTCCATGACTGCACAGATCGGCTTCGTGGCCTTCCTGCTCGCGCTGCTGCTCGCGGCTCCGGTAGCGGCAGCGGCTGACACCGATGCGCCCGCGGTCGATCGGGTGGCGGATGCGCTCGTCGCCGAGGCACTCGAATCGAATCTCGGTCTCAGCGCTCTCCAGGCTGGCGTGGATCAGCGACTCGCCGCACTCGATGTGGCGCGCGCACGATTTTTGCCCACACTCGACTTGCTGCTGCGTTATTCGCAGGCCGACGGCGGACGCGAGATCGAGTTTCCCGTCGGTGATCTGCTGAATCCGGTCTATGCCTCGCTGAATGCGCTGCTCGCAGCCAGCGGCCAGCCCGCGCCATTCACGCCGATCGCCAACCAGTCCTTCAGTTTTCTGCGCGAGCACGAGCAGGATTCCGTGCTGCGGCTTTCGCAACCAATATATGACGCGAGAATCGCCGCGGCACGACGCCAGGCTTCCTACGGTTATGACGCAGCGCGTTACGGCCTCGAGAGTTACCGCCTGCAGCTTGCGCGTGACGTGCGCCAGGCCTATTACCGCTGGCTCGCAACGCGCGAGGCGATCGAGACCCTGGCCGCCACGCTCGAACTCGCCGCGGAGAACGAACGCGTCAACGACAGCCTGTACCGCAATGGCAAGGTCACGCGCGACCTGGTGCTGCGCGCCGAGGCGGACCGGCTGAAGATCGACCAGCAGCTGGTCCGGGCGCGGTCCACCGAGTCGCTCGCGCTCCGCTACGTCAACCTGCTTTGCAACGCCCCGCTGACGCGCGAACTCGAGTCAGCCAGGGTGACCGATGCGGACCTGCCGCGGCTCGCCGCCCGCATTCCACGGCCGACCGGCACCGCTGCCGCAGCCTTGCAGTTCGAAGACGCGGCACTCGAGCGGCGCGCCGAGCTGCGCCAGCTCGAAGCCGCCGTCGCCGCGGCCGGCGAGTCCGAGCGCATTGCCAGGGCGGCCTTCAAGCCGCAGGTCGCACTCGCCGTCGATGCCGGCACCCAGGGCTCCGACTGGAACTACGGCGACCAGGATCCGTATGTGATCGCTTCCGTGATCGTGCGGTTCAATATTTTCAGCGGCGGCGCCGATCGTGCATCGGTTCGCGCCGCGCTCGCCAGGAGCGCTGAGCTTACGGCAGGCCGCGCACTGGCCGAGCAGCAGATACGCATCCAGGTGCACGAGGCGCTCTCGGATCTCGAGGTTGCCGAGGCTTCGCTCGCAACCGCGAGCCGGCGCGCGGATGCAGCGGGGGCGGCATTCGCGATCATCGCAAAGAAGCGCGACCTCGGCCAGGTATCAGCGGCCGAATACCTCGACGCACAGCGCGCGCTGACCGAAGCGCGCCTGAACGGAAATGTCACGCGCTATGAGGCGCTGGCCGCCCTCGCGCAGGTTGAATACGAGATCGGCGGCGTGGAGCAACCATGAATATCAGGATCCTGGCGCTCGTCGCCATGCTTGGCCTTGCCGCCTGCGGCGATGGAACGGATACCACGACCGCCGCGGACGCCGCGCCCGTGCGTGTCACCGCGGTCGAGACGGCCTCCGCGGCAGAGACGCTTCGCGCGATTGGCATCGTCATGCCGGCCGACGAAGTGCGCCTCGCATTCAAGACCGGCGGCGTGATCCAGGCCATCCACGTCGAGCAAGGCGAGCGCGTGCGGCGCGGCCAGCTGCTCGCGACATTGGCCGACGACGAGGTGGCAGCCGCCGTCGCGCAGGCACAGGCGATCGCCGACAAGTCCGCGCGCGACCTCGAACGCGGCAGGGCCCTGCTCGTCGATGAAGTCGCAACTCGTGAGCAGGTCGAGGACCTCGAGACCGCACACTCGGTCGCGGCTGCCGCATTGCGCACGGCGCTCTTCAACGCCCGCCACGCGCGCATCGAGGCACCCGGCGATGGCGTCGTGCAAAGACGCCTCGCTGAGCCGGATGAACTGGTCGCCGCGGGCCAGCCCGTGCTCGTGGTCGGCAACACGGGCGGCGGCTGGATCGTACGGGCGGCGCTATCTGACCGCGATGTCGTGCGCGTGAAAGCCGGCACAGCCGCCGAAGTCACGCTTGACGCCTTCCCCGGCCGGAAATTTTCCGCGATCGTCACCGAGATTGCCGCGGCGGCTGATCCGCAGACCGGGACCTACGAGTTGAAGCTCGCCATCGATCCCCAGGGTGAGCATTTCGTGCAGGGTCTGGTTGCGAAGGTCGTGATCGCGGACCAGGACGCCAAGGGCGTGTCGGTCGTGCCGGTGACTGCGCTCCTTGAGGCCGATGGCCGCGCCGCAGTCGTCTACGTGGTCGCAGAGGGCGGCCATGCGAGGCGCGTCGCGGTGCAGACGGGCCGCCTGCTGGGCGAACACATCGAGATCGTCATGGGCCTCTCGCCCGGCGATCGCGTCGTCACGGAAGGAGCTGCCTGGCTCAACGACAACGATGTCGTTCGCGTGCTCGACGGCGGCTGAGGCAGGCGCATGAGCCTCTGGTCATTCTCGGTTCACCGGTGGCAATTCACGCTGGTCGTGTTTGCGCTGCTGATTGCGACCGGATTCTGGGCGCTCGGCGCCATTCCGCGCGCCGAGGACCCTTCGCTGAAATTTCCGGGTTCGCTGGTCGTCGTCAATTACCCGGGCGCAGACCCGGAGGATGTCGAGCGCCTGGTCGTCGACCCGATCGAGGACGCGCTGGCTGAGCTGGATGACGTCAAGAAGCTGACCAGCACGGCGATCGACGGGCTCGCGCTGATCGAGATCGAGTTCGTCTACGGCACCGATCCGGACCGCAAGCACGATGAGGTCATACGCGAGGTCAATGTCGTGAGGCCAACGCTGCCGCGCGATGTGCTCTCGATCGACTTGCGGCAATTCACGCCCGGCACCGTCAACATCGTGCAGTTCGCGCTGGTCAGTACGGATGCCGACTGGCGCCAGATGAAGAAGCACGCCGAGAATCTCGAAGAACTCATCGAGACGGTTCCCGGCGTTCGCCGCGCCGATACCTGGGCTTATCCTGCGCCGGAAGTCCGGGTTGCAATCGACCTCGAGCGCCTTGCCGGCGCGAACGTCACGCTGGGGCAGGTGATCACTGCGGTCCAGGGTGAGAACGCGAGTATCCCTGGTGGCGCGGTCGACGTCGGGATGCGCCGTTACAACCTCAAGACTTCGGGCAGCTACAAATCCCTTGCGGAGATTGGCGACACGGTCGTCAGCGCAAGCGCCGGGCGCGCCGTGCATGTCCGCGATATCGCTGAAGTGTCCTGGAGCGCCGAGGTAGAGCGCTACATCGGCCGTTTCAACGGCACGCGGGCCGTGTTCGTCACCGCCAGCATGAAGGACAACCAGAATGTCTTCGCGGTGCGCGACGCGATCTATGCGCGCCTGCCCCAGTTCCGGGCTGGCTTGCCTTCCCAGATCCGGCTGGAGAACGGCTTCGACCAATCGTCCAATGTGGATCACCGCCTGTCCAGGCTGCAAGTCGACTTCACGATTGCAATCGGGCTCGTGATCTTGACGCTGCTGCCACTGGGTTTTCGCGCCGCCGGCATCGTGATGATTTCGATCCCGCTGTCGCTCGCGATCGGGCTGGCCGCGCTTTACCTGGCCGGATTTTCCCTGAATCAGCTGTCGATCGCCGGTTTCGTCGTGGCGCTCGGCCTGCTGGTGGATGACTCGATCGTCGTCGTCGAGAATATCGCGCGCCATGTCCGCCAGGGCATGCCGCGGATGCAGGCCGCTATCGCCGCGACCGACCAGATCTGGCTCGCCGTTCTCGGATGCACCGCGACCCTCCTGCTCGCATTCGTACCGCTTCTGTTCCTGCCCGAGGGTGCCGGGGACTTCATCCGCTCGCTGCCTGCCGCCGTTCTGTTCACTATCCTGGCATCGTTCTTCATCGCCCTGACCATCATTCCATTCCTCGCAAGCCGCCTGCTGCGCAGTGACATGCGCCGGCAGCCTCGCCAACCCTGGCTCGCCGCGCCACTCGCGAGGCTCCGCACGCTGCTCGACCGCGCCGATCATGTCGCCGATCGCGTGCTCTCCACGCTGATGGGTGGCATCCACCAGATCTACGGCCCGGCGCTTCGCTGGGGCCTCTCCCGGCCGCGCACGACCCTCGCCGCCGCACTCAGCGTGTTCGCGCTGTCGCTGCTGCTGGTGCCGTGGATTGGTTTCAGCCTGTTTCCCACTGCTGATATCCCGCAGTTTCGCGTGCGCATCGAGACTGCGAATGGCGCGAGCCTCGTGGAGACCGATCGCGCACTGCGCTTCGTTGAGCAGAAGCTCGCGGAAACTCCAGGTATCCGCTGGTGGTTCTCCAATCTCGGGCAGGAGAACCCGCGCATTTATTACAACGTGCTGTCGCGCGTTGCTTCCGCGAATCTCGCCGAAGTGTTTGCAGAGCTCGAACGCGACACTCCTGCCAGGACGGAGCGCCTGCTCGACGGTCTGCGGGTCGCGTTCGCCGGGTATCCGGCCGCGCACATCTCCATACACCAGTTCGAGAATGGCCCGCCGATCGCCGCGCCGATCGAGATCCGTATTTTCGGGCCGGACCTGAATACGCTGCGCGCGCTGGCCGCGGATGTCGAGAAGCTCATCAAGGCGGTTCCTGGCACACGCGACGTCGTGAACCCGCTGCGCCTGTCGCGCACGGACATCGATTTGCACGTTGATACTGAAAAATCCGCGCTGTTCGGCGTCCCATCGATCGAGGCTGACCGGACCGTCAGGCTCGCGATCGCGGGCCTTGTTGCGGGGCAGTTCCGCGATCCGGACGGCGACGAATACGACATCACGCTGCGCCTGCCGGTCGGGGCCCGGCCGACACTCGACATGCTGAAGTCGGTGCAGGTTTCGTCGGTGACCGGCCGCCAGGTGCCGTTGGCCCAGATAATCGACCCGCAATTTCGAAGCGCACCCAATGTCATCAAGCGCTACAACCGCGAGCGCGCCGTTGCGGTCACCGCGCACCCGGCCACCGGGTACTCGACCGATGAATTGACCGGTACCGTGCTCGCAAAGCTCAAAGCGATGACCTGGCCGCCGGGCTACCGCTATGTCGCCGCTGGTGAGATCGAGGCGCGCGAGGAGAGCTTTGCCGGCCTCGGCGTCGCCATGCTGGTCGCGGTGTTCGGTATCCTTGCGGTGCTGGTGCTCGAGTTCGGCAGCTTCCGCTCGATGTTGATCGTGTTTGGCGTCGTTCCGCTCGGGATAACCGGCGGCCTCGTTGCGCTGTTCCTGAGCAGTTACACGCTGTCATTCACTTCGATGATCGGCATGATTGCGCTGGTCGGCATCGAGATAAAGAACTCGATCCTGCTGGTGGATTTCACTAATCAGCTGCGCGCGGGCGGCAGAGCGCTCGACGATGCGATCGCCGAGGCCGGCGAAGTGCGCTTCCTGCCGATTTTGCTCACCTCACTGACGGCGATTGGCGGCCTGACGCCACTGGCGATCCAGGGTTCCGGCCTCTACTCGCCACTCGCGATCGTCATCATCGGCGGGCTCATCAGTTCGACGCTGCTGGCGCGGCTGGTGACGCCCGTGATGTACAAGCTGCTGCCGCCCGTCATCGAGCCGCGCAAGGCCGCCGCACTTTCCTCGGCCACGGAGGCTCAGCGCGCCTGACACAGTGGTAACCTCTCGCACGGAATCCCGGAGTTTGATGACCGTGCACGCCCGCACCCCTATTCTTGTTTTACTGCTGCTGACGACCGTCATCGCTGGTTGCGCGACCAACCGGCCCGACCTCTCACGCCTGTATCCCCCGCACGCCGTCACGGGTGACCGTGTGCCTGTGATCATCATCCCGGGGATGCTCGGCTCGCGCCTGGTCGACCGCGAGACCGGCATTGAGGCCTGGCCCGGCAGTACCCGGAAACTCCTCACCAGCGGCTATCTGGAACTCGCGTTTCAGATCGACCCCGACACACTCGAGCCGCTGGACGATGGGCGGATTCCTGGCGGCATTTTTGACAGCGCGATCGGGCGGGATTTCTACGGCCGGATTATTAACGCCCTGCAGGAATTCGGCGGTTACCGGCAAGCCCGGCCCGGGCAGCGGGCCACCCGTGGCGATGCGCTGATGTACATCTTCACCTATGACTGGCGCCAGGACATGGTCGCGTCGGCGCGCAAACTCGATGAGCTGATCGAGCAGATTCGCCGCGATTACGCAGACCCGGGCCTGCGTGTCGACATCGTCGCCCACAGCATGGGTGGCTTGATCGTGCGCTACTACGAGCGTTATGGCACCGAAGATGTGCTGGACGGCGATCACTTCCCAATCACCGGCGCCGGCGCGCGCAAGCTGCGTCGGCTCGTCGTGCTCGGCACGCCGAACCAGGGCTCAGTGAGCGCAATCCATTACTTCCTGAATGGCTACCGCGTTGCGCTATCGCGGCTTCCGCCCGAGGGCGTCGTGACGATGCCGGCCATGTATCAGTTCTTCCCGCACCCGCAGTTCAACTGGATTACGGACACGCATGGAGTGCCTCTGAAACTCGACTTGTTCGATGTCGGGACCTGGCGGCATTTCAGGTGGTCCGTGTTCGATCACAAGGTGCAACACAGGATGGCGGCCCTGCCCGGTGTCTGGCCGGCCCAGGATGTCCTCGAGCGCTACTTCGAGAAGCGTCTCGAGCGCGCGCAGCGGTTTGTGTGGTCGCTCAGCGTGCCGGTCGGGGACGTGGAACTCATTGAACCACTCCTGTTCGGCGGCAATTGCGTTCCGACGCCCGCGCGGCTGGTCCTTGAAGAGGCGGATGGTGAATCGGTGGCACGGCTGCGGCCCGAGCAGATCCAGCATCCCGTGTCCGGGATTGATTACGACAAGCTGATGTACGAGCCTGGCGACGGCAAGGTCACGAAATTATCCCTGCTTGGCCGGCATGAACCGGAGCTCACGACCCAGCGCGACGCATACGCAGGCGCGGAGTTCGATCACCCTTTCTTTTTCTGTGAGCTGCACGATGTATTAACCGGCAATGTGCACCTGATCGACAATCTCCTGCACTACCTGCTGAGTGTTGACCGGCCTGCGCCTGCGGCTCACGAGTCGGCGGCCGCGGCCTGCCCGACATAGCGGCACCACTGGCAATCTTCGCCCGCTTCCGGGACATTGCCCCCGCCAACGGTCGCGACCGTGCGCCGGAAGGCGTCGAGCACCCAGGCGTCGTCGCCGTCGTAGGGAATCATGTGCGTCGAGAATCGGAGCGTGCCGCGGAATTCGCCTGCCTTGGCGTCACCATTCGCATAGACAAACCAGCCGCGATCGCTGACCTCGAATCCCTGATGGCGCACCAGGAACTGGTAGACCTCCATCTGCCGCTGGTAGGACGGATAGAGCCCTGCGGTCGTCGGCGTCTCCTTGCGGGAGGTAGCCTTGTAATCCGCGACGATCAGCTCGCCGGTCGCCGCCTGCCAGAGGTCGTCGATGGCGCCAAATAACGTCCAGCCGGTCTGCTCATCGATCCAGCGAACGCCAGTGAAGTTATGGCGCCATTTATCGAGTTCCGGGTGCACAAACGGCACGGCATCGAGCCCCGCTTCCCCGAACAGCGGATGCGGCTCGCCGGCCGCGCGATAACGGTCGAACTCCGACTTCATCAGCATATCCACCGCATTATTCAGCGTGAATGGCGGGCCGCTGGGCCGGGGGATGCCGAGTGCGACTTCGAGGTAAAGACAGCGTGGGCACTCGACGAAGAGATCGATCTTCGAGCGGCTCAACTGGCGACGCTGCAGCGAGCGACTGGGCATAAGGAACCTCGGATCTACTCCCGCATGAGGCGCGTTACGCGCGCGCAGTGGCGCGACAAGGCGCGAGCCGAAGTCCCATAGCAAGGACTATGGACGAGGCGAGCAACGCAGTCGCGCCGCCGCCCGCGCGTAACCCGCAGGGACCGGGCGATTTTCGCCCCTGGCGGCGTCGCTCGTCGCTCATGTATCACGATACACATCGCTTCTCGCTTCTTGCCAGGGGCGAAAATCGCGCACGGTCGCGCCCATACGGGAGTAAATCCGAGGTTCCATGCCTCTGATGAAGAGGCCGCCGCGCCGCGATAGTGTGCTGGACTAACCCGCTGTGGGATTGGAATCA
>CAYYQQ010000061.1:258-15652 GCA_964473595.1 uncultured Steroidobacteraceae bacterium | reverse complement strand
GACCCGGAGCCCGGCGCCGAGCCGCGCTGAGATTCATACCAGCAAGGAACCGGCGTGAAAGTTGGCGTGATCGGCCTCGGCACCATGGGCCAGCCCATCGCGCGGCGCATTGCGCGCGCCGGCCATGAAATTCTCGCCTGGAATCGCACGCCTGGCCGCGCCGACAGCCTGCCGGCGGACGCCGCGGTTGCCGTACGCACGGCAGGCGAGGCCTGCCAGGCCGAGCTCGTGATCACCGTGCTATCCGATGACACAGCCGTCGAGGCCGTGATGTTCGACGGCGGCCGGCTCCTCACGACCGGCATGCCCGGCCTGATCCATGTCTGCATGAGCACGATCAGCGACCAGCTTGCGCGGCGCCTGGCAGCGGCGCACGAGGCCGCGGGTCAGGCCTATGTTTCAGCGCCGGTGTTCGGTCCGCCGGATGCGGCGGCTACGGGCCGGCTCCTGATCGCTGCGGGCGGACCGCGCAATGCCGTCGAGCGCGTCCGGATGGTGCTCGAGGTGCTGGGCAGGGTCCAGTACGTCAGCGAGGACCCTGCCGCAGCGAATGTCGTCAAGTCTGCGGGGAACTTCCTGATGGCCGCGGTCGTCGAGAGCCTGCGCGACGCGATGCTGATCGTGCACGGTGCCGGCGTCGACCCTCGCGAATTCGCCGGCATCGTCACGCAGTCCCTGTTTCCGACACCGGTCTACCAGTATCTCGGCGGACTGCTGGCCGCGCGCCAGGCCCAGGGCGGCGCGCGCGTGCCCAATCCCTTCCTGCGCGGCGCAGAGCAGTGCGCCGACACCGCCAGGCAGCAGGGCGTCGATGCGCCGCTCGTCAGTCACATCTGTGAGCGGGGCCGAGGTTCTGCTGCGTAGCGCCTTGCGGCCGTCTAGATCCGCGCGCCGAGATAGGATGCAAGCCGCAGCAGATCGCCGAATACGCCGCCGGCAGTCACCGCCGGACCGGCCCCTGGCCCCTGTACAATCAGCGGATTCTCGCAATACCGGTCGGTCTCGAAGCGCACGACGTTGTCGGTCAACGCCAGGTTGGCGAAGGCGTGGCGCGCTGCGAGACGCTCGAGTGAGATTGTCGCTTTGCCCGCCGCCGTCAATCGGCCGACATAGCGCAGCACGCTGCCCTCGCTCCGCGCCGCGCCGTAGAGTTCGAGCATGCGCGCATCGTGCGCCGGCAGCCGTTTGAGGAACTCGGCGACGCTGCATTCGCGCAGGTCCTCCGGCACCAGGTTCTCGACCTCGACGTCAGCCAGTTCCAGCGGCAAGCCCATCTCGCGGCCAAGGATCACGAGCTTGCGTGCGAAGTCCATGCCGGACAGATCGTCGCGCGGATCGGGCTCGGTAAACCCCTGCGCCCTCGCGTCCGTGACGATCGTCGAGAACGGGACACTGCCGTCGTAGACGTTGAACAGGTAGGCCAGCGTGCCGGAGAAGATTCCCTCGATGGTATGGATGCCGTCGCCGGTCTCGCGCAGGTCGCGCACCGTCATCATGATCGGCAAGCCGGCGCCGACCGTGGCTTCGTAAAGGTAATGCGTGCCGGCCTCACGCCGCGCCTGCTGCATGCGGCGAAATTCGGCGAGTCCGGCGCTGTTGGCTTTCTTGTTCGGCGTCACCACATGCAGGCCCGCCGCGAACCATGTGGCGTAGCGGCCCGCGACGCCAACGTCCGCGGTGCAGTCGATCATCACGCGATGCGGCAGGTGATCCGCGGCGACATGGGCCGCAAAGCGATCGAGATCGAGCGGCTCTCCGTGTTGATCCAGCTCCTTGCGCCAGCGCTTCAGGTCGATAGCCCGATCGGCCAGCAGCATGCGTCTCGAGCTTGCGATGCCACGCACACGCAGGTCGAGATTGAAGTCGAGGCGGAATCGCACGGCCTGGGATTCGAGCTGCTCGATCAGCACCGATCCAACGGCGCCCGGGCCGATCAGGCCGATCGACAAGGTGTGCGGCGACAGGTAGAAACCCGCATGCACGGCGCGCAGCGCCTTCGTCGTATCCCTGCGATCGACGACCACCGAGATGTTGCGCTCAGACGCCCCCTGCGCAATCGCGCGAATGTTTACGCCGACCTTTCCTAGCGCCGCAAACAGCTTGCCGGATATGCCGTGGGTGCCGGCCATGCCGTCGCCGACGATCGCGATGATTGCGCAACCGCCGGTCACCTCGACACTCTGGATGTGCCCATCACGCAGCTCCACCGCAAAGGCGCGGCGCACGACGCGTTCGGCAAGCGCAGCCTGGTCGCCCGGGATCGCGAAGCAGATCGAATGTTCCGAACTGCCCTGCGAGATCAAGGTCACCGAGATGTCGGCGTCGTGCAGCGCGCCGAATAACCGGTGCGCCGTGCCCGGTACGCCGATCATGCCGGCGCCCTCGAGGTTGACGAGCGCGACATCGTCGATGCTCGTGATGCCCTTGACCACCAGGGCGGACGACGGCACGGCGACGATCAGCGTGCCGGCTTTCGTTGGCGCGAAAGTATTGCGAATCCGGATCGGAATGCCCTTCTCGACAGCCGGGGCCATGGTCTGCGGGTGGATGACCTTGGCGCCGAAATAGGCGAGTTCCATCGCCTCGCTGTAGGACAGCGAGTCGATGATTTTTGCATCGGGAACCTGGCGCGGGTCGGCGGACAAGACGCCGTCCACGTCGGTCCAGATCACGATTTCGCGGGCATCGAGCAACGCGCCGAATATGGAGCCTGAGAAATCGCTGCCGTTGCGACCCAGCGTCGTCTGCAGGCCGCGTGTATCGGTGGCGACGAAACCGGGAATGACGAGCGTGGCATCGGTGTCTTGCGCAATGCGCCGCGCGACATTACTGCGGGACTGCGTCCACTGTACGCCGGGCCCCAGCGGACCCCATTCGACGACGACGATCTCCCGCGCATCCACCCAGCACACCGGTTTGCGGTGTCCGCGGCCTTCGAGGAAGGCGGCGAACAAATGGGTTGACCACAACTCGCCGAAACCGGACACCAGGTCGCGCAGGTCGCGGCCAGCCGAGCGCACCAGAGTGACTGCATGCAGCATGCGCCGCAGGTCGGAAAGGTCTCCCTCGAATTGCGCGAGAAAAACGCTGCGGGCCACCGGTTCCAACAGCTCCGCCGCGATGCCTTCGTGCATCTGCTGCAGGCGCGTGAGCGCCTCCTCGCAGGCCGCCTGGTAGGTGCCTTCGGCTGTGGCAACGAGCCCGATCAACTCGTCCGTGACTCCACGACAGGCCGACAGTACGAGCGCGACCCGGGGCTCCGGCAGTTCCTCGACGATTGCCGCGACGCGCCGGAAGCAATCGGCGTCGGCCAGGCTCGAGCCCCCAAATTTGTGCACCACCCAGCGTCGATCGGATGTACTCAAGGCGAATGGACGGAGATGGTCATGTCGGAATCCATGCTAGGGCGGCAGGATGACCGGATCGAAGCCGGCCGCCATGATCGCCGCAACGACAGCTTCGCTATGTGTGGCATCGCGAGCTTCGAACGTGAGCTCCAGAGTCGCCGACCGCACCGGTAGCGCAATGGACAGCCGGCGATGATCCACCTCGAGAACGTTTGCACCGAGGTCGCTGATCGTCTGGCTGATCCTGGCGAGGAACCCGGGTCTGTCCGGCATCGTGATACGCATGCTGACGATGCGCTTCTGCCGCACCAGATCGCGCACGATGACCGAAGCCAGCAGATTCGGGTCGATGTTGCCGCCGGACAGCACGAGGCCGACCTTGCGACCATGGAATCGATCAGGATGCGCAAGAGCGGCAGCGAGCGCCGCGGCGCCCGCCCCTTCCGCCACGGTCTTTTCGACATTCAGGAACAGCGTGATGGCACGCTCGAGCTGGGATTCGTCCACCAGCACAAGCTCGTCCACGAAATCACGCGCGATGCGGCGCGTGATCATGCCCGCAGACTTTACCGCGATACCCTCAGCAATCGTGTTACCGGCGCAGGCGACGGTCTCGCCCTTTTGCGCTGCGACCATGGAGGGATAGCTCGTGGTCTGGACGCCAATTATCCGAATTGCCGGGTTGCGGGCCCTGGCGGCGAGCGCCATGCCCGCAATCAGCCCGCCGCCACCGACTGGCACGACGAGGGTGTCAATGCAGGGATGGGCCACCAGCATCTCCAGCGCCACCGTGCCCTGGCCGGCAATCACGGCGGGATCATCGTACGGGTGAACCAGTGTCAGACCCTTGTCGCGAGCGACTTCCCAGGCGTGATCAAAGGCGTCGTCCAGGGCCTCGCCGTGCAGCACGACTTCCGCACCATGCGAACTGGTTTGCTCCACCTTTACAAACGGCGTGTGCAGCGGCATCACGATGGTGGCGGGGATACCGAGGCGGCTCGCGTGATAGGCAACAGCCTGGCCGTGGTTGCCAGCGGACATCGTGACGACCCCGCGATGGCGCTGTTCCGGGTCCAGCTGCAACAAGAAGTTGAGTGCACCACGCTCCTTGAACGAGGCCGTGAACTGGAAGTTCTCGAATTTGACGAAGATTTCCGCGCCGGTCAGCCGCGACAGCGTGAGCGAGTGCAGGCAGGGCGTATGCACGATGTGCGGGAAGATGCGCTCCGCCGCGGCCTCAATGTCCGCAACAGTGAGCGTGGTCTGACTGAAGCTCGCGTCCATTCGAGCCAGCGTCAGCATGCAGCCCTCGCTTCGTCCTGCTGCGACTCCATCAACAATGCCGCAGCGCCTTTCATTTTGTATTTCGTCGCAAGTCGGCGCGCTGACTCAGGCCGCCGCCGAACGGCGCAACCAGCTCATCCGCTCGCGCAGGGTCTTCCCGACCCGCTCGATGGGATGGTTCAGGTCACGCTGCAACAACTCGCGATAGTTCGGCAACCCGTTGGCGTTTTCGTCGACCCACTCGCGGGCGAACTGCCCCGAGCGAATCTCGGCGAGGATCGCCTGCATCGATGCCTTGACGTGATCGTCAATGACCCGCGGGCCGCGCGTCAGATCACCGTACTTGGCGGTCTCGCTGACGAACTGATGCATCTTGGCGAGGCCGCCCTCATACAGCAGGTCGACGATCAGCTTCAGTTCATGCAGGCACTCGAAATATGCAACTTCAGGTTGATACCCCGCCTCGACGAGCGTCTCATAGCCTTTCAGGACCAGTTCGGTCGCGCCACCGCAAAGCACCGCCTGCTCACCGAACAGATCGGTTTCCGTCTCCTCGGCGAATGTCGTTTCGAGCACGCCGCTGCGCGTGCCGCCGATGGCGTGCGCGTAGGCCAGCGCACGCGCCTGCGCCCGGCCGGTCGCATCGTTCGCCACGGCAATCAGGCAGGGCACACCCTGGCCCGCCTCGTATTGGCGGCGCACGAGATCACCCGGTCCCTTCGGTGCGACCAGCACCACGTCGAGTGTTTCGGCCGGCTGTACGCGGCGATAGTGAATGCTGAAGCCGTGGGCGAACAGCAGCGTCGCCTTCGCCGACAGATTCGCCTCAATCTGCTCGAAAAGGGCGCTGTGGCTCATGTCGGGCGTCAGCATGGCGACGAGCGTCGCACCCTTCGCGGCGTCCGCGGGTGAGCAAACATCGAAGCCATCGGCCCTGGCGCGCGCCGCGGTCTTGCCATCGGGTCTCAACCCGACGACGACGTTGCAACCACTGTCGCGCAGGTTCAGCGCGTGGGCGCGCCCCTGGCTGCCATAGCCGATGACGGCAATCCGCCCATCTCCAAGCGCCTTTGGATCTACATCGTCCTCGACGTACAGCTTCATCGTGATTCCCCTCGATCCACTTTCAATTGATCCGGCTCCCCGGGCCTGAAAACGACAAACCCCGCAGCGGCTCTACCGGTGCGGGGTTCAGTTTTGAGTTCGGCTTGTGACCGTCAACTCAGACTACCCCATGCCTCCACTAATGAGGACTACGAGGACGCTTACGAGCATGCCGCGCACCGGTGAGAACACCGGTTTCATCGAATGCGGCGAATGCGGGCAAGCGGGTCGCATGCGGTTCATATTCTTGGAATCACCCTGGCAAGTCAAGCATCGGTTAAACACTGCATGGGTAAGCGCCAAGCACCTTGAAAAGCGAGGCAGTCCGGGCCAATTCTTCGAGAGCCGCCGCCAACGATGGGTCAGCCGCATGACCGTCAAGGTCGACGAAGAAGACGTAATGCCATTTCCGCAGTCGCGAGGGGCGTGATTCGATCCGCGTCATGCTGACGCCATGCCGCGCGAGCGGCTCGAGCAACTGGTACAGCGCTCCCGGTGATTCCGTGTCGGCGATCGACATCAGAACCGTGGTCTTGTCACGTCCGCTGGGCGCCAGCAACGTACGGCCCACGACGTGGAACCGTGTCGTGTTATCGGGGCTGTCTTCGATTTCTGCCGCGAGCGTTTCCAGTCCGTAGATCTCTGCCGCAACCTTGCTGGCGATTGCGGCCGTGCCTGATTCGTCGCGGGCCCTGCGCGCACCTTCGGCATTGCTCGATACCGCTATCTTCTCGATACCCGGCAGAATTCCGTCGAGCGTCGAACGACATTGCGCCAGCGCCTGGCCATGGGCGCAAATGCGCCGGACCTCGCCCAGCGAGCGCATCCGGCCCAGCAGGTGGTGGCGAATGGCGAGCTCTACCTCGCCGCAGATCTTCAGTGGCGAGGAAATGAACATGTCGAGCGTGTGACGGACCGTACCCTCGGTGGAGTTCTCGATTGGCACAACGCCGAAATCCGCACTTCCCGACTCGACTTCGTGGAATACCTCCTCGATGTCTGCCAACGGCAGTGCACGCACCGAATGACCGAAGTGACGGGTAACGGCGGCATGCGTGAAGGTGCCTTCGGGACCGAGAAACGCAACCTTCAATGGTTCCTGCTGCGCCAGGCATGCCGACATGATCTCCCGGAACAGCCGCAGTATCTCCTCGTCCTTCAACGGCCCGCGGTTGCGCGCAAGGACAAGGCGCAATACTTCTGCCTCGCGTTCCGGCCGGTAGAAATCAACCGCGGCGCCGGCCTGCTTGTTGGCTCCGACCTCGCGGGCGAGCCGCGCGCGATCGTCGATCAAGCCCTGGATCTGCTCATCGATGGCGTCGATGCGCTGGCGGATTTCGCCGATGTCGCTATTCATGATCGCCCCCTTTCGGGTCTACAAACAAGAAACCCCGCAGCGGTCGTCCGGTGCGGGGTTTCGGGTATTGCCGGGTATTCGTTTCGTGCAACTACGCCGTCGACCCACACCTCCGCGTGGTCGCAAAGAAGAAAAAACCAAATCGACGGTTCATGCACATGAGCTGATCATCGACGACCCAAGCGCTTCCTGTCAACACCGGTAGAGTTTCGCGGCAGGCTGCGGCTATGATGAAGCCATGACCGGATCGAATCAGCGCAGGTTTTCCCGGCTCGTCGTCGACGGTGCCGAACGTTCTCCCAACCGGGCGATGCTGCGTGCCGTGGGCTTCAGCGACGCAGATTTCGGTCGTCCCCAGATCGGGGTCGCTTCGACCTGGAGCATGGTCACGCCTTGCAACATGCATATCAATGAGTTGGCCCAGGCCGCTGGCGAGGGGGTGCGTGCCGCCGGGGGCCGCGATGTGCTGTTCAACACCATCACGGTTTCGGATGGCATCTCCATGGGGACGCCGGGCATGCGTTACTCGCTGGTCTCGCGCGAAGTCATTGCCGATTCCATCGAGACCGTCGCCGGGGCCCAGGGATTTGACGGCATCGTGGCCATCGGTGGCTGCGACAAGAACATGCCAGGTTGCCTGATGGCCCTGGCGAGACTCGACCGCCCAGCGGTATTCGTCTACGGCGGCACGATCCAGCCCGGCGCAAAACGACGCGACATCGTCTCGGTGTTCGAGGCTGTGGGTCGCCATGCCAGCGGCGACCTCGACGAGCGAGGTCTTGCCGAAATCGAGCGCACGGCCATTCCCGGAGCTGGCTCCTGTGGCGGCATGTATACGGCCAACACCATGGCCTCGGCCATCGAAGCGCTCGGCATGAGCCTGCCAAACAGCTCTGCCCAGGAGGCTGTCTCCGAGGCCAAGCGAATCGATTGCATACAAGCAGGGCAAGCGGTCATGCAGCTGCTGGAGCAGGAGCTGCGCCCCTCGGCCATTCTGACGCGCGAGGCATTCGAGAATGCCATCACGGTGGTCATCGCCCTTGGCGGATCGACCAACGCTGTGCTGCATTTGCTGGCGATGGCGCGTGCTGCGCGAGTACCCCTCACGCTCGATGACTTCACCCGGATCGGCAAGCGCGTGCCGGTGTTGGCGGATCTCAAGCCGAGCGGCAAGTACCTGATGTCCGAACTGGTCGCCATCGGTGGCCTGACGCCGCTCCTGAAGATGCTGCTCGATAAAGGCCTGTTGCATGGCGATTGTCTGACCGTGACCGGTCGAACGGTCGCCGGGAATCTTGAAGCGGTCAGTCGTTATCCGCCTGGTCAGGATGTCGTGCGCGGTTTCGACAATCCGATCAAGGCCGACAGCCATCTCGTCATTCTGTACGGCAACCTGGCGCCGACCGGTGCGGTGGCGAAAATCACCGGCAAAGAGGGCACGCGATTCACCGGCAGTGCGCGCGTATTCGATTCCGAGGAAATGTGCCTGCAGGCGATCCTCGACGGGCGGATCGAACGCGGAGACGTGATCGTCATCCGCTACGAGGGCCCAAAGGGCGGACCGGGCATGCGCGAGATGCTGGCGCCGACATCGGCGATCATGGGCCGTGGGTTGGGCGATTCCGTGGCGCTGATTACCGACGGCCGATTTTCCGGCGGCAGCCATGGCTTTGTCGTGGGTCATGTGACGCCCGAAGCCGCCGTCAGCGGACCAATTGCGCTGGTGCGCGACGGCGACGAGATCACCATCGACGCGGAGACTCGCGAGATCCGCTTGAACGTCTCCGAGGCCGAACTCGAGGACCGCCGCAAAGCCTGGCGCGCACCAGCATCAGATATCGTGCAGGGCGTGCTGGCAAAGTATCGCCGCCTGGTGGGCAGCGCCGCCGAGGGTGCAGTGACTGATTAACTGGAATCCGGAAAAAGGTTGAAGACTATGGACAAGACAACCACCAGCGAAGGGCTGGTGCCTATAGCGATTCTTGGCGGCGGCAATGTCGGTCAGGCCCTGGCTCGCGGCTTGCTCGCGACCAAGCGCTTCCGCGCCGCGGACATCACACTGACGCGCCGTCACCTCGACAAGCTGGCCGGGCTCGTCGATACGGGTTTGCATGTCAGCGCCGACAATTGCGCCGCAGTCGAGCACGCCCGCCACGTCGTCATCGCCGTTCAGCCGCGGCAGCTCGATGCCCTGCTATCCGGGATCCGCGAGGTGCTCGATCCAAAGCGTCATACATTGATCTCGGTCGTCTCGGGCGTGACGATCGGGCAGATCCGTGCGCAGGCTGGCGCCGGCTTTCCCATCGTGCGGGCCATGCCAAACACCGCAATTGCCATTGGCCAGTCGATGACCTGCCTGGCCGCACCGTCCGAGCATCGCGGCGCGCTGGAGCGAGCGAGGACTCTGTTCGACTCGGTCGGGACGACGCTGGAAATCGACGAGTCGATGATGGAATCGGCGACCGCGCTCTGCGCCTGCGGAATCGCATTTTTCCTGCGCTCGATTCGCGCCGCTTCGCAAGGTGGCATCGAGATCGGATTCCATCCGGATGAAGCCCTGCTGATGGCCGCGCAGACTGCCAGTGGCGCGGCCGGCCTGCTGATGCGCGAAGGCTCGCATCCCGAGTCGGAGATCGACCGCGTCACGACGCCCCGGGGTTGCACCATCGCCGGACTCAACGAGATGGAGCACCGGGGCTTCAGCTCCGCGATGATCAAAGGCATCCTGACCTCAGCACGCAAGGCGGTCGAGCTCTACCGCCCCGACGCCGAGTAGGGCTAATCGCGCGTCTGGCCGCTCCCGCGCACCACGTATTTGTACGTGGTCAATTCCTCAACGCCGACCGGGCCGCGAGCATGCAGCCGGTCAGTGGAGATGCCAATCTCCGCCCCCATGCCGAACTCACAGCCGTCGGCGAACTGCGTCGAGGCGTTGTGCAGCACGATGGCGCTGTCGACCTCGGCGAGAAAGCGCTCGGCTGCATCCAGGTCTTCCGTGACAATGGATTCCGTGTGGCCGGAACCATGACGGGCAACGTGTTCGATCGCCCCTTTGACGCCGCTGACGCGGGCCGCTGCAATTATCGGCGCGAGAAACTCGGTCGTCCAATCCGCATCGGAAGCCGGCCGTACGCGGGAATCGAGCAGTTGCACCTGGGCATCACCGCGCACTTCACAACCTCCGTCAAGCAGCGCGCAGACCACGCCGCGGGCCAGGCCCTCCTCCACGCCACGGTCGATCAGCAGCGTCTCTGCGGCGCCGCAGATACCGGTGCGGCGTAGCTTGGAATTGACTGCAATCGCAGTGGCCATGGCGGGATCTGCCGCCGCATCAATGTATACGTGACAGTTGCCTTGCATGTGGCCGAGCACAGGCACCCGCGCATCTCGCTTGACCCGCTCGATGAGGTCAGCGCCACCGCGAGGAATTACCAGGTCGATGGCGCTGTCGAGACCGCCGAGAAGCATTGCGACTGCTTCACGGTCAGTGGTCGGTACGAGCTGCACCGCATCGACAGGTAATCCGGCATCTGCGAGCCCGCTGGCAAGACAACTGTGAATGGCGCGATTGGTCTCAAACGATTCCGATCCGCCACGCAGGATTACGGCATTGCCCGACTTCAGGCATAAGGCTGCGGCATCTACAGTGACGTTGGGCCGGCTCTCGTAGATGACGGCGATTACGCCGATGGGCACCCGGCGACGCTGAATGATGAGCCCGTTCGGTCGTCGGCGTTCAACGACTATTGTACCGATCGGATCGTCATGCTCGCGTATCGCAGTAAGTGTCCCGGTCATTTCATCAAAGCGCGAACCAGTGACTCGCAGACGATCAATCAATGCCGCAGACTGCCCGGCGAGTTCGGCTTCGGCACAGTCGCGGGCATTGATGGCAAGAATCGCTTCCCGACCGCCTTCGAGCCGCATGCGCATGGCCGAGAGTGCGGCATCCTTGTCGGTAGTTGCCAGCAGGGCAAGCCGGTGCGACGCAGCGCGTGCCAAGCGCCCGATCTCCTTCATGGTGACCCGAAGGTGAGTGCTGCCTCCCTGGGTCGTCGCAACATCAGTCATCAGCCGGCTCCAGGTCGTTGGTCAGAACCAGGTCGCCGCGATGAATCAACTCATCGGGGCCGCGGTAGCCGAGCAGCTTTTCTATCTCGCCGCTACGCTGGCCGAGCAGGCGCTGCGCATCGGTCGATGCGTAGGCCGAGAGTCCACGCGCAATCTCCAGCCCATCATGGTCAATCACCGCAACCGCATCGCCGCGAGCAAACTCGCCGCGTATGGCAACGGTGCCGGCCGGCAGCAGGCTCTTGCCATCGGCGAGCGCCCGTGCGGCTCCGGCATCGACACTGTAGGCGCCACGGATCTCCAGATGCCCGGCAATCCAGCGCTTGCGCACGGTGATCGAATTGGCCCTGGCAGGAAACCAGGTACAACGGCCGCCTGCCTCGAGAGCGGTAATGGGATGAGGTACGCGACCGCTGGCAATGACCATGGAGCAGCCTGCTGCAGTGGCGATCTTCGCCGCAACGAGCTTGGTCACCATCCCGCCAGTACCGTAGGCAGTAGCCGCACTGCCAGCTGCTTGTTCCAGTTCCGGTGTTATCCGCGTGACTTCATCGATAGGACGCGATTCTCGCGTGCGCCGCGGGTCGGCGTCATACAAAGCATCGACATCGGACAGCATCACCAGGCAATCGGCGCCAGCAAGCTGTGCCACGCGCGCAGCGAGCCGATCGTTGTCACCATAGCGAATCTCAGCCGTAGCGACGGTGTCGTTCTCGTTTATGACCGGCACGGCACCGAGTGCGAGCAGCGTCTCCATGGTATCGCGAGCATTCAGATAGCGCGTGCGTCGTTCAGTGTCGCCGATGGTCAACAGAATTTGTGCACCAGTCAGACCAAAGCGCGCGAGCGATGTGCTGTACGCTCTGGCAAGGTGGATTTGCCCAACCGCGGCAGCTGCCTGGCTATCCTTGAGCTGCAGCCGCCCGGGGGCCAGATCGAGGCGGCGACGGCCCAGGGCGATGGCGCCTGACGATACCAGCACCGGCTGCTGGCCGCGTCGATGAAGCATGACCACATCGTCGATCAGAGCATCAAGCCAGATCTGATCCAGCTCGCCGCTTTGCTCGTTGACCAGGAGCGACGAGCCAACTTTGACGACAACTCGCCGTGCTTCGGCAAGGCGCCTGGTGTTTTTCAGCTGCCGGTCGGCTGCAGATTTCAAGCTGGACTCACCTGGCCTGGCACGGACGCAGCAAGTCTCGCATGCCGAAGTTCCAATTCCTCGACTACGGCCGCCAACGACAAGCCACGATGCCTGAGCAGCAGCGTCACGTGATAGAGCAGATCTGCGGCCTCGACCAGCACCTCCGCATCGTCGCCAGTCGCGGCGGCCAGCGCAAGTTCGACGCCTTCCTCGCCGACCTTTTGCGCCATCCGGCGCGGCCCCTCTGCATGTAGCCGCGCGGTGTAGCTTCCGTCCGGCTGCCCTGCGATTCGCTGTGCGATTACCCTTTCGAGCTGGCCAAGGAACGCGAGCTTTTCGGCATCGCTTTTCAGCGCCTCTGGAAAACAAGTCGCCAAACCCGTATGGCAGACCGGCCCGGCCGGAAGGGCCTGCACCAGGATCGTGTCGCCGTCGCAATCGGCACTGACCGCAACGACCTCGAGGAAGTTCCCGGAGGTCTCGCCTTTGATCCACAACACGTTGCGGCTGCGGCTGAAGAAAGTCACGCGTCCACCATCCAGGGTCGTGTGCAACGCCTGCTGATTCATGTAGCCGAGCATCAGCAGCGCGCCGGTCCGGGCGTGCTGCACAATGGCCGGCAACAGCCCGTCGCCCTTACCCCAGTCGAGGTCTGAAAGCTCATCTGGTTTCACAGGCGCACCTCGATACCCTGCGCGCCAAGATATTGCTTCAGCGCCGGGATTCCAATTTGGCCATCGTGGAAAACGCCGGCAGCGAGCGCGGCGTCGACTCGCGCGTCCCGAAATACCTGGGCGAAATGCGCCGGCGCGCCGGCACCGCCGGAGGCGACCAGCGGCACATCGCACGCGGCACGCGCCGCGGCCAGTTGGTTCAGGTCATAGCCCTGCCTGACTCCGTCCATGTCCATGCAGTTGAGGACGATCTCGCCGGCACCGCGCTGCTGGACTTCACGCAGCCACGCAAGAGTTTCGCGCCCAGTATTACGGCTGCGGGCCGTATCGCCCGTGTACTGGTGCACGCGCCAGCCGTCGGGTGTGGCCAGGCTGTCGATTCCCAGCACGACGCATTGCGTGCCGAAACGCTGTGCCAGGTCATCGATCAACCCCGGACGCTCGAGTGCCGGTGAGCTAATTGAAACCTTCTCGGCGCCACAGCCGAGCACTTCCTCGGCATCTGCAACGCTTCGGATGCCGCCGGCGACGCAGAACGGGATGTCGAGGATACGCGCGACTCGGCGCACCCAATTGCGGTCCACGCCGCGTCCGGCCGGACTGGCCGTGATGTCATAGAAGACGAGCTCGTCGGCGCCATCGTCGCGATAGCGGCTGGCGAGCTCGAGGATGTCGCCAACGTCGCGATGATCGCGGAATCGCAGGCCTTTGACGACCCGTCCGTCGCGGACGTCGAGACACGGGATTATGCGGCGGGCAAGAATGGCGCGAGCTCCCGCAGTGGAATGCAATCCTCGATCAGCGCCTTGCCGCTGATGGCTGCAGCGATGCCGATTACGGCAAGTGCATGTAGATCGGCGGCGTCCCGGACGCCGCCGGATGCCTGCCAGGCAAGCGCAGGAAATCGCGCCACGCATTCGCTATATAGGTCGACATTCGGTCCGGCCATGGCGCCGTCACGCGCGATATCGGTGCAAAGCACGTGCCTGAGGCCGGCCCTGGCAAGCCCCTCGACTGCTCCCCACAGCGACTGCGTCGATTTACGTTGCCAGCCGCGACTCGCTAGGCACGGTGCATGGCCGTCACCGATACGCACGTCGAGCGCGGCGACGATTCGATCTGCGCCGAAGCGCGCGATCCAGTCCGCGAACTCGTCCGGGGACTCAATGGCGACGCTGCCGGCAACCACGCGTTCGACACCGGCCTCCAGGAGCCGCTCGACGTCCGCGCGCCGGCGCACGCCGCCGCCGGCCTGGATGCGCAGCCGCTTGAGCGCTACCAGTGAATGCAGTATCTGGTCATTGCCGGCAACTCCGTCGCGTGCACCATCGAGGTCTACGACGTGCACGCGCAGGGCGCCGACGGCGGCATAGTGCGCATAGAGCTGCGCGGGCGTCAGTGGATAGCGTGTCTCGGCCGCGAAATCACCCTGATGCAGTCGCACGACACGGCCGTTGCGCAGATCGATGGATGGCACGAGTTCCATCACGACAGGCCCAGGAAGTTGGCGAGGAATTTCGCGCCGGTCGCAGCCGACCGTTCAGGATGGAACTGTGCGCCGTGGAAATTGCCGCGACTGACGACGGCCGAGAAATCAGCGCCATAGTCGCTGACAGCAACCGTTTCGGCGGAGGGCGTAAGCGCGTAGCTGTGCACGAAATAGGCGTAGTCGCCGTCGCAGATGCCGGCGAGCAACGGGTGATCGTGGAGCGCGCGAAGCCGGTTCCAGCCCATGTGCGGGATCGGCCGGCCCGAGGCAGGCTCGAAGCGGCGAGCGCGACCTGGAAGCACACCAATGCAGCGCGCATCCTGCTCCTCGCTGCTCTCATACAGGAGTTGCATGCCGAGGCAGATGCCTAGTACCGGCTGGCTGAGCTGCGGGATCAATAAACTGAGTCCGGCGCCGTCGAGCCGCATCATCGCATCCTGCGCCGCACCGACGCCGGGCAGGATGACATGGGTCGCGGCCTCGATCTCTTTGCTGTCGGCGCTGAGCCGTGGCCGGGAGCCCAGTCTCTCAAGCGCATATTGCAATGACGCAATGTTCGCGCCACCGCTCGCGACGATGACCGGATTCTTCATAGCTGGCCCTTGCTGCTCGGCACCTCGCCACCCTCGTAGCGGATCGCCTGGCGCAGCGCGCGACCGAAGCCCTTGAAGCAGACTTCGACCATGTGATGGGTGTTCTCACCGCGCACCTCGATGTGGATCGCGGCACCAAGTGCATCGCCTAGTGAGCGGAAGAAGTGCGGCACCAGTTCGGTTGGCAAGTCGCCGACCCGCTCACGGCCAAAGTGACCGTCGAACACGGCATACGGTCGGCCCGAGAGGTCGATGGCGACGCGCGCCTGTGCCTCGTCCATTGGAAGGACGAAGCCGTAGCGCGCGATGCCGGCTTTGTCGCCGAGCGCCT
>CAYYQQ010000061.1:0-248 GCA_964473595.1 uncultured Steroidobacteraceae bacterium | reverse complement strand
CTGCCCCAGCACGAGCGCGCAATCTTCGACGGTGTGATGCTCGTCAATGTGCAGATCACCCTGGCACTGAAGCTGCAGCGCGAAACCGCCATGACGCGCGATCTGCTCGAGCATGTGATCCAGGAACCCGATTCCGGTCGAGATCGATACAGGCGCCGCGCAGTCCAGATTGACCGTGACTTGGATGCGAGTCTCGCGCGTGGGTCGCTCGACGCCCGGCGCGGCAACATCGGTGATGACGGGAGCGA
>CAYYQQ010000060.1:0-15708 GCA_964473595.1 uncultured Steroidobacteraceae bacterium | reverse complement strand
CTGGCGGAGAGGGTGGGATTCGAACCCACGAATACCTTTTGGATATTACTGGAATTCCAGTCCAGCGCCTTCGACCGCTCGGCCACCTCTCCGGGGCTGCGAAGCCTACCGGAGTCGGGCTCCTCGCAGCAACCGAGGCAAGCGCATCGTTCAGAATCTCCAGCCGAGGATCAGGTTCAATCCGTCAAAGGTCGGCGTGCTCGTGGCCTTGGGGAAGTTCATCCAGCTCATCCGGTAGCTGCCGCTCAACGAAAACGAATCATTCAGGTGATAGCGCAGGCCGGCACCCAGCTGGTAGGTATACCCGTCGACGGTCTTCGTGTCCTGGAAGGCCGTGCAAACGTACCCGTACCACGGGTTCCACCAGCAGCCGACCTGAGGCGGCGCGGTTGGGATCCGGGTATCCACCCAGTTCCAGCCGACGCCAGCCACGGCGAAGGGAGTGAGCGGGCCCGACATGAAATTGTAGGTGAGGTCGAACATCACGCCCAGGGAGTCAAGCCTGCCGCTGACCGGGAATACTTCTCCCGGATCATCCCCCGCAATACTGGCGTCGTAGTTGCGCCCGTCGTAGCTGAAGTTCGCGCCGATCTCGAAGCGGTTCGTAAGGTCGTAGCCGACCCCGACCATGAAGCCGGTGCTGCTGGCGAATTCGGCCGCGGTGCCACCCTCGAAGTCTGCGCTGGCCCTGGTCTGGTAGATGACGCCGAGGCGCGTCTCCCATTCCCTGCCCTCATTCATCCCGACATCCGGCGCACCGCCGGCTGCAGCCGGCACTACGACGCCCGCTGCTGACGGCGAGGCGGCGCCGGCAGACGCCTGGGAATTGGTCGAATAGACCGGCGGATGATCGAGGCACCGGCCTTTCTCCAGCGGAAGCTCGGTCGCCATGACCTGAGGGATCGGCAGCGCATTGCGTGTGTCCGGTAGGATGGCGCCATCCGGGACGCGCAATGGCGCTGTTCCCTGTGCGGACTGGTACGGCTGCGCCTTGTCGCAACCCGAATTGGCATCGGGCAGCAGACTGCACGCGCCGGCGAATACGCAGACCGGCAGCAGTAACAACAACCTTGCCCGCTTCATTTGTATCCTCATTCGACGACTCCTGCCCGACGCATGGCCTCGAGCACTGGCCCATGATGTGTCTCCGCCAGCCAGGTCAGCGGCAGGCGGATTCCGGCACTGATCAGACCCAGCCGCTCAAGCGCCCACTTGGCCGGAATCGGATTCGCTTCGACGAACAACGCCCGGTGCAGACCAGCAAGACGATCGTCTAGTTCCCCGGCGTATGCCTGATCGCCCGCGAGCGCCGCCTCGACCATTTCACGCATCAGCTTTGGCGCAACATTCGCCGTGACCGTGATGACGCCCTGCGCGCCGCTCCGGATCAGGTCCCGGCAGGTCGCATCGTCACCCGAAAGCAGCAGGAAGTCATCCCCACAGCGCGCGAGAATCTCGGCACCGCGTTCAACGCTGCCGGTCGCCTCCTTGATCCCGATGATCTGCGGGTGCGCGGCGAGCCGCTCGACAGTCTCGGGCAGCAGGTCGCAGGCAGTCCTGTACGGCACGTTGTAAAGGATCAGCGGAACACTCGCTGCATCGGCGACCAGGCTGAAATGGCGGTACAGGCCTTCCTGTGGCGGGCGATTGTAATAGGGCGTCACGACCAGCACGCCGTCGACGCCGAGTTCGCAGGCAGCGCGCGTCCTCTCGACGGCATCCGCCGTCGAATTACTGCCGGTGCCCGCGATGACCGGGATGCGGCCGCCGATGCGCTGGACGGCGAGCTGCAGCAGTTCCGCGGTTTCGGCGAACGTGACAGTGGCAGACTCGCCGGTCGTGCCGCAGATGACAATGCCATCGGTGCCCTGCCGGCCATGCCAGTCCAGCAGCCGCCCAAACGCGACATGGTCCACTTCGCCCGATTCCGTCATCGGCGTCACCAGCGCGACCAGGCTGCCGCGAAACATTGCACCTCCAGCCGAATGGCCAGCGGAGGCGGGATCGTACTGGCGCGTGGCTCGCCGGCGCAAGCGATCGTGGAACCGGCGTATCATCGCCATGCCGATCCCGGTAGACTGCGCTCGTCATTTCCGTTCTTTCCCGCATGAAACAGTTCATCGCAATCTCGGCCATCGGCAACGACCGCATCGGTCTGGTCCACGACCTTTCGAAGACTGTCGCTGACTGCGGTGGAAGCATCAGCGAGAGCCGTATGACGGCGCTTGGCTCCGATTTCGCGATGTTGCTGCTGGTCTCGGGGAATTGGCATTCAATCGCCAGGATCGAGACGGAGCTGAACAAGCTGGCGGAGACGTCCGGCGTCACGATCCAGGTGCGCCGGACTGCCGAGCGCGCGGCGCGCGAGGACATGATTCCCTACTCCGTCGATGTGGTCTGCCTCGATCAGGCGGGCATCGTCTCGGCGGCCTCCGGATTCTTCGCGCCGCGCGGAATCGACATCGGCGAGCTTTCGACGCGTAGCTACGCCGCGGCACACACAGGCGCGCAGATGTTTTCCGTCTACATGATCGTCAATGTGCCGGCACGCATCCATGTTGGCGCATTGCGCGAAGAGTTCATGGATTTCTGCGACCAGATGAACCTCGACGCGATTCTCGAACCAGTCAAGAATTGACCGCCGCGGACGGTAACGGGGTCCAGCCATTGCCATGACCACGATCAGCGTCGGCCGGAAGGTCCAGGACTTCGTCATCCCGACGACTGGCGGGGATTTCCGGCTTAGCGACCAGCGCAGCAGAAATGTCGTCATCTATTTCTATCCGCGTGACAACACGCCCGGTTGCACGCTCGAGGGCAGCGATTTCCGCGACCTTGCCCCCGCATTCCGGCGCGCGCGCACGATCATCCTCGGCATCTCCACCGATACGCTGGAGTCGCACCACAAGTTCAAGGAGAAGATGCGCTTCCCGTTCGCGCTTGGATCCGACCAGGACCATGCCATCGCGGCACGCCTCGCAGTCTGGAAGCAGAAGAACATGTATGGCCGCAAGATGATGGGGGTCGAGCGCACTACGTTTCTGATCGACACCGAAGGCGTCCTGCGCCGGGAATGGCGCAAGGTCAGGGTGGCCGGGCACGCCGAGCAGGTGCTGGCGGCGGTCCGCGAGCTGTGACACCGAAATGCTGAAAACCCGCCCTGCAAAAGGCGCCCGGCGCGCCTTCGTGCTGGACACCAATGTGTTGATGCACGACCCGGCCGCAATCTTCCGCTTCGAGGAACACGACATCTACGTACCGATGGGCGTGCTCGAGGAACTCGATGCCGGCAAGAAGGGACTCTCTGAATCCGCGCGCAATGTCCGGCAGGTCAGCCGCTTCCTCGACGAACTGATGGCAAATGCGACCAAGGAGCAGATCGACCGGGGCCTCGAGCTGCCGGTGGGCCGCAGCGGTAACCACGGCAAGAAGCCACCGAGCGGAAGGCTGTTTTTCCAGACGCGGCGGCTGGCAGCCGGTTTGCCGGACACACTGCCTGGTCATGGCATCGACAATGCGCTGCTGGGTTACACGCTCGCGCTGCAGTTGGAGATGCCCGCCACACGCGTGACGCTGGTGTCGAAGGACATCAACCTGCGGATCAAGGCGGCAATACTCGGCGTGCAAGCGGAAGATTACTACAACGATCGCACGATCGAGGATGCCGACCTGCTGTTTACCGGCGTGACCGGGCTGCCCGCGGACTTCTGGGAAACACACGGCAACGATGTGGAGTCCTGGCAGGAACAGGCCCGCACCTTCTACAGGGTCCGCGGCCCGCTGGTGCGCGAATGGCAGCCGAACCAGTTCCTGTTCGACAGCAGCGGCGATTCCTTCGAAGCAATCGTGCGCACGGTCGAGGACGACTCTGCCCGGCTCGAGCTAACGCAGGATTACCGCAGCGAGCGGCACGCAATCTGGGGCATCAGCGCGCGCAATCGCGAGCAGAATCTTGCACTGAACCTGCTGCTCGACCCGGAGATCGACTTCGTCACGATCCTGGGCCCGGCGGGAACCGGCAAGACACTGCTGACCCTGGCGGCCGGGCTGATGCAAACGCTCGAGACCAATCGTTTCAGCGAAATCATCATGACCCGCGTGACAATCCCGCTGGGCGAGGACATCGGATTCCTGCCGGGCACGGAAGAGGAGAAGATGGAGCCCTGGATGGGCGCGTTGATGGACAACCTGGAGGTGCTCACACAGAGCCAGGATGGCGGCAGCTGGGGCCGCGCTGCAACGCAGGATCTGCTGCGCCATCGTATCAAGATCCGCTCGCTCAACTTCATGCGCGGGCGGACGTTCCTGAACCGATACCTGATCCTGGACGAGGCGCAGAATCTGACTTCAAAGCAGATGAAGGCCCTCGTGACTCGCGCGGGCCCCGGCACCAAGCTCGTCTGCCTGGGCAACATCGGCCAGATCGACACGCCCTATCTGACCGAGACGACATCGGGCCTGACTTACGTTGTCAACCGCTTCCGCGGCTGGCCGCACGCGGGTCATGTGACACTGGTGCGCGGCGAGCGCTCGCGACTGGCTGATTTCGCCTCTGAAGTATTGTGACCGTAGCGGGCGCGAACCAACCGGCGCTTGGGCAGTCGAATCCGCTTTGCAGGAACACTCCGATGCGCGCAACCAGAATCTTTCTGCCACTGCTGTTGACGATTCACGGGGCCGTAGTCCAGGCCCAGGTCCCGGGCAGCGACCTGCCGGACATCGGCACGCCTGCCAGCACCACCCTTTCACTGCAAGACGAATACAAGATCGGGCTGATGATCGTCCGCAGCCTGCGGGACGCCGGACAGATCGTCGAGGACCCCGAGATCAACGAATACCTGCAGTCGCTCGGCATGAGCCTGGCCAGCAACGCACAAGAAGGCGCGCACCGCTTCACGTTCTTCGCAGTCAAGGATTCCGGCATCAATGCATTCGCATTGCCGGGCGGATTCATCGGTGTGAATGCGGGCCTGGTGAAGGCGACTCGAAACGAAAGTGAGCTGGCCGGTGTGCTGGCGCACGAAATCGCACACGTGACCCAGAGACACATTGCGCGCTCGGTGCAGAATGCCGGCCGTGCCAACCTGGCGTCGGCGGCCGCCATTCTTGCGGCGATATTGATCGGCGCGACGACCGGGATGCCTAGCGATGCCGTGATGGGCACCGTCACTGCTGCGCAGGGCCTCGCGGCGCAGCAGCAGATCAACTTCACGCGCTCGAATGAGATCGAGGCGGACCGCGTCGGCATCGGCATCCTGGCCGCGGCCGGTTTCGATCCGGGCGGCATGCCGGACTTCTTCTGGACCCTGCAGCAACATGGCGGCAGCGGCGACCGGAACATCCCGGACCTGCTGCGCAGCCATCCGGTCACGACCGAGCGCATCGCCGAGACACGCGATCGCGCCAACAAGCTCAACCGGCCGCGTCACGAAGACAGCACCAGCTACACACTGATCCGCGAGCGGCTCGCGGTCCAGTCATTGCCACCCGAAGCCAATTTCCGCGACCTCTACCACAATGCGCAGAGCGCAGACCTGCCATCGACCAATGGGGAATTGTATGGCCGCTCGCTCGCGCTGATGAGGTCGGATTCCCCCGAGCAGGCGATCCCGATCCTGCAGGACCTGCTCGCTCGGCGGCCCGATGTCACCCTTTACCATGTAGCACTGGGACAGGCCTTTCTCGCGTCGGGGCGTGTCGATGCCGCAAGGGCGACGCTCGAGAAGGCGATGAGCCTGTTCCCGCGCAGCGTGCCGGTCACCCTGCGCTATGCCGAGGCGCTGATGCGCGACGGCGACCCGAAGCAGGCGCACATCGTGCTGCTGGACCTGTTCAACAATGTGCCGCCGACGCCGGAGCAGGCCCGCTACACCGCGCTCGCCGCAAATGCAGCGGGTGATGTCGCCGATGCCTACTATTACATGTCCGAATACCACGTCATCAGCGGCAACCTGGCGCTCGCGATCGACCAGTTGCTGCTTGCGCAAGCGGTTCCTGGCCTCAATGACGTGCAACGCGAGCGCTTCGACGCGCGCATCCGCGAACTGCAGGAATACCTGCCAAAAGGCCGGCACGCCCGCGAGATCGCCGGCCCTGAGAATCCGCAGCCGGAGTACGGCCGCTCAAGCCAGAATTCCGCGAACCGGGTAACTCACAGGGTCGCTGCATGACGGTCGGAATCCGTGTGAGTCTCGTGACTGCCATACTCATGCTGTCGCTACCCGGCTGCGCGACCACCCAGCAAGCGGTGCCGCATGACCCGTGGGAGCATTTCAATCGCGGCAGCCAGCGTTTCAATGACTCCGGCGACCGGCTGGTGCTGAAGCCCGTGACGATCGCCTATCGCAAGCACGTGCCACAGGTGATCCGCACTGGGGTCAGCAACTTTATCGGTAACCTCAAGTTCACGACGACCATCGTCAATGACCTGCTGCAACTGAAGCTGCTCGACACCGGCGCCGACATCGGGCGGTTTGTGCTGAATTCGACACTCGGAATCGGCGGCCTGCTGGACCCCGCCACGCGTGTCGGCATCCGGCGCAACGACGAGGATTTCGGGCAGACCCTGGGCCGCTGGGGAGTGCCGGCCGGGCCGTACATCGTGCTGCCGCTGCTCGGACCATCAACATTACGCGATACGCCGGCACTCGCCGTGGACTGGCAGACCGATCTGCGCGCCCAGCTGCACTTCAGCACCGGCGCGCGTGTCGCTCTCACCGGGCAGGCCATAGTGGTCCGCCGTGAATCGCTGCTGAATGCCGATGAAACGCTTGACAGCGCCTTTGATCGCTATGCGTTCATCCGTGATGCCTGGCTGCAACGCCGCGAGTACCTGGTGCGCGACGGGGATGTGCCCGAGGAAGCGCCACTCGAAGTCGAGCCAGAGGGCCCCTAGGTGCCTTCCAGGAATTGCGCGAGATCGCTGATGCCGGCCAGCGCGCCGAGCATGGGCGGCACATTGCGGTAGGCGACAGTGCGCCCGCTGCTCCGGGCCGCGACCGACCATTCGACCAACAGCGCAAGCCCCGCACTGTCCACGCGCCCGACCTGCGACAGATCGATATCGGCGTGCGCATCCGCGCCAAACGCTGCTGCGCCTTGTTCGAGCAAGCGCGCCGCGTTGTCAAACAGCAGGTCGCCGGACAGCACCCAGCGCCCCTGACCCAGATCCGCGAGCGCCGCCTGCTGCTGCTTCATCGGTTCAGCCGGCCGCTTTCTCGTCGCCACGCCGGCTCTCGGTCTCGAGACGCTCGATGACCGCATCCAGTCCACGTTGGTCGACTTCCGCACCGACATCGTTGCGCAGGTTGCGTACGTAGGAGATGCCTTCGATCGTGACGTCCCAGGCCTTCCAGCCGGCAGGGGTCGCACGCATCGAATAATTGACCGGCACGCGCGTGCCGTCACTGCGCTTGACCTCGGTCCTGACGGTTGCCTGCCCGGTCGCCAGATCGCCGCGAAATGGCAGCAGAATCAGACGGTCTGCGGTGAATTCCGCAAGTGCAGACCCATAGTTGCGTAGCAAGGCCTGATAAAACGCATCGATGAAGCGTTGCCGCTGGGTCGGTGTCGCATCGCGCCAATGCTTGCCGAGCACCAGCCTCGCCGAGTAGTTCGTGTCGAAACTCGGCAAAAGAATCTCGTCCACGAGATGCCGGACGCGCGCCGGATCGCTGTGCGCGGCTTCGCGGTCGGCATCCAGGGCCTTCAGCATCTTCGTGGAAGCCGTCTCGATCAGGTCCTGAGGCGCCGGTCCCGGCACGCTGTCGGCCGCTGCAACCACACCCGCGAGCATCAGTAGCCCGAGCGCGAGGCCGCAAGCTGGAATAACGCGTCCTCTCATGGTGTCGATGCCTCCGTCGGTTGATCGGCCTGTTTTTCGGCTGCCTTGGAAAACAGGAACTTGCTGATCAGGTTTTCGAGCACGATCGCCGATTGGGTGAACTGCATTTGATCGCCTTCGGCCAGAAAGGTCTCCGAGCCACCTGGCCCGATACCGATGTACTGACCGCCCAGCAGGCCGGCCGTGAAGACGCCGGCATCGCTGTCGTCTGGTATGCGATCGTAATCGCTGTCGATGCGCATCGTAACGCGCGCCTTGTATTCGTTGAAGTCGTATTCGATTCCTTCGACATGCCCGATCGTCACGCCGGACATCGATATCGGCGCACCCGGCTTCAGGCCGCCCACCTGCTCGAATGACGCAGTCAGCCTGTAGCCTCCGTCGCCGAGCCCGAATTGGCGATTCGTGATCTGCGTGACCAGGAAGAACAGTGCCGAAAAACCGAGCAGCACGAACAGCCCGGTCCCCAGCTCGATGGCGCGCGTCTGGCGCATGTCATCTCTCCTTTAAAGCATCGCCGCCGTCAGCATGTAGTCGAGCAGCAGCACAATGACCGAGGAAATGACCACGGTTCGCGTCGTTGCCCTGCCGACCCCTTCTGCCGTCGGCACTGCATGATATCCCTCATAGACCGCGATCAGGCTGCAGGTAACCCCGAACACGCAGCTCTTGACCACGCCTTCCATGACATCGCCAAACTCGACCGCCGATCGCATCTGCGACCAGAACTGGCCGGTATCGACGCCCATCAGCTGAACACCGACCAGTTGTGCGCCGAAGATCCCGATCATGCTGAAGATCGCGGCCAGCAGCGGCATCGACAGCACGCCGCCGATGAAACGCGGCATCACCACGCGCCGTACCGGATCGACCGCCATCATCTCCATCGCTGCCAGCTGGTCGGTCGCCCGCATCAAACCGAGTTCCGAGGCGAGCGCGGTGCCTGCGCGACCCGCAAACAGGAGTGCGGTGATGACGGGCCCGAGTTCCTTCAGCAGTCCAAGCGCGGCGGCCGAACCCAGCGATTCCTCCGAGCCAAATCGCTCGAGCAGGTCAAAGCCCTGCAGGCCGAGCACCATGCCGACAAACAGGCCGGACAGCATGATGATCACAAGCGACAGCGCGCCAGCGTTGTACACCTGCTCGACGACCAGCCCAAAGCGCAGCAGCGCGCGCGGCAACTCCCTCAGGAGCCGCATACCGAAAAGCGTATAGGCACCGAGCGCCTGCAACGCGATGCGCAGGCTGTCCAGCAATTCGCGGGTCAGTGAAGCCAGCATTCAGCCCAGCTGCCGAAGCTGCTCAAGATAATCGGGCGCCGGATAGTGGAATGGCACCGGCCCATCCGGCAACCCGTGCATGAACTGGCGAACTTCTTCGCGCGTGTCAGTCGCAAGCGCCGACGGCGGCCCCGCAGCGATGACCCCACCACCCGACAGCAGATAGGAAAAGTCGGCAATTGCCGACAGGTCGTGGACATCGTGAGAAACGATGATGCTGGTCAGTCCCAGCGTGTCGTTGAGCCGTCGGACCAGGCGCAGCACGACACCCAGCGAGATCGGATCGAGCCCGACAAATGGCTCGTCGTAGATCAGCAATTGCGGGTCCATGACGATCGCGCGGGCGATCGCGACACGACGCGCCATGCCGCCCGACAATTCCGCCGGCATCAACCGGCACGCGCCGCGCAATCCGACGGCCTGCAGCTTCGCAAGCACCACGTGGCGCAGCAGGCGCTCGGGCAGGCGCGCGTGCTCGCGCAACGGAAACGCGACATTCTCGTAGACGTCGAGATCGGTCAGCAGCGCGCCATTCTGGAACAGCATGCCCATGCGGCGGCGCATCCGGTAGATCCCGGCCCGCGGCAAGCTGGCGACATCCTGGCCATCCACCTCGACCAGGCCGCGATCCGCCATCAGCTGCCCGGTGATCAGGCGCAGCAATGTGGTCTTGCCGGTGCCGCTCGGACCCATGACGGCCGTGACAGAACCGCGTTCAATGTCGAGATCGACACCGGTAAAGACGGGACGCTGCGCAAAGGAATAATGCAGGCCGCGCACGCGCACGAGGGCGTCGCGCTCCCTGGCGGATGCGTCGCGACCGGGATTTGCGGGCACGATCCGGGTCCGCAGCCTCAGGCCGCGGCCTGTTCCATCGCGGCGTCGTAGCTTCCATTGCGGGCAAGCCCGTTCAGGCGCGCGCGACGCAGGAATGTTTGCTGCGCGGCGGCAACTTTGGACGCCTCGCCTCGCCAGGCATCGAGCGTGCTCTGCTGCAATGCGCGGCCATAGCTGAAGGAGAGCTGCCATGGACGATTGGCGGCGCGATTCATCAGTGACAGATGCAGTGTCGCTTCCGCCTCGCTCTGGCCGCCGGACAGGAACGCGATGCCGGGCACCGCGGCCGGGACCCGGCGCCGCAGGCAACGCAATGTGGCATCGGCGACCTGCTGCGGCGAGGCCTGGGCCGAGCATTTCTTGCCGGCGATGACCATATTGGGCTTCAGTACGATGCCCTCGAGATGCACGCGCTGCATGAACAGCGCATTGAAGACGGTCGTGAGTACCCTGTCAGTCACTTCCTCGCAGCGCTCGATGGTATGGTCGCCGTCCATCAGTACTTCGGGCTCGACGATCGGCACGATGCAGGCTTCCTGGCAGAGGGCCGCGTAACGCGCGAGGGCCTCTGCATTGGCGTCAATGGCGTAACGGGTCGGGATCCCGGCACCGATGTCGATGACTGCTCGCCATTTGGCAAAGCGCGCCCCGAGGCCCCGGTATTCCGCAAGACGCTCGCGCAACCCGTCCAGCCCTTCAGTGATGGTCTCGCCCTGAAATCCGGCCAGTGGCTTCGCGCCAGCGTCGACCTTGATACCGGGCAGGATGCCGCGCGAAGCGAGCAATTCGGGAAATAGCCTGCCATCCGATGACTTCTGGCGAAGTGTCTCGTCGAAGAGGATCACGCCCGAGATGTGCTTCTCGGCACCCGGAGCCGTGAACAGCAGGTCACGGTAGGCGCGCCTTGATTCGGAGGTCGATTCGAGCTTGATCTTGTCGAATCGCTTCTTGATCGTTCCCGACGATTCGTCCGCGGCCAGGATGCCCTTGCCGGGCGCCACCATCGCGGCTGCGTTGGATTCCAGTGCCACTTTTTCCATGAATCCGGGTCCTCTGGTGGGGAGTGCAGAAGGATAACAGAGCGCCACGACCCCCTACCCTTGCCGGCATAATAGTACTAAAATCGTCCTGTATACCTGCGGACCCTGGAGCGAGCCCATGTTGCGCATTAGCCGGCTGACCGATTACGCGACCGTCATCTTGGCGAGACTCGGTGGAGGCAGCCTTGCGAGCGCCGCCGACATCGCCGAGCGCACGCACATCGGGTTGCCGACCGTCAGCAAGTTGCTGAAGGAACTTCAGCACGCCGGGCTCGTGAAATCCGTGCGCGGAGCGCGCGGTGGCTACCAGCTGGCGCGTCCTGCCACCGGCATTAGCGCCGCCGACATCATCGATGCGGTCGAGGGTCCCGTGGCACTGACCGAATGCGCGAGTGGCAGTGGTATGTGCGGCATCGAGACGACCTGCACTGTTGGCCATGGCTGGCAGGGCGTCAGCCACGCGATCCGCCGCGCCCTGATCGGCATCAGCCTGACCGATCTCGCGAGTCGCGACGGCAAATTCCCGACACCCGACCTGCGCCGTCCCGCGGCGCGCGGCGAGTGGCGGCCGCTGGTGCGCGGCTGAATCTCCCGGGCACCGGCATGACAAGCAATCAGCAGGAACTGGAATCACTGGTCGGCCGCAAGTACCGGCACGGCTTCGTGACTGATATCGCGAGCGACACCGTCCCGCCGGGCCTCAGCGAGGACGTGATCCGGGTGATCTCGACGAAGAAGGGCGAACCCGCCTTCATGCTCGACTGGCGCCTCAAGGCCTACCGGCGCTGGCTCAAGATGACAGTGCCGACCTGGGCCCACGTTCATTACCCGCCGATCGATTTTCAGGGGATTTCGTATTACTCGGCACCGAAGCAGCGGACCGACGGGCCGAAGTCGCTGGACGAGGTCGACCCAAAGCTGCTCGAGACCTACGACAAGCTCGGCATTCCGCTGCATGAGCGGGCGAGGCTCGCGGGTGTTGCGGTCGACGCAGTCTTCGATAGCGTCTCGGTCGCCACCACATTCAAGGAACGCCTGGCAGAGGCCGGCGTGGTGTTCTGCCCGTTCTCGGAGGCGGTCCAGAATCACCCGGCGCTGATCGAACGCTATCTCGGGACGGTCGTGCCGGTCAGCGACAATTTCTACGCCACGCTCAACTCGGCCGTGTTCACGGACGGCTCATTCGTCTATGTCCCGAAGGGCGTGCGCTGCCCGATGGAGTTGTCCACTTATTTCCGTATAAACGCAGCAAAGACCGGCCAGTTCGAGCGCACCCTGATCATCGCGGACGAGGGCGCGTATGTGAGTTATTTGGAAGGCTGCACGGCGCCGATGCGCGACGAGAACCAGCTGCACGCTGCGGTCGTCGAGCTGATCGCGCAGGACGATGCGCAGATCAAGTATTCGACGGTGCAGAACTGGTATCCCGGCGACGAGAATGGCGTTGGCGGAATCTACAACTTCGTGACCAAGCGCGGCGACTGCCGCGGCCGCAACTCGAAAATCTCCTGGACCCAGGTCGAGACCGGGTCGGCGATCACCTGGAAATACCCGAGTTGCATCCTGCGCGGCGACAACTCAGTCGGTGAGTTCTATTCGGTCGCGCTCGCCAATCACTACCAGCAGGCCGATACCGGCACCAAGATGATCCACATGGGCCGCAACACGCGGTCGACCATCGTTTCAAAGGGCATTTCCGCCGGACACGGGCAGAATGCGTATCGCGGCCTCGTAAAGATCCTGCCGGGGGCCGAGGGCGCGCGGAATTACACGCAGTGTGACTCGCTGTTGATGAGTGAGACCTGTGCGGCGCATACCTTCCCTTATGTCGAGGTCAGGAACCCGACTGCTGTCGTCGAGCACGAGGCATCGACTTCGAAGATCTCGGACGACCAGCTGTTCTACTGCCTGCAGCGCGGCATCGCGGCCGAGGATGCCGTCAACATGATCGTCAATGGCTTCTGCAAGCAGGTCTTCAAGGAACTGCCGATGGAGTTCGCCGTGGAGGCGCAGAACCTGTTGGCCGTCAGCCTCGAAGGAGCAGTCGGATGACGATCCTGAGCGTGCGAGATCTGCGGGTGCGTGCGGGTGAGCGCCTGATACTCGACGGCGTGACGCTCGACGTCGACGCCGGTGAAGTGTGCGCGATCATGGGTCCGAATGGCTCCGGCAAGAGCACGCTGACCGGCGTGCTGGCCGGCCGCCCCGGTCTGGAAGTGATCTCCGGCACGGCAACCTACCTCGGCCGCAACCTGCTGGCGATGCCTGCCGAAGAGCGCGCCCGGCAAGGCCTCTTCCTCGCATTCCAGTACCCCGTCGAAATTCCCGGCGTCAACAATGTCTACTTGCTGAAAGCATCGCTGAATGCACTGCGCAAGCATCGCGGCGAGCCGGAGCTTGACGCCTTCGAGTTCCTGAATCTCGTGCGCGCGAAGATCCGGCAGATGCAGATGGACGAGAGCCTGCTGAATCGCGGTGTCAACGAGGGCTTCTCGGGCGGCGAGAAGAAGCGCAACGAGATCCTGCAGATGAGCCTGCTGGAGCCGACACTGGCTTTGCTCGATGAGACGGATTCGGGTCTCGACATCGACGCACTCAAGGTGGTGGCGGATGGCGTCAACGCCCTGCGCTCTCCGATGCGTGCCATCGTGATGGTCACGCACTACCAGCGACTGCTGGATCATGTCGTCCCTGACCAGGTCCACGTACTGGCGGGTGGTCGCATCGTCAGGAGCGGCGGACGGGAACTCGCGCTTGAACTCGAGCGTCGCGGTTACGACTGGCTGCGCGACGGACCGGTCGCCGCATGAGCGTGGAGACCGCCCTGCAGCAGATCGCTGCGAGCCATGCCGGCCAGGCAGCGCAGATGGCGGGCGGCGCCACATGGGCCCGTCGCCGTGAACTCGCCCTCGCAAGAGTCCTGGGCCGAGGCCTCCCGGATCGCCGCGACGAGAACTGGAAATACCTCGATCACGCGAAGATCGCCGAGCGCACATTCGATCCGGCCCCGCGCATGGCGCTGACCCCCGACCTGCTTGCGCCATGCCTGCTGCCGCTCAGTGCCGCGCGGCGTCTCGTGCTGGTCGATGGCCATTTTGAGCCGCTGTTGTCAGACGCGGATCAAGGCGCCGGCGTCGTGGTCGATGATCTGGAATCGCTGCTCTCGCACGATCCTGCCCGCGCGTTGCGTCTGCTGCGCGAGCCTGGGGATGACGCTGATGACCGATATGCGCTGCTGGCCGACGCCTTCTCCACCGGGGGCGCGATCATTCGTATCGACGCCAACGCGGCACCGGCCGAACCGCTTTACCTGCTGCACGTCTCGTCAGGGACTGCGCCGGGTGCGAGCCACGCGCGCGTCGTGATTGAAATCGGCGCCGGCGCCGGACTTCGGCTTGTCGAGCACTTTGTAGCCCTTGGCGACGCGCCTGTATTTTCGAATCTTGCGGCCGAACTGCGCATCGACGCGGGTGCGACGGTGGAGCACATTCGCCTGCATCAGTCGGGTACCCAGTCCGCGCAGCTGGAAACCTGGTTCGTCGAGCAGCAAGCGGACAGCAGCTACAGCCAGCATCTCTTCGCACTGGGTGGCCGCATGCTGCGATCCAACCTGACTCTTTCGCTGATCGGTGCCCGCGCACACTGCCGGCTTGCGGGCCTTTTCATGGTGGACGGTGAACGTCAGGCGGACCTCTACACACGGATCACGCATCATGGTGTGGCGACGCGGACGATCCAGAATTACCGTGGCATCGCCTCGGAGCGCGGCCGCGGCGCATTCAACGGCCGCATCGTCGTACAGCCCGCGGCGCGCGGCGCCGATGCCAGCCAGTCCAGCCGCAATCTGCTGCTGACACCGCTTGCCGAGATCAATTCACGGCCACAACTCGAGATCCACACCGACGACGTGAAATGTCGCCACGGCGCAACCATCGGCACGCTCGATCCCGCGCAATTGTTCTACTTGCTGGCGCGCGGACTCGACCCGGCAACCGCGCGCAGTCTGCTGACATTCGCATTCTGCGAGGACGTCATCACCGGCGTGCCGCTGCCGGAACTGCGCCGTACGATCCAGGAACTGGTGGTCGGCCGGCTGCCGGACCGCGACGTGATCCGGAGCTTCCGCTGATGGCGGCCGTGCGCGACATACGTGGCGCCTTCGATGCAGAGCGCGTTCGTGCGGATTTCCCGATCCTGGCGCGCCTCGTCAATGGCCGCCCGCTCGCCTATCTTGACAATGCTGCATCAGCGCAGCAGCCCGTGGCAGTCATCGACGCAGTGGCCGGCTATGCCAGGGCGCACCACGCGAACGTGCACCGCGGCGTGCACACGCTTTCGCAGGAATCGACCGCGCTCTACGAGGCCGCGCGCGAGAAAGCACGGCGCTTCGTCAATGCGGTGTCGACCACCGAGATCATTTTCCTGCGCGGCACGACCGAGGCCGTCAATCTGGTCGCGCAGGCGCATGGGCGACCATTATTGAAGCCCGGCGACGAGATCGTCGTGTCGTGGCTGGAACATCATTCGAATATCGTTCCGTGGCAGATGCTTTGCGGCCAGACCGGTGCGGTACTTCGTGTCGTGCCGATCGACCGGCGCGGCGTGGTCGATTTCGACAGGTACCTGACCATGCTCGGTCCGCGCACGCGAATCGTTGCGCTTGCGCATGTGTCGAACGCATTGGGAACCGTATTGCCGATTCGCGCAT
>CAYYQQ010000059.1:0-15909 GCA_964473595.1 uncultured Steroidobacteraceae bacterium | reverse complement strand
TGGCGCCCGCCATGCACATCAGCATCGGGATCGACAGCACGAAATTCGTGCGCGAGGCCAGCATCGCAACCTTGCGCGCCTTCGCTTTCTGCTCGTCAGTCGCCGCCACGATGCCCAGCACCTTCTTCTGGTTCGGCCAGATCAGCCCCCAGACATTCAACAGCATGATGGTGCCGAGCCAGGCGCCGACGCCGATGACAAACTGATAGGCGCTGAACTCGTCGCCGGTCATGCCGAGCGTGAATGCCCCGGTAAAATTACCCGCGCGCAGCAGGTACCATGCGCCGGTCAGCCAGGTCGCAAGGGCAGACCAGCGAAACCACAGCAGTGCGCGCGGCGCGACATACTTTACGATGCCCGCGCCACCGGGGCCGCCCTTGTCGGCCGCCGCATCGGCGAGCGCAGGAATCTGCACTGTATTGAAGTAGTACAGCAGCCCGATCCACGTGATGCCGGAGATGATGTGCAGCCAGCGCGCCAGCCCCAGTTCATTCCAGCCGCCGTCCACGGCGAGTACGGCGAACGCGATCGCAAGCACGAAACCCGTGATAACGGAGCCTTTGACGCTCGTGAGTGGATTCATGGTGTGTCCCCCCTGGATTCATTGAAGAATAGGGTAGCCTACCCCATAATTCAATGATCGATCGCGGACCCAACTCGCCCTGCCTGAACATCTGCTCGCTGGACGAACGCGGCGTCTGCCGCGGCTGCTTCCGGACCATCACCGAGATTGCCGGGTGGACGCGAATGGAGCCAGGCGAGCAGTGGGCAGTCATACAGAGGGCGACGGGCCGCCGTAACGAATTGGAGCCCGAGCGGAGCGAATGATGAGCGAAATCGACATGACTCAGCGCATCAGGGAACAGCTTGGCGCAGCACCGGTTGTGCTTTTCATGAAAGGCACGCCGGATTTTCCGCAGTGCGGCTTTTCCGCGCAGACTGCGTCGGCGCTGCGCGCGCTGAACGCCCAGTACCGTCACGTCAACATCTTCGAGGAGCCGGAGCTGCGTGAGGCGCTCAAAGCCTACTCGAACTGGCCGACCTATCCGCAGCTCTACGTCAACGGGGAACTGGTCGGCGGCTGCGACATCGTGGTCGAGATGTACCGCTCGGGCGAACTGAAAACGCTGCTGCAAGGGGCAGGCGCCATCGCCTGAATCCCGCTCTCCCGGGTCACTCTGGGGCAGGCTCCAGCATCGGATTCGGCTGTCCTTCGTCTGCCGCGTCCTTCAGGCGCCAGATAGCAGCTTCATAGAGCGGCCGAAACTGATTGCAGACCGCACAAAAAAGCTCCGCAGTCCGCTCCGCGTCATACGCCGCTGAATGCGCGTCTTCGGAATTCCAGTCGAGGCCCGCGGCCAATACCGCGCGCGACAGCACGGTTTGCCCATACGCAACGCCTGCAAGCGTGGCCGTATCGAAGCTCGAAAATGGATGGAACGGGTTGCGCTTGATGCCGGCGCGGGCCGCCGCCGCGTTCAGGAAACCGAGGTCGAATGAAGCATTGTGGCCGACCAGGATCGCGCGCGTGCATTCCTGCTCGCGGATCACACGGCGCACTTCCCTGAAAATCACCCCAAGCGCATCGCCTTCGGCGGCCGCAATGCGCAATGGATGCCAGGGGTCGATGCCATTGACCGCGAGGGACGCCGGATCGAGGCGGCTGCCCTCGAATGGCCGGACATGCTCGCGGATCGTCACCTCGCGGACCAACCGGCCATGCGCATCGACTCGCAACAACACGGCCGCTATCTCGAGCAGCGCGTCAGTTGCGGAATTGAAGCCGCCGGTCTCGACGTCCACGACGACCGGCAGGAATCCGCGGAAGCGATCGCGCATCATGACCGACGGGGCGTTCATATCTGGCCATCCGCAGGCTCGAGCTTCCAGGACAGCTTCTCGCCGGCGAACAATGGCACCAGCTCGCCGGCCCCGAATGGGTAGCTCGCGGGGACGCTCCAGCCAGCGCGCCTGAGCGTGATCTTGCCGTTGTTGCGCGGCAGCCCGTAGTAGTCCGCGCCATTGTGACTCGCGAATGCCTCCAGCCTGCCGAGGGCAGCGGCAACCTCGAACACATGCGCATAGATCTCGATCGCGGCATGGGCCGAGAAGATACCCGCGCAGCCAGCGGCGGATTCCTTGGCAGCGCGCGCGTGCGGGGCGCTGTCGGTGCCGAGGAAAAATCGCGGATCGCCGCCGGTCGCCGCGGCAATCAAGGCCTCGCGATCGCGCTCGCGTTTCAGCAGCGGCAGGCAGTACAGGTGGGGTTGCAGGCCGCCCTCGAACATGGCGCCGCGATTCAGCAGCAAGTGCTGTGGTGTCAGCGTCGCGGCGACTCGCGGGCCCTGCGCGCGCACGAACTCGATGCCAACAGCAGTCGAAACATGTTCAAGGACAATGCGCAGCCGCGGAAATCGCCGCACCAGCGGGGCCAGGTCACGCTCGATGAATACGGCCTCGCGGTCATAGGGATCGACCCCGGCGCCGGTTGCCTCGCCGTGAAGCTGCAGCACGACGTCCAGTTCCTCCATGCGGGCGAGTACGGCATGGCAGCGCGCGAGCGAAGTGACGCCCGAATCCGAGTGCGTCGTGGCGCCGGCAGGGTAGTACTTGACGCCGCAGACGAAGCCGCTTGCCCGCGCCCGGTCGATCTCGACGGGCTCCGTGTCATCCGTCAGGTACAACGTCATCAGGGGCTCAAAGCTGGTCCCGGCCGGCAATGCCGCAAGGATGCGCTCCCGGTAGCGCCGCGCGGACTCGACCGTCGTGACCGGTGGCTTGAGGTTGGGCATTACGACGGCGCGGCCGAATTGCCTCGCGCTGAACCCGACCACGGCCGCGAGCGCTTCGCCGTCCCGCAGGTGCAGGTGCCAGTCATCCGGCCGTGTGATCGTCAGTGTGTTCGTCTGGCTCGGCAACGGAATGCAACCTTGACCCGCAGGCACTGCAACTAGGATCATATCGGGCCGGCCGCCGGCATGGGAGTAGAAAGGAACCTCTGATTCACTCTCGAATGGGCGCGACCGTGCGCGATTTCCGTCCCTGGCAAGAAGCGAGGAGCGATGTGTATCGCGATACATGAGCGACGAGCGCCGCCGCCAGGGACGGAAATCGTCCGGTCCCGAAGGGTTACGTGCGGGTACTGGCGCGCCGGCGTTGCTCGCCTCGCCCATGGCCCCGGCCATGGGGCTTCGGCTCGCGCCTTGGCGCGCCAGTGCGCGCGTGTTACGCGCCTCATTCCAGAGTGAATCAGAGGTTCCTTCATGGCTGACGGCCCGCAGTCCGACGATCTCGATCCAATCGAGACCCAGGAGTGGCTCGAATCGATCGACTCGGTGCTCAAGGTCCACGGGCCGGTGCGCGCGCATTTCCTGCTTGACCGGCTCATCGACCACGCGCGCCGATCGGGCGCCTACCTGCCGTTCAAGGCGAATACCGCCTATCTCAATACGATCCCGGTTTCGCGCGAAAAGCTGTATCCGGGCGACCGCGCACTGGAACGCCGCATCGAGGCGCTGATCCGCTGGAATGCCATGGCGATGGTCGTGCACGCGAATCGCGTCAGCTCCGAGTACGGCGGCCACATCGCGACCTATGCGTCATCCGCGACCCTTTACGAGGTTGGCTTCAACCATTTCTGGCACGCGCCTACCGATCACCACCGCGGCGACATGATCTTTGTCCAGGGTCACTCGAGCCCGGGCATGTATGCGCGCGCCTATCTTGAAGGCCGGTTGAGCGAGGAGCAGCTACGGCATTTCCGCCAGGAAGTCGCCGGCGACGGCCTGTCGTCGTATCCGCATCCGTGGCTGATGCCGGACTTCTGGCAGTTCCCGACGGTGTCGATGGGGCTCGGGGCGTTGCAGGCGATCATGCAGGCCCGCTTCATCCGTTACCTTGAGCATCGCGACCTGGTCGAGCCGTCCGACCAGAAGGTCTGGTGCTTCCTTGGCGACGGCGAAATGGACGAGCCGGAATCGATGGGTGCGCTCACGATGCCGGTGCGCGAGAAGCTCGACAACCTGGTGTTCGTCATCAACTGCAACCTGCAGCGCCTCGACGGGCCGGTTCGCGGCAATGGCAAGATCATCCAGGAGCTCGAGGCCGCGTTCCTGGGCGCGGGCTGGAATGTCGTCAAGGTCATCTGGGGCTATCGCTGGGACCCGTTGCTCGCGCGGGACACGTCGGGCCTGCTTCGCAGGCGGATGGAAGAAGCCGTCGATGGCGAGTACCAGAACTTCAAGGCCAAGGGTGGCGCTTACACGCGCGAGCACTTCTTCGGCAAGTATCCGGAACTTCAGGAGCTCGTCGCGAACATGTCGGACGAGGAGATCTCGCTCCTCAACCGCGGTGGCCACGACTCACGCAAGGTCTGGAACGCGTATGCGGCGGCGGTCGCGCACAAAGGTCGGCCGACGGTGATCCTTGCAAAGACCGTCAAGGGCTATGGCATGGGCAAGGCCGGCGAGGCGTTGAATGTCACGCACCAGCAGAAGAAACTCGACGACGAGGCGCTGAAGGCATTCCGGGACCGCTTCAACATCCCGATATCCGACCAGGAGATTGCGAGGCTGCCGTTCTTCAGGCCGGCCGACGCCAGCCCGGAGATGCAGTATCTCCGGAGTCATCGCAAGACGCTCGGCGGTCACCTGCCGGTGCGCCGCGCCGTCGCACCGCCGTTGGCGGTTCCGGAACTTGCCGCATTCAAATCGCTGCTCGACGGCAGCGAGGGCCGCGAAATCTCGACCACGATGGTTTTTGTCAGGATCCTGACCCAGCTGCTGAAGGACAAGAACATCGGTTCCCACGTGGTGCCGATCATCCCCGACGAGGCGCGCACCTTTGGCATGGAGGGCCTGTTCCGCCAGGTTGGCATCTATTCGTCGGTCGGGCAGCTGTACACACCGCAGGACGCGGATCAGCTGATGTATTACCGCGAGGACCGCAAGGGGCAGATCCTTGAGGAGGGCATCAACGAGGCGGGCGCATTTTGTTCCTGGATGGCGGCCGGCACGGCCTACGCGAATCACGGGATCAACATGATCCCGATGTACATCTTCTATTCGATGTTCGGATTCCAGCGAATTGGCGACTTCGCCTGGGCGGCCGGCGACATGCAGGCGCGCGGCTTCCTGATGGGCGCCACTGCAGGTCGTACCACGCTGGCTGGCGAGGGACTGCAACATCAGGATGGGCATAGCCATCTGCTGGCCTCGACGATCCCCAACTGCGTGGCCTATGACCCCTGCTATGCGTACGAACTCGCGATCATCATGCAGGATGGGCTGCGGCGGATGTACGCGGAGCAGGAAAGCGTTTTCTATTACGTGACCTGCATGAATGAGAACTACGCCCAGCCGCCGATGCCGAAAGGCGTCGAGCAGGGCGTGTTGCGGGGCATGTACCTGCTGCACATCGGCGGTCGCGGTGCGGTCAGGGCAACCTTGCTCGGCTCGGGCACGATCCTGCGCGAGGCGCTGGCCGCCGCGCAGATCCTGGAGTCGGAGTTCCAGATCCCCGCCGACGTTTTCAGCGTCACCAGCTTCTCGGAACTGCGGCGCGAAGCGCTCGACGCCGAGCGCAGTGCGATGTTGCATCCAGGCACGAAGCCTGCCGCAAGCTATGTGCGCGCATGCCTGGGCGGTCGTGAAGGTCCATTCATAGCCGCGACTGATTATATGAAGATCGTGGCTGACCAGATCCGCCAGTGGGTGCCAGGCCGCTATGTGACGCTGGGTACGGATGGCTTCGGCCGCAGTGACTCGCGCGAGGCGCTGCGGGGATTCTTCGAAGTCGACCGGCGCTGGATCGTCGTGGCCACACTGAAGGCACTGGCGGACGACGGAAAGGCCGAAATGGCCACGGTTACCGCGGCGATGAAGAAATTCGGCATCGACCCCGCGAAGCCGAATCCGCTGGTTTCCTGAATACGATCGTGGCCATGCGCACCACCGTCAGCGTGCCGGATCTGGGCGACTTCAAGGATGTTGAGGTCATCGACGTACTGGTCACCGCCGGCGCCGATATTGCCCTCGACAGCCCGCTGATCACGCTTGAAACCGACAAGGCGGCAATGGACGTTCCTTCGACCGCGTCCGGACGCGTCGTCGAAATGCGCGTCAAGAAGGGCGACCGGGTCTCCATGGGTGATCCGATCCTGGTGCTGGAATCAACCGGTGCCGCACCCGGCTCTGGCACGGCGAGCATGGCGAGCATGGCGAGCACGGCGAGCGCGGTGGTCGAGGTTCGCGTGCCCGATCCGGGAGTGTTCCGCGACGCCGAGGTCATCGAGGGAACTGCGCACACGCCGGCAGTCGAAGCCGGGTCCTCGCGTGCCCATGCCGGTCCCGCTGTGCGACAGCTTGCGCGTGAACTCGGCGTGGATCTGGCGGAGGTGAAAGGTTCAGGCGTGAAGGGGCGGGTCACGCAGGACGACGTCAAGTCCTTCGTCAAGCGTGCGCTGTCGGGGGCGCCCGCGGCACCGGGTGTCGCTGCGCTGCCGAGGGTGCCGGAAGTCGATTTCGGCGCTTTCGGACCGGTGGAAGTGCGCCCACTTGGCCGAATCCAGAAGATTTCCGCCGCGCGACTACAGGCCAGCTGGGTGAACATCCCGCATGTCACCCAGCATGACGAGGCCGACATTACGGAGCTCGAGGCGCTGCGTGTGTCATTGAAGGAGCGTGCCGCCAGCCTCGGCATCAAGCTGACGCCACTCGCCTTCGTCGCACGAGCCTGCGTCCGTGTCATTGCACAGTTTCCGAATTTCAACAGCTCACTCGATGCCAGCGGGCAGAATCTCGTCCTCAAGCAGTACCTGCACCTGGGCTTTGCGGCGGAGACGCCACATGGCCTGGTGGTGCCGGTGATCCGCAACGCGAACCGCAAGGACATCTACGAGCTTGCGCGCGATCTGGCGGAATTCGCCGCCCGCGCGCGCGCCGGCAAGCTCACGGCGACCGAGATGCAGGGCGGCTGCTTCACGATCTCGAGCCTCGGCGGCATCGGCGGCACGGCATTCACGCCGATCATCAATGCGCCCGAGGTCGCGATTCTGGGCGTCTCGCGCTCGCAGACGCGACCGGTCTGGCGGGACGGTCATTTCCGGCCACGGCTGCTGCTGCCGCTCTCGCTTTCCTACGATCATCGGGTCATCGATGGCGCCGAGGCCGTGCGTTTTGTCGTCGCGCTTGCCGACGCGCTCACGCATCCGGAGACCCTCGTCGAGGCAGTCCCGTGAGCCGCATCATCGAGCAGCGCGTTCCGGATCTGGGCGACTTCAAGGATGTCGAGGTCATCGAAGTGCTGGTCAAGCCCGGCGACAATGTCATGCCGGAATCCGCGCTGATCACGCTCGAAACGGACAAGGCGACCATGGACGTACCAGCGACCGTGGCCGGCGTCGTCCAGGAAGTCCGCGTCGTGAAGGGCGATCGGGTGTCAAAGGGCAGCCTGATCGCCGTGGTCGCGGCTGCCGGTGGTGACACCGTGCGGCTGCCGGCACTGACCGAAGCGGTCGTCGCGCCGGGTCATGGCCAGACCGTCGTGCTGGCGGGCCAGCGTACCGCGGCAGCGCAGGTGCAGGACGATGCGTCGATTGCCGGCGGCGAGCCGGCAGCCGACCTGACGACGCCACTGCTGGTGATCGGCGCCGGGCCGGGTGGCTACACGGCCGCCTTTCGTGCAGCGGATCTTGGACTCGGCGTGATCCTGGTGGATCGCTGGCCGCAGCTCGGTGGTGTCTGCCTGAATGTTGGCTGCATTCCGTCGAAGGCCCTGCTGCACGCGGCGCGCGTGATCGAGGAGGCACAGGCCATGTCTGCGCACGGCATCCGCTTCGGCAAGCCGCAGATCGATACCGAAGCGCTGAAGCAATGGAAGAACAAGATCGTCGGCAAGCTGACCGCCGGTCTCACAATCCTGGCCAAGCAGCGCAAGGTTGACGTGCTGCGCGGTTTCGCGCGCTTCATCTCGCCACATCTTGTCGAATTGCGCGGCTCCGAAGGCGCGACGCGCGTCATCGGCTTTCAGCACTGCATCATCGCCGCGGGGTCGGAGCCCGCCCGCATCCCGGGCCTGCCAACCGATCCGCGGGTCATGGATTCGACCGCGGCGCTTGATCTCAAGGACATTCCGGGGCGCTTGCTGGTCATCGGCGGCGGGATCATCGGGCTCGAAATGGCCTGCGTATACGACGCACTCGGCGCGCAGGTCAGCGTGGTCGAACTGACCGATACGTTGATGCCGGGCTGCGATCGCGATCTGGTGCGCCCGCTGGAGAAGCGCCTGCGCTCGCGCTACGCGTCGATCATGACAGGCACGCGCGTGAGGGGTGTCGAGGCCGGGGACTCTGGCCTGAAGGTCAGCTTTGACGCGAAAGAAGCTCCACAGCCGCAGACGTACGATCGTGTGCTGTGCGCGGTTGGCCGGGTGCCGAACGGGCGCGTGCTGAACGCCGAATCGGCGGGCATCGAGGTCGATGGGCGCGGCTACATCGCCGTGGACCGCCAGCAGCGGACCAATGTCCGCCACATCTTCGCGATCGGCGACATCGTCGGGGAGCCGTTGCTGGCGCACAAGGCGACGCACCAGGGCAAGTTGGCGGCCGAGGTCATCGCCGGCCACAAACGGGCATTCGATGCGTTGGTGATTCCGTCGGTTGCTTACACCGACCCGGAGATCGCCTGGGCCGGGATCACCGAGACCGAAGCCACGGCTGCGGGCCGTAAGCTCGGCAAGGGGCTGTTCCCCTGGATGGCCAGCGGCCGCTCACTCGCGCTCAATCGGGACGACGGGTTCACGAAATTACTGTTCGACGAGGAAACGCACCGCATCGTCGGTGGTGGCATCGTGGGCAGCAACGCGGGCGATCTGATTTCGGAAGTTGCTCTCGCGATCGAAATGGGCGCGGACGCGGCCGATATCGGTCTCACGATCCACCCACACCCGACCCTGTCGGAGACCATCGCGTTTGCCGCGGAAGCATTCGACGGCACCTTGACCGATCTCTACATGCCGAAGAAATCCTGATTTGGTGCCGGGTCGCAGGTTCGGCAATGGCGAACCTGCGACCCGGCGCCAATCACCCATTACCTGGTCTTGTCAGGGTAGCGGCACAGATCGGCGATCAGGCAGCCTGGGCAAGCTGGCCGGCGGGCCTTGCAGACATAGCGGCCATGCAGGATCAGCCAATGATGCGCATCTGCCCGGAATTCCTCGGGAACGGCGACGAGCAGCCGATTCTCGACTTCGCGGACATTGCGCCCCGGCGCGAGGCCAGTGCGATTGGCCACGCGAAAAATGTGCGTGTCCACCGCGATCGTCGGCTCGCCGAAAGCGGTGTTCAGTACGACATTCGCGGTCTTGCGCCCGACGCCCGGCAGGGCCTCGAGCGCCTCCCTTGCGCGCGGCACGCGGCCCCAGTGGCGCTCGATCAGGAGCCGGCTCGCGCCGATGACATGGCGTGCCTTGACGCGCCACAGTCCGATCGTCCGGATGTAACTGGCTACGCCATCCTCACCGAGCGCGAGCATGGCCTTGGGCGTCGCGGCGACGCGAAACAGCCGCTCCGTCGCCTGGTTGACGCTACGGTCCGTGGCTTGCGCCGACAACATGACCGAGACGAGCAGCTGGAATCGCGAGCGGTACACGAGTTCGGTCGAAGGCCGCGGATTGGCGGCGCGCAGCCTTTCGAACAGCTGCCGCCGCACGGCCGCGTCCAGCTTCGTCTCAATCCGCCGACGCGCCATCTCGAGCCAGGCTGGCGCGCAGGGCGTCGCGCCATTCGGTCTGCCCACGCGCTAGCCGCGTCCGCCGCGAGTCGTATAGATGCCGGTAATGTGCCGCGCGGGCGCCTCGTGCCTGCGCAGGCAGGACGGCCAGGTTGACCATGTGGATACAGTCGACCGGGCATGCCGGTAGGCACAGTTCACAACCAGAACAATCATCAGCGATGACCGTGTGCATGCGCTTGCGCGCACCGACGATGGCGTCGGTCGGACAGTCGTCGAGGCACCTGGCACAACCGATGCAGGCCTCCTCGTCGATCAGGGCGATGAGCGGCGGGCTCTCCTGGCCGCAGTCCGGATCAAGCGGCAACTCCGGGCGCCCCAGCAGCACTGCCAGTTGCCCGATCAGCTCCCGCCCCCCGGGGGGACAGCGATTCAAGGCGCTTTCACCACCTGCCAGCGCTTCGGCATAAGGACGGCAGCCGTCGAATCCGCAGCGCCGGCACTGGGTCTGCGGCAACAGCGAATCGATGCGCTCCGCCAGCATCGCTAGCTGACCTTCATGCCGGCCTTGGCCCCGGCATCCGGCGCCAGCAGGAACAGCGCATCGCTGCCGTCGGTACTCGCGACCAATACCATGGCCTGCGACACGCCGAAGCGCAGCTTGCGTGGCTTGAGATTCGCGACCACGACCACATGCCGCCCGATCAACTGGCCGGGTTCGTAGGAACTGCGGATTCCTGCGAAAACCGTGCGCTGCTCACCGCCGAGGTCGACCGTCAGCTGCAGCAGCCGGTCGGCGCCCTCGACCAGGGTGGCCGATTCGATGCGGGCAATGCGCAGGTCGATGCGCGCAAAATCGTCCGTGCTGATTTCCTGGGTCGTCGTCATCGGTGTCTCCACCAGCCTGCGAACCAGCGCCGGATCGACGCGGGTCGCAAGTGGCTGGTATTCCTTGATGGTCGTGTCGAGCAGCGGTTCGGCGATGTCGCTCCAGAGCCTTACCGGCTTGCCGAGAAAGTCCTCGGCGCGTTCCGCCATCGATGGCGTCACGGGTTTCAGGCAGGTCATCAACACACGGAACAAGTTGAGCCCCTGGGTGCAGGTCGCCTGGACTTCCGCGGCGCGGGTGGGGTCCTTGGCGGCCAGCCAGGGTTTGTGCTGGTCAATGTACAGATTGGCACGGTCAGTGAGTGACATGATGTCGCGCACCGCAGCGGCGTACTCACGTGCTTCGTAGCAGGCAGCGACCCAGTCGGCGGCCTCGACGAACTCGCGATAGAGACCCGGGTCAGGCAGGGCGGGGGCGAGGCGGCCACCGTGACCGCGATGGATGAAGCCCGCGCAACGGCTGGCGATGTTGACGAGCTTGCCGACCAGCTCGGCGTTGATGCGGGTCGCGAACTCGTCCAGGTTCATGTCGATGTCGTCAAGACCCGCGCCCAGCTTCGCCGCAAGGAAGTAGCGGAAATACTCCGGCGGCAACAGGTCGAGATACTTTCTTACGGTGACGAAGGTGCCGCGCGACTTCGACATCTTTTCGCCGTTGATCGTCAGGAAGCCGTGCGCATGCACGGCAGTCGGCTTGCGGAATCCGGCGCCTTCCAGCGTCGCCGGCCAGAATAGCGAGTGGAAATACAGGATGTCCTTGCCGATGAAGTGATAGAGCTCCGCCTCGCTGTCCGGCCCCCAGTAATCGTCGAAGACCAGGGCGCTGCGCGCGCAGAGATTCTCAAAACTCGCCATGTAGCCGACCGGAGCATCGAGCCAGACATAAAAAAACTTGCCCGGCGCGTCGGGAATCTCGATGCCGAAGTATGGAGCGTCGCGCGACACGTCCCAGTCCCGCAGACCCGCCTCGAACCATTCGTCGAGCTTGTTGGCGACTGCCAACTGCAGGCTGCCGGAGCGCGTCCACTTGCGCAGCATCGGCTCGAAATCGCCGAGCCGGAAAAAGATGTGCTCCGATTCGCGCTGGACCGGGGTCGTGCCGGACACAACGGAAACCGGGTCGATCAGGTCAGACGGATTGTAAGTCGCTCCACAGTTCTCGCAGCTGTCGCCGTACTGGTCGGGTGCCTGGCAGCGCGGGCAGACGCCCTTGACATAGCGGTCGGGGAGGAACATGCCCGCCTTTTCATCGTAGGCCTGGCGGACGATACGGCGCGTGATGTGGCCGGCAGCTGTCAGGGCCTGGTACATGCGAACCGTCAGCCGGCGATTCTCCTCCGAATGGGTCGTGTAGTAATTGTCGAAGCCGATGCCAAAATCTGCAAAATCGCGCCGCCGCTCGGCGCCGACCTGCGCGATCAGCTGCTCCGGCGTGATCCCTTCGGATTCGGCCTTCAGCATGATCGGTGTGCCGTGGGTGTCGTCGGCGCTCACGTACAGGCAATCGTGTCCGCGCAGTTTCATGTAGCGCACCCAGATATCGGTCTGCACGGCCTCGGTCATGTGGCCGAGGTGCAGGGGCCCGTTTGCGTAGGGCAGTGCGCTGGTGACAAGGATGCGGCGGGCCATGGCTCGGGTCCGGGGATGAGCCATGCATTATGCCTTGAGCGGCGGGCTAGTCGAGTTCCTTGCCTTCCTCGAACTTGGTCTTGTTGATGGCTTTCTCGTAGGCTGATCGGCCGCTGATCTGTCCCGAATCCAGCAACTGCTGGATCGCCACGTCCATGGTGCGCATGCCGATCGAAGTACCGGCCTGCATCGCGGTTTCCAGCTGATCGATCTTGCCCTGGCGGATCAGGTTGGCGACGGCAGGCGTGTTGAGCAGCACCTCGATCGCCGCAACGCGGCCGGTATGGCCCTTGCGCGAGATCAGCTGCTGCGATACCACACCGCGCAGCGAGGTCGACAACATGGTCCGGACGTGGCTCTGCTTGTCGGCTGGAAACGCGTTGACCATGCGGTCAACCGTCGCCGCCGCGCCATTCGTATGCAGGGTCGCCATGACCAGAATGCCCATCTCGGAAGCCGTGATCGCGGTGCTGATCGTCTCCAGGTCGCGCAACTCGCCGACCAGTATGACATCCGGGTCCTCGCGCAATGCCGAAAGCAGCGCGCTCGAAAAAGATCCGGCGTGGACGCCGACCTCGCGCTGGCTGATCAGGCAGTTCTTGCGCGGGTGCACGAACTCGATCGGATCCTCGATCGTCAGTATGTGGCCCTTAATGCGCAAATTCAGGTCGTCGACCATCGCTGCAAGTGTCGTCGACTTGCCGGAACCGGTCTTGCCGGTCATCAGGATCAGGCCGCTCGACGCCTTGCAGAGATTGCGCACGGCTTCTGGCATCTTGAGCTGTTCGAGTGTCTGCGCCTTTGACGGAATGGCGCGGAACACGCCGCCCATGCCATTCAGTTGACGCATGATGTTGACGCGGAACCGCGCAATCGTGCCGAGCGAGTACGCGAAATCGGTGCCGTCGCGGGTCTCGAATCTCTCCAGCGCCTTGCGCGGCATGATCTCGTAGAGCGCCTCGCGCACGAAATCGGCCGCAAGCGTATCGGGCCTGAGACTGGACAGCTTCCCGTACTGCCGGATGCGTGGCGGATCGCCGGCCATGAAATGCAGGTCGGACCCGTCCCGCTTCAGGACCTCCTCGAGGTATTCGTCGACACGCGCCACGCTAAAGTCGTCTCATTACAGGGTGTCCATGCGCGGCAGCAGACTGCGATCCACGACGTGCTTCGCAAACAGGCGCTTATCCGACGAATAGGTGAAGGCGTCGTCGGGGTCGATTTCCTTGGCCTTGATGGCCGCCAGCAGCGACTGGTCCATGAGTTGCATGCCGATGTCGCGGCTGGTCTGCATCTGCGTCGGAATCTGGTGTGTCTGATCGGTCTGAATCAGCTTGGCGATCGCGCGATTCATGATCATGACCTCGCAGATCGCCCTGCGGCCACGATTCTCGGGCTTACGGACCAGCACCTGCGTGATCACAGCGAGCAGGCTCTGCGCAAGAAAGCCCTTGGTCTGTTCACGCTGGTCGGCTGGCAGTGCGTCGATCATCCGGTCGATGGTCTTGACCGCACTGGTTGTGTGCAGGGTGCCGAGCACGAGGTGACCCGTCTCGGCGGCTGTCATGGCCATCGAAATAGTCTCGGCGTCGCGCAATTCACCGACCAGAATCACGTCGGGATCCTCGCGCATCGCCGCGCGCACGCCCTCGGCGAAGGAGGGCAGGTGTGTGCCCAGCTCGCGTTGCACGACCTGGCATTGCTTGCTGCGATGCACGAACTCGATCGGATCTTCCAGACTGATGATATTGAGGTTTCGAGTGGTGTTCAGCAGGTTTATCATCGCCGCGAGCGTGGTCGACTTGCCGGTGCCGGTCGAGCCGGTCACCAGGATCATGCCTTGATGATGGTCGCAGAGCTTCTTGACGATCGGTGGCAGTTGCAGCGAGTCGAGTGTCGGGATCTCGTTCGGGATCGACCGGAATACCGCTCCCACCCCGGAATCCTTGCGGAACACATTGACCCGGAAGCGCCCACCGTCCTCCGATACGTACGAAAAGTCGACATCATGACCGGTGCGAAACCGTTCGCTGAGGTTGCGTGACAGGATCTCATTGATATAGCTCTCGAGTTCGGCTTCAGCCAGGTCGCGGAACCGGATGGCTATCAGATCGCCATTCATCCTGAGCATTGGCGGCACCCCGACGGCCAGATGGACGTCGGAGCACGTCTGGGTGTTGCCAAGCTTCAGGAATGCATCAATGCGCGGCATTGCCGCGCGAGTGGATCACAAGAATCGTTCCAGCGCCACATGGAATTCGTCCATGGAGGCTGGGCGCTTTTCCTTGTCGACGGACATGGCCTTCATGACCAGTTCCGAGAGCGCCGGTGGCAGCGCCGGATTCAGCTCGATCGGGGGGCGGGCCCGGCCCTGGACATGCTGGTACATCACCGCCATGTGGTCACCGCGATGATAGGGTGGCTCACCGGTCAACATCTCGTAAATCATGACTCCCAGCGAATAGATGTCGGCGCGCTCGTCGACCTTTTTGCCGAGGATCTGTTCCGGCGCCATGTATTTGGGTGAACCAATCACATAGCCCGTTTTGGTCAGCTGCGTGTCGCCCTGATGCTGTGCCGCGGCGACGCCGAAGTCGACGATCTTCAGCAGTCCCTCGTCATTGATCAGCACGTTGGCCGGCTTGAGGTCGCGGTGCACGATGCCGACGCCGTGAGCGACCGACATCCCCATGGCGATATCCATGCCGAATCGCAGCGCCCGGCGCAGCGCCACCGGCTTGCCGTCGGGGAATTCTCCGCTCAGCGTGTGCGACGGAAAGTACTCCATCGAGATTGCGTAATTGCCACGGATGTGCAGGAAATCGTAGATGCGGATCACATTTGGGTGGGTGATCTTGCGGCTGTAGCGCAGCTCATGGACGAAGCGCTGCATCATCTCCTCATCCTCCGAAATGGCCGGATTCAGGAACTTGAGAATCAACTGCTCGTCGACCACGGTGTCTTCCATCAGCAGCACCGTGCCGAACGCGCCCTTGCCGATGCGCTCGATGTATTTGTAGCGGCCTTCCAGGACGTCGCCCGGCTGCAGCGTCGCGATGTCGAGCCGGCCCCCGGCCTGGGCCGCACGCATGATCGCCGAGACGTCGGCCGATTCGATCAGCATGGTCCGGGCGACATCCGCGCTCGCGCGGGCCGCCGCGGTGGTACCTGGCGCCGGGACGCCGGCAAGCGTGGTGCCGCCGAAGCGCGCCTCGAGTTCCGCCAGCGAACGCTGCGCGGCGCCGGCTACCGCCTGCTCGGTCGCCGAAAGCAACGGCGCGATGCGGGCGCGGACCGGATCGATGGTGCGGTCATCGGCAAGCCGCACCAGAGCCGCCATCGCCTCGATGCGGATGTCGGTCTCCGGCCGGTCCAGCGCGCGCAGCACGCTGTCGGTCGCGGTGTTGTCCCCGATCTTGCCGAGTGCCCGTACGATGGTCGGAACCGATTTCGGATTCGCCTGCATCATCTCGAGGAGTCGCGGCACGGCGGTGCGGCTGCCGATCGCGCCCAGGGCGTCGACTGCCCGCTCGCTGACCCACCAGTCCGGGTCCTTGGTCGCCTCGACAAGGTGGCTGACAGCTCGTTCGTCCTTGGTCTGGCTGAGGATCTCGACGGCCGTGCGGCGGACCTCCTCGTCGCGATCCGAGACCAGCGTGAGCGC
>CAYYQQ010000058.1:0-16634 GCA_964473595.1 uncultured Steroidobacteraceae bacterium | reverse complement strand
GCGCAACAGATCGGCCCAGGGCCCCTGGCCGCGCATGCGCGATCCGAAGCGCGGGTCGTTGTCCCGGCCGCCGCGGAGCTGGCGGATCCGGTTGCGTACCCGGTTCGCGCGATCGGGGTAATGCATCTCGAGCCACTCATAGAAGAGTTCCCTGACCTCGCCGGGCAGTCGCAGCAGCAGGTAACCCGCCGTCGCCGCGCCCGCTCCGGCTGCGCTCGCAACGACGCTCTCGAGCTCGTGATCGTTGATTGCGGGGATCACCGGGGCAAACATCACGCCGGTCGGAATCCCCGCCTCCGAGAGCCGCCTGACCGTCGCCAGGCGTGCCGCCGGGGAAGCCGCCCGCGGCTCCATCCGCCGCTTTAATTCATCATCAAGCGTCGTCACACTGACTAAAACGCGCGTCAGTCGTTCCGCGGCAAGCCGCTGCAACAGGTCCAGATCGCGCACGACGAGGGCCGACTTGGTCACGATCGTGACCGGGTGATGGCTTTCTGCCAGCACTTCGAGGATCCCCCGCGTGATTCCAAGGCGCCGCTCCAGCGGTTGGTAGGGATCGGTGTTGGCGCCCAGGTTGATCGGGCTGCAACGGTAGGCCCGGCGGTTGAGTTCCTCGCGCAGGCGCTCGGCCGCGTCCTTCTTGAAGAACAGCCGGGTCTCGAAATCGAGGCCCGGCGAGAGATTTACATAAGCATGGCTGGGGCGGGCGAAGCAGTAGATGCAGCCGTGCTCGCAACCGCGATAGGGATTGATGGACTGGTCGAAGGGGATGTCGGGCGAATTATTGCGGGTGATGACGCTCTGCGCCGGCTCCGGAAGGACCGTGGTTTCGAGCGGTGGCAGGGGCTCGTCGAGCACCCCCCAGCCATCGTCCACCGCCTCGACCGCCAGCGACTCGAAGCGCCCGGCACGGTTGGAAACGGCCCCACGACCCCGGATTTCCCTGGCCTCCATGACTGTATGGATATACAGCCAAGGCGATTGCCAGTCAACTGGCCGGAGGTGGCGGCTGCTCCGACCCGGTTACCTCGCGAGTCCGGGATGCCGGGAAGCGGTCCATGTCGCGCAGGGCCGGGAACCAGCGCATCCAGAGTCCGGCAATGGCGACACTGGCGATGCCGCCGACAACCACTGCTGGCTTGAGCCCCCACCAGGCCGCTGTCAGGCCCGATTCAAACTCGCCCAATTCGTTGGATGCGCCGATGAACACCGCATTGACCGCGCTGACCCGACCGCGGATCGCATCGGGCGTCTCGAGCTGCACCAGCAAGTGACGGATATAGACGCTGACCATGTCTGCGCCGCCCAGCACGGTGAGCGCAACCAGAGAGATGACAAAGCTCTCGGAGATGCCGAACACCACGGTCGCGACGCCGAAGAGCGCGACACCCGCAAACATCAACGATCCGACGCGGCGCATGAATGGCCGCCACGCGAATGAAATTGCGATCAACGCGGCGCCGACACCCGGTGCCGCGCGCAACACGCCGAGTCCATCCGGCCCGACCCGCAATACGTCGCTCGCGTAGGCGGGAAGCAGGGCCGTCGCGCCGCCGAACAGCACGGCGAAAAGATCAAGCGACACCGCACCGAGAATTATTTTTCGCTGCCAGACGAAGCGCAGTCCCTCGAGCAGCGTGTGCCAGCTGTCCGGCTCGTCATGCGGCGCCGGTGGCGCCACCCGAACGCCGAGCATCAGCACGACCGCGATTACAAGCAGGACAGCGACGCTGCCGTAGACATACTCCGGTCCCAGCAGGTAAACGAGGCCGCCGATCGCAGGACCTGCGACGGTGGACACCTGCCAGGCAATCGAATTGACCGCGACCGCGCGGCTGAAGTGCTCAAGCGGCACGAGATTCGGCAGGAGCGCCTGGCCTGCCGGCATCGAAAAAGCGCGCGCGACACCGAACAGCACCATGACGGCGAACAGCGGCCAGACCATGGTGAGCCCGGAAAGCGTGAATGCGAGCAACAGCAGAGCGCAAAGGAATGTCAGCGTGTAGCAAGCAGTGAGGATGCGCCCGCGATTGCGCCGATCCGCCACGTGCCCCGCTGGAAGTACCAGCAGCACGAATGGCAGGAATTGCGAAAGGCCGATCAGGCCCAGATCGAGCGGATCGTGCGTGATCGCATAGATCTGCCAGCCGACCGCGACGGTCTGCATCTGCACGGCGATCGAGACGGCGAACCGCGCCGTCAGAAATCGCACGAAGCCCGGATGAGCCAGCAACTGGCCCAGACGCTGCCCATCGCTGCCCGATGACGCCATGCGGCGCGATCAGCGCCCGATCAGCAGGCACAACATGCGCCTGAGCGGCTCGGCGGCGCCCCACAGCAGCTGGTCGCCGACCGTGAACGCGGTCAGGTAATCCTCGCCCATCGCGAGATGACGAATGCGCCCCACGGCGATCTCGAGCGTGCCCGTGACCGCGGCCGGCGTCAGGCGCGCAAGCGTTGCTTCGCGCTCATTCGGCACGATACGGATCCAGGGATGCGCGGCTGAAAGAACCTGCTCCACTTCGCTGAGTAACGTCGCCTTCCTGAGCTTGATGGTCACGGCCTGGCTGTGGCAGCGCATTGCGCCGATGCGCACGCAGAGGCCGTCGATCGGCACCGGCGCGCCCGACTGACCCAAGATCTTGTTGCCCTCGGCACCCGCCTTGAGTTCCTCGCGGCTGTAGCCGTTGCCCAGGTCGCGATCGACCCATGGCAACAGGCTGCCGGCCAGCGGCTGGCCGAGATGTTCGACGGGCATCGCGCCGTCCTGCAGCGCGGCCGTCGCGCGCCGATCAATATCAAGGATGGCGCTCGCGGGATCCTTCAGGAGTTCAGCGGTCGCGCCATGCACGCATCCCATCTGCAGCAGCAGCTCGCGCATCTGCTTCGCGCCTGCGCCCGAGGCCGCCTGGTAGGTCATCGTCGTCATCCACTCGACGAGATTCGCGCGGAACAGACCGCCGAATGCCATCAACATCAGGCTCACCGTGCAATTGCCGCCGATCCAGTCCTGCCTGCCCGCGGCGAGCGCTGCATCGATCACCGGCCGGTTGACCGGCTCGAGGATGATCGTCGCAAAGTCTTTCATGCGCAGCGTGGAAGCCGCGTCTATCCAGTGGCCGCTCCAGCCAGAGGCGCGCAGCTTCGGATGAATTGCTTCTGTGTAATCGCCGCCCTGGCAGGAGATCAGGATTTCGCAGGCGCTGAGCGCGGCAGGATCATTGGCATTGCCGACCGGCACCGTCGCACGGCCAATGTCGGGGCCTGCAGCGCCTGCTTGCGACGTAGAAAAGAATCGCGGCTCGATCAGCGCGAAATCGCCCTCGGCACGCATGCGTTCGACCAGCACGGAGCCCACCATGCCGCGCCAACCAATCAAGCCGACCCGACGCATCGCCATTGCACTCTCGATTATTGCATCGCAAAGTCCAGACTATAGCGTGCCGGCCTGGCGCGCGGGATCGGGCCACCGCTCGCGGCGCCCGCGGGATCCGGCCCGCGCGACATGATTGCCGATCCTCCGCACCGTGCGATCAACGGCTCGGCACGACGCCGGCCGGTACCAGCGAGAGCAGCTCGTTGCTTGCGATGACGGTTTTCGCCGCCTCAATGTCAGGCGCGAAATGCCGGTCGTGGTCATAGAACGCAACTTTCTTGCGCAATAGCGCATGCGCTGATTCCAGTGCGGCGCTCGTCTTCATCGGCCGGCGGAAATCGATGCCCTGAGCAGCGGCCAGCAGTTCGATCGCGATGATGCCGCGGGTGTTTTCTGCCATCGGGTGCAATCGCCGCGCGGCGAATGTCGCCATGCTGACGTGATCTTCCTGATTGGCGGAGGTCGGCAGGCTGTCCACCGAAGCCGGATGCGCATGCGACTTGTTCTCCGAGGCGAGCGCCGCGGCGGTGACCTGCGCGATCATGAATCCGGAATTCAGCCCGCCCTCGCGCACCAGGAATGCCGGCAGCTGGCTCAGGCTGTCGTCGATCAGCATCGCGATACGCCGTTCGGCGAGTGCGCCGATTTCCGCAATGGCGAGCGCGAGATTGTCGGCCGCAAAGGCGACCGGCTCCGCATGGAAATTACCGCCGGACAGCACCTCACCCTCGGTGCCGAACACCAGCGGATTGTCCGAAACGCCATTAGCCTCGATGCCGAGCACGCGCGCCGCATCCGCGATCTGCTGCAGGCAGGCGCCCGCGACCTGCGGCTGGCAGCGCAGCGAGTAAGGGTCCTGCACGCGATCGCAGTTCTCGTGGGAATGGCTGATCTCGCTTTCACCGAGCACGCTGCGGAAAGCCGCGGCGACTGCCGACTGCGCCGGCTGGCCGCGCGCCTCGTGGATGCGCGCATCGAAAGGCACGCGACTGCCGAGTGCGGCGTCTACCGACATCGAGCCGCTGACGATGGAACCGGCGAGCAGGTCTTCCGCCGCGAACAGCGCCTCGAGCGCGAGTGCGGTCGATACCTGCGTGCCATTCAGAAGCGCCAGACCCTCCTTCGGGCCGAGCACCAGCGGTTCGATGCCAGCATTCTTCAATGCCTTTGCGCTGTCCAGTTCCTGCCCGCCCACGCGCACGCGGCCTTCGCCGATCAACGCGAGCGCCAGATGCGCAAGTGGCGCGAGATCGCCGGACGCGCCAACCGAGCCCTGGCCCGGCACCAGCGGATGGATGCCCGCATTCACCAATTGCAGCAGGCGTTCGATCAGGACCGGGCGCACGCCGGAGTAGCCACGCGCGAGGCTCGCGGCCTTCAGCACGAGAACGAGACGCACCGTGGTATCGGCGAGCGGCGTACCGACGCCGGCCGCATGCGAACGCACGAGATAGAGTTGCAGCGTCGCAAGTTCATCGATCGAGATGCGGGTCTTCGAAAGCTTGCCGAAACCCGTGTTGATGCCGTAGAGCGCCTCGCCGGCAGCCAACCTCTTGCCGACCGCAGCGAGCGACTGGTCCACGCCCTTGCGCCAGCCCTCCGCGAGTGCGACCTGATCATGGCCCCGTGCCAGGCGGCGAAGCTCAGCTAAATTGATCGAGCCCGGTTTCAATGTGGGTGCCGCCATTTCAATCCACCGAGGGCAGGTCGAGTCCCTGCTCATGTGCGCAGTTGATCGCGCGCTCGTAACCGGCATCCGCGTGGCGCATGACGCCACTGGCCGGGTCATTCCACAAGACTCGCGCGATGCGCGCGGCAGCCGCCGTCGTGCCGTCGCAGACGATTACGAGGCCGGCATGCTGCGAGAAACCCATGCCGACGCCGCCGCCGTGATGGATCGACACCCAGGTGGCACCACTCGCGGTGTTCAACAGCGCATTCAGGAAAGGCCAATCCGAGACCGCGTCCGATCCGTCCTTCATCGCCTCGGTCTCGCGATTCGGGCTCGCAACCGAGCCTGAGTCGAGGTGATCGCGGCCGATCACGACCGGCGCAGAAAGCTCGCCGTTTGCGACCATCTCATTGAAAGCGAGTCCGAGCCGCGCGCGATCCTTCAGGCCGACCCAGCAGATACGCGCCGGCAGTCCCTGAAAGTGGATGCGCTCGCGCGCCATGTCGAGCCAGCGGTGCAAGTGCGCGTCATCCGGGATCAGTTCCTTCACCTTCGCGTCGGTGCGATAGATGTCCTCGGGATCGCCGGAGAGCGCCACCCAGCGGAATGGCCCGATGCCCTCGCAGAAGAGCGGCCTCACGTAGGCAGGCACGAAGCCGGGGAAATCGAAGGCATTCTTCAGGCCTTCCTCGAGCGCAACCTGGCGGATGTTGTTGCCATAGTCGAAGACGATCGAACCCTTTGCCTTCAGGTCCAGCATCGCCTGCACGTGGATCTTCATCGAGGCACGTGCCTCACGTTCGATCAGCGCCGGATCCCTCTGGCGTGCTTCCGCCGCTCTCGCCATGGTCCAGCCGCGCGGCAGATAGCCATTGCGCGGGTCGTGGGCCGAAGTCTGGTCGGTCACCACATCGGGCACGACACCGCGCGCGACGAGCGCTGGAACGACATCCGCCGCATTGCCGAGGAGCCCGACCGAGAGCGCCTGCTTCGCACGCTTCGCGGCCTCGATCATGGCGAGCGCTTCATCGAGCGTCGTCGCCTTGCGGTCGATGTATTTCGTGCGCAGCCGCAAGTCGATGCGCGATTCATCGCATTCGACCGCGAGCATCGAGAAGCCCGCCATGGTCGCGGCCAGCGGCTGCGCGCCGCCCATGCCGCCGAGGCCCGCGGTCAGGATCCAGCGCCCCGCAGCATCGCCGCCAAAATGCTGGCGCGCGCAGGCGCCGAAGGTTTCGTAGGTGCCCTGCACGATCCCCTGCGAGCCTATGTAGATCCACGAGCCCGCGGTCATCTGCCCGAACATCATCAGGCCCTTGCGGTCGAGCTCGTGGAAGTGCTCCCAGGTCGCCCAGTGCGGCACGAGATTCGAGTTCGCGATCAAGACGCGCGGCGCATCGACATGCGTCTTGAACACGCCAACCGGCTTACCTGATTGCACGAGCAGCGTTTCGTCGTCCTTCAATCGTTTCAGCACCGAGAGGATTCGGTCGAAGGCTTCCCAGTTGCGCGCGGCCTTGCCGATGCCACCGTAGACGACGAGGCGATCCGGATGCTCGGCGACCTCCGGGTCCAGGTTGTTCTGGATCATGCGGTACGGGGCCTCGGTCAGCCAGCTGCCGCAGGTCAGCTTGTTGCCGCGCGGTGCGCGGACCTTGCGCGGCGCATGCGCCGTTTGGGGGGAATCATTCATCCGAAGTGCCTGCGCTCGATCGCGTCGTAGTAGTCGATGATCTGGCGCACGTACTGGCGCTTGCTCAGGTAACTGCCCGGATAAAAGCTGCGCTTGAAGCCGTAGATGATGATGGACTTCAGGTCATTACGGTCGAGACCGAGATGCTTGATCGCAAGCATCAGCTCGTTGGTCATCGTCGTGTTGCTCATCAGCCGGTTGTCGGTGCAGAGCGTGGTCGAGAGCCGCTGCGCACGCAGCTTGCTGAAAGTGTGATCCTCGAGGCGCTTCAGCTGCGGATTGGTCTGCAGGTTGCTGGTCAGGCAGACCTCGAGCGTGATGCGCCGGTCGGCGATGTAGTTGCCGAGTCGCTCGATGTAATGCCCGCGATCGACGATCTCGGGATCGCGGATCTGGTCGGGCTCGAGCAGGTAAGTGCCGTGGCCGATGCGATCCGCGTGCAGGTCGGTGATGGCCTGGAAGATGGACTCGGGGCCATAGGATTCGCCCGCATGTACGGTACGCTTCAGGAAATGCCGGTGCGCGTAATCGTAGGCCTCGCGATGCGCGCTCGCCGGATAGCCCGCCTCCTCGCCCGCGAGATCGAAGCCAACGACCTGATGACCGTGTGCGTCGCGCGCGAGCACGGCTGCGCGCGCCAGATCGATCGAGGCCATCGCGAAGAGATTCTTGGGCCGTGTGTAGGGATGCGCGTCGAACAGCGTGTCGTAGTACGGGCTGTAGCCGCGGGTGAACATCCGCATCGCGCAGCAGATGATGCCGTACTCGAAGGGAGGTTCACGGCCTTCGGCAACTGCCGGGCGGCGGTTGAACTCGTCGCGCGCACGGCGCAGGCCGCGATCGACCGCGGCAATCACCTGCACGGCGTCGAGCCCCGGGCGCACCTGCAGTTGCGGCGCGAAGCGCGCTTCCAGGTAGCGCACGCCCTCGGCCTGGTTGTCCTCGGCGAGTTCCGTTGCGACGCGCTCGAGCGCTTCCGCGTCGTGCATCGCCGCGACCGTGTACTGGAAGCCCTTCAGGTACTCGCCAAGACTGGCATAGCGGTCCTTGAACACGATTTCCCGCAGGCCGCCCTCGGTGTAGCTCGGCAGTTCCACCTTGTGCAGGCGCGCGAGCTCGATCAGCGTCCCCAGGCGCAGCGAACCGTCGAGATGCACGTGCAGGTCGGTCTTTGGAAGCTCGGCCAGAAAGGCCGTCGTGATTTGCTTGTCTGGCACCCGCAGAGCATAACGCGGCGGCAGGGCCTTCCGGTAAGCTGCGCCGCTTGGACGCCATGGATACCAGCGGCTGGACCCGGGTCATACGCAATGCCAGCGTCGCGAGCGGCGCCGGCAGCGCTGCCTATGGGCTGATTACCCCCGGTGCGGTGGCAGTCGCGGGCGAGCGCATTGCCTGGGCCGGACCGGATTCAGAACTTCCCGCCCGCCTGCCCTGTCCGGTCGAGGACGCGAATGGCGCGTTGCTGACACCGGGGCTAATTGACTGTCATACGCACCTTGTGTGGGCAGGCTCGCGGCACCAGGAATTCGAGCAGCGCCTTGCCGGTGCCAGCTACGCGGATATCGCGCGAGCCGGCGGCGGCATTGCCTCCACCGTGAAGGCCACCCGCGCCGCGAGCGAGGAAGAATTGCTGGCACTTGCGATGAAACGCGCCTCGCTCCTCGTCGCCGAGGGCGTGACCACAATCGAGATCAAGTCCGGTTATGGGCTCGATCTCGCGAATGAACTGAAGCTCCTGCGGGTCGCGCGCGCGGTCGGCGAGCGCCTGTGCATCACGGTACGCACGACGCTCCTCGCGGCCCACGCCGTACCCCCCGAGTACCAGGGCCGGGCGGATGACTATATAAGGTGTGCCTGCGATGAGATCCTGCCGGCGGCGGTGGCCGCGGGGCTCGCGGATGCGGTGGATGCCTTCTGCGAGACCATCGCCTTCACGCCCGCGCAGGTCGAACGCGTGTTCACGCGGGCGCGCGAACTGGGGCTCGCCGTCAAGCTGCATGCCGAACAGCTTTCCAACCAACACGGTGCCGCCCTCGCCGCTCGTCACAGCGCGTTGTCCGCCGATCATCTAGAGCATGTGGACGAGGCCGGTGTGCGCGCGATGGCAGCAAGCGGCACCGTTGCCGTGCTGTTGCCGGGAGCATTTTATTTTCTGCGCGAGACGCAACTGCCGCCGCTTGAACTGCTGCGAAAGCATCGCGTGCCCATCGCGATCGCGAGCGATCTCAATCCCGGCAGCGCACCGATCGCCTCGCTGCTGCTCAACATGAACATGGCATGCACGTTGTTCAAGATGACGCCGGAGGAAACGTTCGCCGGAGTTACCCGCCATGCGGCCGCAGCCCTGGGCCTGGCCGCCGAGAGCGGCAGCATTGAGACCGGCAAGATCGCGGATCTCGTGCTGTGGGATGTGGAACACCCGGCCGAACTCGCCGCGCAGTACGGTATGGCGCGGCCAACCAGGATCCTGCGTGGCGGCAAGGACCTTTCGTGATCACACTCGAGCAACTCAACAAGCGCGGCGTAGGGTTTCTTCCCGGGCATCTCGGCATCGTCGTCACGAGTTTCGGTCCCGGCGAGATGTGCGCCGAGCTTCTTGTCACGCCACAACTGATCGCGCCGAACGGCTACCTGCATGCAGGTACGATTGTGGCGCTCGCGGATACCGCCTCGGGTTATGGCTGCGTCGCCAGCCTGCCGGAGGGCGCCACCGGATTCACGACCATTGAACTCAAGACCAATTTCCTGGGCACGGCACGCGAAGGCGTCATCGAGTGCGTTGCAAAGGCCGCGCACATGGGGCGCACGACACAGGTCTGGGATGCCATCGTCACCCACCGCGACACGGGTAAGACAATCGCGATGTTCCGCTGTACGCAGATGCTGCTCTACGCGAAGGACGGCCGCGCTTGAAAGAAACGCTTTCCGAGTCGCGCTGGAGTGACCTCGCGACCAGACTCCATATCGCCGATCCGGTCAGCGTGTTCCGGACGCTGGAAGTGCACTACGAGGGGCACGGCCGCAAATACCACACGGCGCACCATGTTAATAAATGCCTCTCGGAGCTAGGCCGTGCGCGCCACGCCGACGCAGCTAATCCACTGGTCGAGTACGCGCTGTGGTTCCACGACGCGGTCTACAGCACGTTCTCGTCGAAGAACGAACTCCGCAGCGCTGACTGGGCCGCACATGTGCTGGAACAATCCGGCACACCACCCCCGAGTATCGAAACCGTGCGGTCCCTGATCATGGCGACACGCCATGGAGAAAAACCGACCGATCCGGCCCATCAACTGCTGGTGGACGTGGATCTCGCCATCCTCGGCGCCGACGCCGACCGTTTCCGCGAGTTCGAGCTGCAGATCCGCGCCGAATACTGGTGGGTGCCGACCGCGCTCTACCGCAAGCAGCGCTGCGCAATCCTGCAGTCATTCATGATGCGCATGTCCATCTATTCGACCCATGAATTCCGCGAACGCTATGAACGCCTCGCCCGCAACAATATCGTCTGGGCGCTTGAGCAGCTCAACTTCGGCACCTCGACCTTCCGCTGGACCGCGCGCTTCTGACCATGCGCCGCGATCGACGGCGCGCCACCATACGCACGCGTGGATTTCGTGCGGCGCGACGGCGGCAACTTTCGGATCATGGAACTTGAGCTGGTCGAGCCTGCACTTTACCTGCGCATGGACCCAGCGGCGCCGGAGCGCTTCGCGGACGCCATCATCGCGCGCGCCGGCTAACTGCGATCAAGCGGACTCTTCACACCGCGCCCGCCGCGGTTCAACACGTGTGTGTAGATCATCGTCGTCTTCACGTCCGAGTGACCCAGCAGTTCCTGCACCGTGCGGATGTCGTAGCCATCTTCCAGCAGGTGGGTGGCGAAGCAATGGCGGAAGGTGTGGCAGCTCGCGGGCTTTGCGATGCCCGCTGCGCGGACCGCTTCCTTCACGGCGCGCTGGAGACGCTGTGGATGCAGGTGATGCCGCACCATCTCGCCGGAATAGATGTCACGACAAAACGCCCGCGCGGGGAATACGTACTGCCAGCCCCACAACTTGGCTGCGTGTGGGTATTTCCTGCGTAACGCGAATGGCAACGAGACGCCGGGGCGCTCGGCGCGCCGGTCGGCCTCGAACACGACCCGCACACGCCCCAGGTGATCACGCAAATGAGGCAGCAAGGTATCCGGCAGGACGGTGATGCGGTCCTTCTGGCCCTTGGCATCGCGGATCAGCAACTCCCTGCGCGAGAGCTCCATGTCCTTGATTCGAAGTTGCAGACATTCTGAGATGCGCAGACCTGCGCCATAGAGCATCGACGCGATCAGCCACGCGGTGCCGTTCATGCGCGCGAGCACTTGCTGCACTTCGGCCCGCGTCAAGACCACCGGCAGCCGGTGCGGATTCCTCGCCCTGACTACGTTGCCCAGCCACGGGAGTTTCTGCTCTAGCACGTCGCGATACAAGAACAGCACGGCTGATAGCGCCTGATTCTGCGTGGACGCCGCAACCTTGTTGTCCACGGCCAGCGCCGTCAGAAATGCCTCCACTTCCGGCCCGCCCATTTCCCGCGGATGCTTGAGACCGTGGAACCGGATGTAGCGCCGGATCCACTGCAGGTACGTCTTTTCCGTCCGGTAGCTGAAATGCTTTGCCCGAATCTTGTTCCGGACCTGTTCGAGCAGGCGGGGAGGTTGGGTCATCTCCCCCCGAGGCTACTCAAGGACTTGCGGTGCCGCTGGGTGCTAAACAGGCCGAAAGGGCGTAAAACTAAGCGTCATCTATGACACCCACTTATAGTTAGACCCCACTAGTTAGGGAGAACCACTTTGCTCAAAGCTGCACTCTCAAAGATAGGCCACGGCCTCCTAGTCGGAATCGGCTTCGGCGCGGCTGTGGCCGGTGCCATGTATGGCTTCAGCCAATGGCAAATGCACGAACTACAACAGCACGAGGGCGACATGTTCGGTGGAATGTACAAGGAGTACACGGCTGACGCCGGCCTGACAATAAAGACCCATCGCCCACAGCTACCACAGAACAATTCCGCCTTCGTGGGCGTTATCTCGAACAGTGGAAACGACACTTGGAACAACGTCGAAGTTCTCGTCGAGCTCTTCGCTAAGGATGGCACTTTTGTGGACAAGTGCTCCAGTCTCATGGAAGGCTCAATAGACCCCACACAAGACCGCAACTTCAAGGTGTCGTGCTCTAGTTGCCGAGACGTTTCCCAGCCGCTCGTATACGACAAGTACGCAATTACAATTGTGGACGCCAGTTTTGTGCGCCCTGAGAAGAGTGGGGTCTAACAATGCGATGCAGCGTTCGGCGCTTGTCGTCACGCCGCTTGCAACCAGGGCAAGCGGCGCGCCAACTGGGCGCCGCCGCTGATCGCGGACGTTAGACAACAGCGAATGAAGACCTCGCTTACCGGGACAATGTGGTTTGGTATTACCGTAGTTGCAGCTTTGGCTGTCTGGAGTACGCAAGGAGTTTACTTTTACAGCTGGCTTGAATTCATACTCGGAAGACCCGCGTCTCTGGTCGAGATGGTGGCAATCGGCGGCCTCTGCGTTGTGGCAGCAACAACGGCATTCGCCGCTGGCGCCTGGTACTTCAAGGCGTCGATCAACCCAACCAACGCTATCGTCGCAGGCGTTGTCGTTGCATTCGCCGCGTTCTTCTTGATCCTCCCGCTTCACCTGATTGCCTATTCGGCTCGCAACGCGGGCTGGACAACCTTAGGTACAGTAGTAACAGTCAGCTTCTTTGCCCCACTGCTATTTGGTGACGACAAGCAATCCGAATCGTGAGGCTGTTGTCTAACAATGCGTTGGAGCGGTCCGTGACAGGTTTGACGGTGGGCGCCGCGGGCGCTCGGAAAATTGTAGCGCCTGCGGCGCCTGGCTCGGCTGTGCCGCGGCCCGCTCAACGCGGACGTTAGATCGCGATGGAAAACCTGATGCCTGTCATCACTGTTTGGGCCGCACTGTGTGTTGTCCTGGTCGGCTACATCATCTATCGCTTTATGACGGACCGTGCGGACGGTTCGCCTCATCATCGTCTTTACCCATTGATAAGCCGCCCAACGGACCCCGCCTTCCCAGTGAAAGGTGCGTGGCTAATGTGGGCGGCATATATTTGCCTAATGGCGGTGCCCGCCAGCATTCTGGTCGCACTTGCGTCAGAAGTCGGACTGATTTCCGTATCCTTCCCCGGCCCGCTTGTCTTGATCGGATTAATTGTGGGGCTCGCATTGCTTGCGCTCGCCAAAAGGGCGAGTAAGTCCCAGTGAATCGCAATCTAACTATGCGTTGGAGCGGCCCGTGAAAAGTCTTCAGCAGTGCGCCGCGGGCGCACGGAACAATTTTGTGCCCGCGGCGCATGGCCAGCGTTTCGCGCGGGCCGCTCAACGCGAGCGTTAGGTGGCATGAACTACACGCTGTTCCAGTTGAGCTTTGCCGGCTTTCTATTGGTGCCAGCCGTGGTCCTATACGTTCGATTCACAATTGGTCGCCGCTTTCCATGGTGGGTTGTGCTAATTGCGATCGCCTTCGGTGGTTGGCTTTTCTCGAATGTAGCGGTCTACTACTATTTCGAAGCCGCCTGTGAGGACGTTTATGGCGTGTCAGATCCACCCACTGAACTTCTCGAACGCTGCGTTAATGATGGAGCCAAACGAGTTTTCGCTCTGTTTTTTGGCTGGGTCTATGGGTTGGTGTATTCGCTGCCTTACTTTCTGATTTTCTGGTTTGCTACTTGGCTTCGCGGTCGCCCGAAAGATGCCCACCACCATGCCACCTAACTATGCGTTGGAGCGGTCCGTGAAAGGTTTGGCAAAGGGCGCCGCAGGCGCCCGGAATATTGTCGCGCCCGCGGCGCCTGCTGCGGCTTTGCCGCGGGCCGCTCAACGCGAGCGTTGGGCGTCATTGCGGCCTCGCCTTCAATGCCGCGTCAAATAGGAGAAACAGCCCCTTGTTCCCGTACTTAGACAGATTTGAGCGGATCATTACCCGCACGCTGCTCGTCATGATGGCAGGCTTGGTGGTGCTCGCCACCGTGGAGTTGGCGTGGATCATCGGCAAGGAAGTGCTGGCCCCGCCGTACGTCGTGCTGGAGCCTCGCAAATTGCTGGAGCTGTTCGGCCAGTTTCTGCTGGTGCTGATCGGAATCGAGTTGCTGCACTCGATGAAGATCTATGCTGTGCGCCGGGTGATCCACCTCGAAGCGGTGTTCATCGTGGCGTTGATCGCGGTGGCCCGCAAGGTCATCGTCCTTGAGCCGAAGGAGCTGCCCGAAGGGACTCTTATGGGCATTGCCGCCATTACGCTTGCGCTCGCTCTCAGCTACTACCTGGTGCGGCGCAGTCACCGAGAAGAAGGCAACGCTGATCCGGAGAACAAGGGATGACTATCGAATCCACCGGCACCCCGATTCTCTATCTCGGCTTCTCGCTGCTCGTCATTGTCTTACTGTCGATAGACTTTTTCATGCTAAAGACCCAGGACTCCCACCGGGTGAGCGTAAAGGAGACGGCGGCCTGGTCGGTGGGGTGGATCGCTATCTCGCTCGCCTTCTGCGGTTGGTTCTGGTGGCATCTCAACGGAAGCTTCGGGCGAGAGGTTGCCGACGAAAAGGCGCTGGAATACCTCAGCGGCTACCTCATTGAGAAGTCGCTCGCCGTGGACAACGTCTTCGTGTGGATAACCCTCTTCAGCTTCTTCGCGGTGCCCACAGAGTTCCAAAAGCGAGTGCTGCTCTACGGCGTGCTCGGCGCCATCGTCATGCGCGCCGTGCTCATCTACGTCGGCGCGCTGCTGCTCGCCCAGTTTCACTGGATTCTCTATGTCTTTGGCCTGTTCCTCTTGCTCACTGGCGTCAAGATGCTGGTGTTCTCCACGCACGAGCCCGATCTCGAGAAAAACCCGATCCTGCGCTGGATGCGCGGCCACATGAAGATCACCAATGAGTACCATGGGGAGAAGTTCTTCGTGTTGAAGGAGGGGATGCGCTACGCCACGCCTATGTTCGTGGTGCTGGTGCTGGTGGAAGTGACCGACCTCATCTTCGCGGTGGACTCGATCCCCGCGATCTTCGCCGTGACCGGCGACCCGTTCATCGTCTTCACCTCCAATATCTTCGCCATCCTGGGGCTGCGGGCCATGTATTTCCTACTTGCCGACATGGCGGCGCGCTTCCATCTGCTCAAGTATGGGTTGGCGGTTATCCTGATGTTCATCGGGGTGAAAATGCTGCTGCTCGACGTCTACAAAATTCCTGTGGGGATCGTCCTGGGAATCGTCGGATTGATCCTGTTGGTGTCGGTGGCGGCAAGCATGGTCGCATCCCGCCGTTTCGGCCCGAAAGCGGAGGACAGGCGCTGAGCAACAAAGTACATATTTCTCCGCAGAAGCTAGATTGGTGAGCGGAGGCGATATGACGCCCAACCACGCGATCGAGCCGACCGTCCAACAGCGGCGCTGCGCTTGCTGTTGTCCGGCGGCTCATCGCGGACGTTAGGCCGCAGAGAGTCGGATTTCGCACTTGCATCGCTGTATCCGTTTGGATACACTCGGTATGTGTATCAGATCCAGCGAACCGAGGTCTTCTCCAAGTGGTTGGCTGGGCTGCGAGACGCAAAGGGTACGGCCCGGATTCTGGCTCGGCTGGATTCAGTACGACCTGACACCCTTTTTAGTCCCGTTCGGGGTTAGAGTCCGCGGTTAAAGATAACGCCTTCTCGGCTCGATCCAAAATCATCTGTGCATATTCCTGCGGCGTCAACTTGCCGAGCGAGCTGTGTTCGCGCTCCGTGTTGTATTCGATCCGCCAGTTTTCAATGATCTGCCTGGCGTGCTTCATCGTCACGAACCAGTGTTCGTTCAGGCACTCGTCGCGGAACTTGCCGTTGAAGCTCTCGATGTAGGCATTCTCATTTGGCTTGCCTGGTCGGATGAACGACAGCTGCACGTTCGCCGAATAGGCCCAGACATCGAGTACCTGGCCTTCGAACTCCGGTCCATGATCGACGGTGATCGAGCGCGGCAGTCCACGCTGGTCGGCCAGCCGTTCCAGCACCGCTTTTACGCGCGATCCGGTAAGCGAGGTATCCACTTCGATCGCCACACACTCGCGGGTGCAGTCGTCCACGATGTTCAGACACCGCAGTCGTCTGCCGTCCGCCAAGCCGTCGGAGACAAAGTCCATCGACCAGCTGAGGTTCGCGGCCTGCGGCTTGGGCAACGGCTTGCGTTCCACCAAGCCGATGCGTTTACGCTTGCGGCGCCGCACCGCCAGGCCCGCCTCACGATACATCCGATACACCCGCTTGCGATTGACCGCCCAGCCCTCGCGCCGCAGCCGCCGGTATACGCGCCGGTAGCCGTAGCGGCGTTTCTCGGCAGCGATCTCCAGCATCCGCTCGCGCAGCAGCGTGCAGTCCGCGCGCCGACTGCGGTAGCGATACAAGGATCGCGACAGCTTCAGCAGCCCGCAAGCGCGCGTCACACCGAAGTCCCGTTCCGTCATCAGCACGGTCACCGCTTCGCGCTTCGCCTGCGGGCTTACCATTTTCGGCCCAGTAGTTCCTTCAGCGCTGCCTTGTCGAGCTCCGCATCGGCCAGCAAGCGCTTGAGCTTGCTATTCTCGGTCTCGAGTTCCTTCAACCGGCGCGCCTCCGACACCGTCATCCCGGCGTACTTCGCTTTCCAGTTGTAAAACGTCGCGTCCGAGATCCCGTGCCGTCGGCACAGCTCCTTGGTCTTCGCCCCAGCCTCCGCCTCTCGCAACACCCCGATGATCTGTTCTTCGGAAAACCTCTTCGCCTTCATGGTCTGCTCCTGGTGCAGCAGACTCTACTCCCGGCAGGGACTAAACTAGGGTGTCAGGTCG
>CAYYQQ010000057.1:0-16658 GCA_964473595.1 uncultured Steroidobacteraceae bacterium | reverse complement strand
CTGGAGCCGGCCATTTCCTAAGCCAGCAATGGACCGAGGAATGCCAGCAGGTCAGAAAAGTCGACATCAACTTCGCCGGCTCGCATTTGTCCACGAGACACGTCAGCAGCCTGGACAGTCGATCTCAAATAAACCTCGCTGGCACCAGGCACATAACGGGACGCCATCGGGCGAATTTCCAGAATTTGCTCATTGGAGTCCTTCGCCGACCAATCGACGACCGCAGCGTAATCGCCTACCTGATAGCTTTCACCCGAAGTTGCTTGAACGAATCGCCCAAGTATCTCGACGCCTCGGCTGGCAGACGCGGAATCCACTCGCCCGACAGCCAAGAGCCTTGCACCAAAATCTACATTGGCGCGATCTACTTCGCTTCGCGAAGCGAGCTGAACTCGGCCACCGCCACATGCAATTTGGCCTTGCGCGTCGATTGATACTAGGGACATTAGGGAAACCACGCCGCAAATGATTGCGAACGACCCCATCGAATTCCGCAAATGAATCTTCACTGTCTTAAATCCCCTGGTTCGGTTCCGTGCTCTGTTCCTCGTCCAATAGCGTCGCGAGCATTTCCTGAAATTTCCTGTCGTCCGCTAAATCGTCTATGTAGAGATAGAGGCCAACACCAACACTCAAAACTCGGTCCGATTCCGGACGCGGCTTTCGAAACAAGACAAATTGCGTTTCAAGATCCTCAATCACGTCCTGCAATCGATCCCGCACCATGTCACTGAATGGCACCCAGTCTTCCTCTCGAATGCCGTAATCAGGAAATACCCAGCGCTCGAATCGCCGCTTTGTTGGGTCCACTTCCCTCAGGTTGTGATCAATCGTTTCGACGTATCGGCGCACCCCTCTTGCAAAAACCTCAATGAGTTCTGGTGCCATTTGCTCAGGAATGAAAGTTCGTTTGAGAACCCGAATGAGGCCGCTCTCCTCGGCGATCGTCGCCGCGTTTACACGTATCAACTCTTCCAGCATCAGCTGGGACTCGATGTCCGTTGCGTAACGCGCAACCAGGTCATCGAACGATTGGCCTCCACCAATCTCGCGCTCAAACGCCAGGTCGCGCGGAAATCCATACGGTCCCATGAACTCCGGATCGTTGTGCCAACCCTGCAGGACGTTGGCGATACGACTCGCGTTGCTTTCAAGAGCCCGTCGAAGACGATCTTCTTCACCCAAAACCCGTTCAACATCCCTTCGTGCCATGCCTGTCGTGATCGAAATTCTCGAATACGACATCGGCCGTCCCGGAACCGCGAAATCCGTTGCGGCGACTCGTGCGTAAGCTCCTTTGATGACCTCCGAAATTTCGTTAAAAGTGATGCCGTTCCTAAGAAGCATCCTTACTAGCGGAACGAGCAGAAATCTGAATGCAGCGAGTAGTCTTAAGTTAACCGTGTAAGCCACTGACATTACTTAGCGTTTGACTTATTTGGAGTGAACATAACTTTCCGACCGCGGGCGACCGGAGAGAAGGTTCACCGTCGATCTGGTGAGTTACCCATCAAAATTTGAGTGCGGTGCTAGAATTAGCTATTATTTATCATCTAGATACATGATATATCTAGGTTCGGACATCGAAGAGTGCAGTAAGCATCTATTAAAGAATGGAAAAGTCGCTTTCTAGCCTTTCGTGGTCCTGCTGTCCCTTTCACCCAAGTCGATGAAATAGACACCCGCGCCGAGTTCCAGATAACGCCCCGAAGCACTGGCGCGCTTCGCGTTCCGCTCGAGCCATTCATCAATTGAGTCGATGAATTCTTGGCCACGGCTCCGGACCAGGCGATCAAAGATCGCCTCTAGCTCAACTGCCACCGAGACCGTACAGGCCCTCTCAAATCTTGGCCTTCTTTCACCTGAGACACTACACACGTTGCGATGAACAACCTGCAAGAATCCTTCCAGCTGCTTCAGCACACCGTCTACTGCTAGTCGGCCACCACCGTGCGCTCGTCCCAGCAAGAAAGTGGGCGTCTCGGGAATAGCTTTGTTGTTGCAGTCAATCGAAATAGCCCCAAACTCCATCAGCGTCTTGAGAATGGCAGACACATCGTTCTTGCAACCAGCGCGCCTGCAAAGCGCGCCAAAGGATTCATCACCATCTCCTTGGCCCAACGGTAATGGGTCACCATGCTTATCAACATACCTAATGTCACGCCTCCACGTACACATTACTTCCATGCAGTCTCGTTGAATTGACCCAAGCTCGGTAAAAGTAGTGATTGAGCTAGCGTTGACCGAATTCACAAGCGCCTTGGTTGTCGCGGCCCTAATCATGTCAACACTCGTTCCACCCGCAACCAGTAGATCTACGAACTGCCGAACAACACCCTCCACGAGATCGTGATTAGGGTGCTCATGATCCAGTGGTCGCGAATCGTTGCTTGACATTTTTACGACCTCGAAAAACCTGCCATGCGGGAAACTTCAGTGCATTTACGTCGACAGAGATAGTGCAACCAGCACTCACCATGCATTGCCAGGTTGAACTTCCCAACTACCTGCAATCGAAATGCGAAAAGTCATTAGCATTGCGACTCCAATTCAGTCGCGCCAACACGGTTAAGCTTAGATTTCATGCGGCCTTCTCAAGCCCTGCTACGTGATGCATGCCTCCGCCTCCTGCGCCCACTGGCGCGGATCATGTTGCGCCATGGCCTGTCGACTTATGATTTCTCTCGGATTGCCAATATTGCATTCGTCCAGGCAGCCCAAGATATCCTACGCGAGCAGGGTAAAAATTCGAGTTTCTCGCGCGTTTCAACAATTACTGGCCTACACCGGCATGTCGTCAGCGATATCGTTAAGTCAGCTGAAGCAAACAGGCACAAACTGGCGGCCGACAAGGACTATCAGCGAAACCGGCTTGCCCGCGTACTCTCGGGCTGGTTTGAAAGCCCCGAGTACACCGACGAAGACGGCCGACCGCGCTTATTGCCGGTCGACGGGCCAGAACCGTCGTTCGAGGGGCTGGTCCGATCCTTCAGCGGCGATATTTACCCGAAGATCATTCTTGAAGAACTGATTCGAGTTGGAGCGGTGCGCATCCTGAAAGATGGCTCGGTGCGGGCCCTGGCCCGGCGCTATACGCTGGGTGGCGCGGACGCGGCTGCCTTGCAGCAACTCGGCAGCGCGGCGCGCGACCTGTTCTCCACTCTCGAGCACAACATTGCTGCGCCAGCCGACAGTCGCCTGTTTGACGATTCCGCCGTTTCCATTCGGCTGGACAGCGCTGCCATTCCGTTGTTGCGTCAAATGCTGCGTCGGCGTGGAGCCAGCTTTCTTGAAGACGTCGAAGGCTGGATATCCGAGCGCGAATCTACCGGCGAATCAGGATCCGTTCGCGCCGGAGTCATGGTCCATATGTTTGTCGACCAGGATGACAAGTGATCAGCGCTTGCGACCGATCAGCTTGAGGAACTCATTTTCCTCGAGGACCTTTACTCCGAGCTGCATCGCCTTTTTCAACTTCGAACCAGCTTCGTCGCCGACCACAACAAAGTCGGTGTTCTTCGAAACACTGCCCGCAACCTTGCCGCCGAGCTCGCGGATGTAGTCGCCCGCCTCGTCCCGTGACATCGTTGAAAGCTTGCCGGTAAGCACCACCGTCTTGCCACTCAGCAGACTGTTGCGCGTCGCAGCTCCCTGCTCGGCCGGCCACCGCACCTTGTGTTGGATGAGTGCGTCGATGACTTTGGCGTTACGCGGTTCGGCAAGGAAAGCATACACATGCCCTGCCGTGACCGGCCCGATGTCGGGCACTTCTTCGATCTCCTCCGCGGAACTGTCACGAAGTGCGCCCAGCGTACGAAAATGCCGTGCCAGCGTTTCGGCCGTCGCTTCGCCCACATCGCGGATGCCGAGCGCATGGAGGAATCTCGCAAATGTCGTCTGCTTGCTGTGCTTGAGCGACTCGACCAGATTTGCCGCCGAGCGCTCGCCCATTCGATCAAGATTCGCCAATTGCTCAGCAGTCAGCTTGAACAGGTCGCCAGGATTGCGGACCAATCCGCTGTCCACCAATTGGTCCATCAGCTTGCTGCCGAGCCCTTCAATATCCAGTGCGCGGCGCGAGGCGAAATGCCGCAATGATTCCTTCAGCTGTGCCGGGCAGGTCAGTGCGCCCGTGCAACGAGCAACGGCTTCGCCCTCCTCGCGCTCCACTTCCGAGCCACAGACCGGGCATTTCTGCGGCAACCGGACCTGGGAAGTCTTTGGCGGCCGCCTCTCGCTGATTACGCGAACGACTTCCGGGATCACATCGCCAGCCCGTCGGATGATCACGGTATCGCCGACGCGCACGTCCTTGCGACGCAGCTCATCGATGTTGTGCAGCGTCGCGTTGCTGACGGTCACGCCGCCCACAAATACCGGTGCCAGCCGCGCGACCGGAGTTAGCGCGCCGGTGCGTCCCACCTGCCACTCAATGGCGAGCACCGTGGTCATTTCCTCCTCGGCGGGAAACTTGTGTGCAATTGCCCAACGCGGCGCACGTGCGACGAATCCGAGTCTTCGCTGCTGTTCAATCGAATCGACCTTGTAGACGACGCCGTCAATCTGATAGCTCAGGCTACTCCGTCGCCGGCCAATGTCTTCGTAGTACCCGAGCAGGCCCGCGACGCCGCTGACGACTCGGGCCTCCGGTGCTGTGCGCAGTCCCCAACCGCGCAGCAGCTTGAGAATTTCGCTGTGCAGGCCCGGGAGTGACTTCCCTTCAACCCTTCCGGCCCCGTAGAAATAGACCTCGAGCGGCCGCGAAGCGGTCAGCCGCGGATCCAGTTGCCTCAGGCTGCCGGCTGCGGCATTGCGAGGATTGACCAACACCTTGTCGCGCTTCTTGGTGGCACGCCGGTTCATCTCGTCGAATCCCGCGCTCGACATGAATACTTCGCCGCGCACCTCGAGCAGGTCCGGCCAACCGCGACCGCTCAGCCGCAATGGCACCGTCTTGATCGTGCGGATGTTGTGCGTGACGTCCTCGCCGGTGGTGCCGTCACCTCGCGTTGCACCGAGCGCCAGCAGCCCGTCGCGATACGTCACACTGACCGCCACGCCATCGAGCTTCGGTTCGCAGGCGTAGACAATCTGTTCCCCGGTCTCGAGTCGCTCCCGCACCCTGCGGTCAAATGCCTCGACGTCCTCGCGCGCAAACGCGTTGTCGAGCGACAACATCGGCAGGTGGTGCCGCACTTCCGAGAATTCGGCTACCGGCGAACCACCAACACGCTGGGTAGGCGATTCGGGAACGACCAGCTCGGGGTATTGCTGTTCCAGCCCCCGCAGTTCTGCCATCAGGCGGTCGTATGCCGCGTCCGGAACCTCCGGATCGTCCAGCACATGGTAGAGACGGTTGTGGCGCTCGATCTCGGCTCGCAGCCTGTCGACGCGCTGCCGCAGGCTTGCGGATGCGGGCTTCATTTAATTGCGGCGCAGGCGCTTGTTGCGGTGCTCGAAGTGCACCAACTCCTCGCGAAGGTTGAGGATCCGCTGTGCGGTCAATGTACTGCCCTGCTCGTCCTGCAGCTGACCCTTCAGGCGTTCGGCAAGGTGTCGCGCGGCTGCCAGCACCAGATCAAAAGTGGCCGGCGCATCCAGCGGGCCAGGCACGATGCCGAATATCGAGATGCCCGGGAATAGCTGGCCATCCATCCTGGCGAGATCGAAGGAGCCTGGCTCCATCATGCTCGCAACATAAAAGAGAGTCTTGCCGTCTTCCCGTTCGCGATGAAAAATTGAGTACCGGCCGTAACTCATGCCCTCTGCCTCGATCGCCTCGCGCAGTTGCTTGCCGTCCCAGTGTTCCTGGTGGGCAACGAGACGCAGCGCGACGATCCTCTGTTTCGAAGCCTCGGCAGCATGCTGCTCGATTGAATCCATTGCCTTCGGCTGGTCAGGCTTCAGCGCGCGCTTCGGCGCAACTTCCGAGCGTTCCATCGGCTGCGTGCGTACCCATGGTGCGCGATGATCTGCGTCTTCGTCAGCGCTTTCATGCTCGGCGCCCGCAGCGGTCGTCTCAATCGGTTCGGGCACTGGCAACCGCCGCCGGTCCTTGCCCATAAAGGCTGAGACGTCCACCTCAAAATCGTCGGAGATCTCGATGAGTGGCGGTCGCCGCGGCGCGCGCATTCGCTCGATTGTCGGTCGAAATGGTGGTCGTGCCTCGGGGCTCTCGTCGCCGGCCTGTGCTTCGTCATCGACGCCCGGTTCCGCGCGACCACGTGGCCAGGTCCCGGTCGGATCAACAGTCGGACGCGCCTTGCGGGTCTCCCACCACCAGAGGCCGAGAATCAGGGCAACCCCGGCTCCGAGCAGAATCCAGCGCAGTTCTGACACTGGGATGCCTCCCCGGCTAACCGACGGCCGCCATGCGGACGGCCTCGTCAACATCCACGGCAACCAGGCGTGATACGCCGGGCTCGCCCATGGTCACCCCAATCAGGTGGTTCGCGAGCTCCATAGTCGACTTGTTATGTGTGATGAAAACGAACTGTACGCGTTCCGACATGTCCCTGACGATGTCGCAGAACCGGCCCACGTTGTTGTCGTCAAGCGGCGCGTCGACCTCATCGAGCAGGCAGAACGGCGCAGGATTCAGTTCGAAGATCGAGAACACCAGCGCCACCGCGGTCAGCGCCTTTTCACCGCCCGACAATTGGCTGATCGTGCTGTTGCGCTTGCCCGGTGGCCGCGCCATGACTGCAACCCCCGCTGTCAGCAGGTCGTCACCGACGAGCTCGAGGTAGGCTGCGCCGCCGCCGAACAGCCGCGGGAACTTCTCCTTGAGGCCGCTGTTGATCCGGTCGAAAGTGTCCTGGAAGCGCGCGCGCGTCTCGCGATCGATCCTGCGTATTGCCTGCTCCAGCGTGTTCAGGGCATCGGCGAGGTCGGTGAACTGGCGATCCAGGTAATCCTTGCGCTCCGACTGCTCCTTGAGCTCGTCGATCGACGCGAGATTGACAGCTCCGAGCCGCTCGATCCGTTCATTGGTCTCGGCGAGTTGCTGGTCCCAGGCCGGCACCGTTGCTTCCGGCGATAGTGCCGACGTCACTGCCGCAAAGTCGAAATGCGTCGTCGCGAATTGCTCCATCAGCGACTCACGTCGTACGCGGGTTTCCTGCATGCCGAGGCTGATCTCGGCGAACGCAGCACGCGCGGATTCGACACGCCCTTCGGATCCCTGGCGCTTGGTGTCGAGGTCGCGGATCTGCGCATCCGCCTCCTCGACCAACCGGCGTGACTCGGCAAGCTCCCGTTCGACCGCAAGACGTTGCTCCAGGTACTGCTGTAACTTGCGCTCAAGTTCTGCGAGTGGCGCCTCACCGTCCGCCAGTTGGCGCTCGAGCTCCGAGCGGCGGGCTGCGAGCTGGCGGGCCTGATCGCTCGCACGATCGAAACTCGTTTGCAGCGTGGTAAGCGTCGAACGCTGCGATTCAAAGCGGATTTCCACCTGTTGTGCAGCCGCAATTTCCGTCGCGCTGCGTTCACGTGACGCTGCGAGCCGCGCGCGAATCGCATCGCGTTCGCGCTCCAGTTCGGGACGCTGGTCCTGCAACGAGTTCATCAATATCAGCCCGGATTCCAGCCGTTGCCGCGCCGCGCGGATCTCCTGCTCGTCGCGGGCAATCTCCGCATCGGTCTGGTCGAGCTCCCCACGCACCCTGGAGAGCCTTTCGCTGAACTGCTGCGTGCGCGAACGGATCGCCTCGAGCGCCCCGCGCACATTGACCAGGTCGTGGTGCAGGCGGTTGACGGTTCCATGCAGGTCGTCGCGGCTCGCGTCCAGATCCGCAATCCGCGACCTGCTACTCGCCAGCGCCAGGTCGAGTTCGCGAACCCGGGACTCGCCATCGGCAACATTGGACAGCAGCCTGCGGATGTCCTGCTCCCGCGAGATGACACCCGCGTGTTCGGTTTCATTGCGTGAGACCCGCAGCCAGTCATGGCCAAACCAGACGCCATCGCGAGTGATGACGGACTGTCCAGGTTTCAATGATCGCCGACGCGAAACCGCCTCGCGCAAGGTATCCACGGCGATGACGCCCTCGAGGAGCCCGGCAACGACAGCAGGCCCTGAGACCTTGGCGAGCAGCGAATCTGCGGCGGGCTTGGCCGGCCCTGAGCTGGTGGATTCCACCAGCGTAACGCGCCCGGAATCGAGCCGGTCTACTGCCTCGGCGAATGAATCAATCCCGTCAGAGCAGACCGCCTCAAGGTAGCTGCCCAATGCAGTTTCGACCGCGCGCTCCCAGCCTGCGGCAACCACGAGCAGCTGCGCCAGCCGGGAGCGCCGCTCAAGCTTGTGGGCCGCAAGCCATTCGACAACACGCCCCTGCGCCTGGCCGAGCGCCGCCTTCTGAACGGCTTCGACCGCAACCAGCTCGCCACGCGCTATCTGCAATTCCGCTCGAGCTGCATCGAGTGCGTTCGCCGCGTTGCGCTCGGATTCGCGCTGCGACTGCAGCTGTGCAAGTGCCTCGTCAAGCTCGCGCTGCGCAGCAGCACCGCGCTCCCGCGCTTGCTTCTCCGCCGCGGCAAATTCCTCCGGACGCGCGCCCGAGACCATCTTGTCGAGTTGCGTGCGCTCTTGTGCAAGCCTTTCATGCTGTGCCAACAGGCGCGCGAGCCCGGCTTCAATCTGTTCGATCCTGGTGCGCTCGACCAGTGTGTCCTGGGATGCATCGGCGGATTCGCGGCTGAAGGTCTCCCAGCGCTGTTGCCAATCCGTCATCGCGGACTCGGCTTCTACCAGTGCGGTGCGGGCCGCGGTTTCGGTCTTGCGTGCAGCGTGAAGTTCGGGTTCCGCGCGCGCAACCGACGCCGTAAGCTCGCGTAGCTGCTCCTGGTCGCGGCCGACGAGAGTCTGTGACTCCCGATGTTCCTGCATGACGCGCTCGAGGTCGCTGCGCTGCCTTTGACGCAATTCGCGTGTGTGCAGCAGCGATTGTTCGGTTCGAGTGGCGTCGGCACCGGCCTGGTAGTAGCGACCTTGCACGACGGCAAGCGCATCGGAGCACTCCGCGTGCGTGGCGCGCGCCTTTTCGACGGCTGCCTCGGCTGAGCGCAACTCGGCGAGCGCGGCCTGCGTCGCAGTCTCGCGTTCCGCCGCGAGCGTCTGCCGCGCCGCAATGTCACCGTCCAGGTCGCGGATCCTGAGTCCCAGCAATTCCGCCTGCAATTGCCGCTGACGGTTCGTCTGTTCCTGGTAGCGACGCGCGATGCCGGCCTGGCGCTGCAGGTGACGTATCTGCTTGTCGACCTCCTCGCGCAGGTCATTCAGCCGCTCAAGGTTCTCCCTCGTATGGGAGATGCGGCTCTCGGTTTCGCGCCGGCGATCCTTGTAGCGTGAGATACCGGCCGCCTCCTCGACGAAGGCACGCATGTCCTCGGCACGCGCCTCGATGAGCCGCGAGATCATGCCTTGCTCGATGATCGCGTAGCTGCGCGACCCGAGTCCGGTTCCCAGGAACAGGTGCGTGATGTCCTTCCGGCGGCATTTCGAGCCATTGATGAAATAGGTCGAATTGCCGTCGCGCGATACGAGCCGCTTCAGCGATACCTCCGCGAATCCGGCGTACGGACCCGCGATCTTGCCGTCGCCATTGTCGAATACCAGTTCGACGGAGCCACTGCCAACGGGCTTGCGGCCGCGGGACCCGTTGAAAATCACGTCGGTCATGGAATCGCCGCGCAGGTGCTTTGCAGAAATCTCGCCCATGACCCAGCGAACCGCGTCGATGATGTTCGACTTGCCGCATCCGTTCGGCCCGACGACCCCGGTCAGATTTCGGGGAAATGTGACCACAGTCGGATCGACGAAGGACTTGAATCCGGCGAGTTTTATCCTGGCGAGGCGCATTCAGGCTAGTGTAGATTAACGGCCCGCGCTTGAGTACGACCGGGACACGAACCGCATGAGCCCAATGTCGCCATCTGGAGACATCGAAACCTTCCAGAATCCGAATCCCGGCCGCGACTATACGATTCGGATGCAGATTCCAGAATTCACCTGTCTGTGTCCGCGGACCGGCCAGCCCGATTTCGCGACACTGGAGCTGGAATACGTCCCCGCTGCGCTGTGCGTCGAGCTCAAGTCCCTGAAGCTCTACATCTGGTCGTTTCGGGACCGCGGCGCATTCCACGAGGCGGTGACCAATGAGATCGTGGACCGCCTGGTCACCGCACTTGACCCGCGATTCCTGCGCCTGACGGCGCGATTCAACGTGCGCGGTGGTATTTACACGACGATCGTCGCGGAGCGTCGTCGCGATGGCTGGGTGGCCCCGGGACCGGTGACCCTGCCCTGAGCCCGTGAACCGGCCGGGCCCGGTCATCGTGCCACTGGACCGCAGAATTGCGAGGGCTATAATCCGGCGCCTCATTTAACCGGGAGCGGAGAAACTGATGCCTGCAAAGAAGGCTTTGAAGACCAGGAAACCAGCCGCCAAGAAGGCCGCGCCGCACAAGACGCCAGCAGCACGGAAGGTCGTCCGGGTCGCCAAGCCCACAGCACGCAAAGCCAAAGTCGCTGAATCCCGTGCGCGCGCAGGCAAGCCCCTCAAGGCGAACTCAGGCAAATCACCGCGGATTTCACACATAACCCGGCCCCCGGCAAAGCCGGTCGTGCGCGTCGTCGCGCCACCCCCGGTCAAATCCATGAAAGCCGCAAAGGTTGCGGCGCCGATGCGCACACCGGCCGTTGCGAAGCCATATTCACCGACGCCTCCGCAGATTGCGGAGCCGCGGCTGCTGCGCCGCCTTGGCCCGCTCGACGAGGATGATGAGCCTCCAGGCGGCCACAATCTGCTGATGGGCCCGCGAAATGTCCGCCCGTATCACGAGCGCAAGGGCGAGCAGTACATGGGCAGGGAGCAGCTCGCCCACTTCCGCGTGATCCTGAATACCTGGAAACGCGACCTGATGCAGGAAGTGGATCGCACGATGACACACATGAAGGACGAGGCGGCCAATCCGCCCGACCCGAATGATCGTGCGACCCTCGAATCCGAATTCGCCCTCGAACTTCGAACCCGCGACCGTGAGCGCAAACTGATCCGCAAGATCGATGAAGCGCTGAGCCGCATCGACGACGGTACCTATGGTTATTGCATCGAGACTGGTGAGCCAATCGGCGTCAAGCGCCTCGAAGCGCGCCCCGTCGCAACACTTTGCATCGAGGCTCAGGAACGCCGCGAACGGCGCGAAAAGCAGTACGGCGACCGCGACGACTGGTATCGCTGAGACACCAGCCCATCGCCGGTTTGTCCGCGTTCGCCCAGGCTGCTGTTACTCCCGGCCGTTGCGGCCGCTTCGCTCCCACGCCTTCCGGTCCACTGCACCTCGGCTCGCTCCTTGCCGCAGTAGGGAGCTATCTCAGCGCCAGGCGAAGCAATGGCCGATGGCTGCTCCGCATCGAGGATCTGGACCGCAATCGTGTGATCCCCGGCATCGCCGATCAGATGCTGCGGACTCTGGATTCCTTTGGATTTGAGTGGGATGGAAACGTAGAATTCCAGAATACTCGGATATTATTATATGAGCAGGCCCTGGCCCGACTGGTCGCCACAGGCCTCTGCTATCCCTGCCGATGCAGCCGCTCACAACTCGCCGCCCAAGCGCTCGAGCCTGGCGAGGAGCTGGTTTATCCAGGCACCTGCCGAAGCGATCCTGATGCGAGCCAGGACCCGCATGCGCTGCGCTTTCGCACCGACGCCGGGTTAGCCCTGGTGGAGTTCGAAGATCGCCTGCAAGGCCCAGTGAGCGAAGATTGCCACCATGCGGCTGGCGATTTCGTGATTCGACGGCGGGACGGTTTTTTTGCCTACCACCTGGCCGTGGTCGTGGACGACGAGCTGCAGGGTGTCACGGAGGTCGTCCGCGGTTGCGACCTGCTGTCCTGCACGCCACGCCAGATCCTGCTGCAGCGGGCTCTCGGCTACCAGACACCCGAGTACGCGCACTTGCCGCTGCTGCTTGAGGCGGACGGCCGTAAGCTCGCAAAGTCACGGCACGCCGTGCCGTTGGATGCAGATTGTGCGGCGCCTGCGCTTTGGAAGGTGCTGGCCTGGCTCAGGCAGGAGCCGCCTGCGGAACTGGCCGGCGCACCGGTAAATGAAATCTGGGCCTGGGCGCTGCCCAACTGGCGCCCCGAACGGCTCGCGGGTTTCCGCGAGCTGCGACTACCCTAGGTGATGCCTCGCATTGAAAGCCGGACGCGGCCCTGACGGTCGACTTCCAGCACCTTCACCTTGACAACGTCGCCTTCCTTCAACTTGTCGCTGACGCGCTCCACGCGCTCGTCCGAGATCTGTGAAATGTGCACGAGCCCGTCCCGTCCCGGGAGGATCGCGACGAAGGCGCCGAAATCCATCAAGCGGACAACCTTGCCCTCATAGATGTGACCGACCTCGACGTCGGCCGTGATCATCTCGATGCGGCGCAGTGCCTCACGTCCGGACGCAGAGTCAACCGACGCGATCTTGACCGTGCCGTCATTCTCGATGTCGATCGTCGCGCCGGTTTCCTCGGTGATCTGGCGAATCACGGAGCCGCCCTTGCCGATCACGTCGCGTATCTTCTCCGGGTCGATCTTGATGGTCACGATGGTCGGCGCCCACTCGGACATCTCCGCGCGCGGCTTGTCGAGGATTTTGTTCATCTCGCCCAGGATGTGCAGCCGGCCGGCTTTGGCCTGCTCGAGTGCGATTTTCATGATCTCGGCGGTGATGCCATTGATCTTGATGTCCATCTGCAGTGCGGTGATGCCGTCCCGGGTGCCGGCGACCTTGAAATCCATGTCGCCGAGGTGATCCTCGTCGCCCAGGATGTCGGTCAGCACGGCAAAGCGGTCGCCCTCCTTCACCAATCCCATCGCGACGCCGGCGACGGCGCCCTTGAGCGGCACGCCCGCGTCCATCAGCGCAAGGCTGGTGCCGCAAACGGTCGCCATCGAGCTCGAGCCATTTGACTCAAGGACCTCGGACACGACGCGAAGGACGTAGGGGAACTCCTCGAGATTCGGCATCACGGCATTGATGCCGCGCCGGGCCAGGTTGCCGTGACCGATTTCGCGGCGCTTCGGTGAGCCCATGAATCCTGTTTCGCCCACCGAGAACGGTGGGAAGTTGTAATGCAGCATGAAACGCTCACGACGTTCGCCCGCCAGCGCATCGATGATCTGTGCGTCGCGGCCGGTGCCGAGGGTTGTCGTGACCAGGGCCTGGGTCTCGCCCCGCGTAAAAATGGCTGAACCGTGCGTGCGAGGTAGTGCGCCGACCTCGATGACGATCGGCCTGACGGTGCGCGTGTCGCGGCCGTCGATGCGTGGCTTGCCATCCAGGATCAGGTCGCGGACCAGCCGGTATTCCAGCGAATGCAGCTCGGCTTTGACCTGGTCGCGCGTGAATTGCGGCTTCTCGCCGCCCGACAGCGCGGTCTGAACCGACTGGCGGATCTCCGCGAGGCGCACCACGCGGGCCTGCTTGACGACGATGCCATAGGCTTCGCCGAAGGCTTTTTCGGACTGCGAGGCAACCGCCTGCTTCAATGCAAGATGCGGCGCCGGGGCTTTCCAGTCCCAGCGCGGCTTGCCGCCCTCAGCCACCAGCCGGTTGATTGCGCCGATGGCGGCCTTCATCTGCTCGTGGCCGAACAACACGGCACCCAGCATGGCCTCCTCGGAAAGGCAACTGGCTTCCGACTCGACCATCAGCACCGCTTCCTGGGTGCCGGCAACCACCAGGTCCAGGTCCGACTCGGTCTTGACCTGGGTCGTGGTGGGATTCAGCAGGTAGGCACCATTCTTGTAGCCGACCCGCGCCGCGGCGATCGGGCCCGAAAACGGTATGCCGGAAATGGCAAGCGCCGCCGAGGCGCCGATCAGCGAAGGAATATCGGAATCGATCTCCGGATCCAGCGACAGCACGGTCGCGACGACCTGTACCTCGTTGTAGAAACCTTCAGGAAAGAGTGGCCGGATCGGGCGATCGATCAGCCGGGAAGTCAGCACTTCCTTTTCGGAAGGCCGCCCTTCGCGCTTGAAGAAGCCACCGGGGATCTTGCCGGCAGCATAAGTCTTCTCGACGTAGTTGACTGTCAACGGAAAGAAGTCCCGCCCTTCGACCGCCTCGCGGCGACCGACAGCCGTGACCAGCACGACCGTATCGCCCATGGTGACAACGACAGCGCCGTCAGCCTGACGAGCCAGACGGCCGGTCTCGATCGTGACCTTGTGCTCACCGTAATTGAAAGTCTGCTTGGAAACGCTCACGCGGATTCCCTCTGGTATCTGGAAAAGGTGTCAGGTCCCGAAGGCCTGCCGGAATTGGCAGGCACCGGATCGCTGATGCGCCTCAGCGGCGCAGGCCAAGATCGTTGACAACCTTGGAATAACGATCGGGGGCGTTTGCCTTGAGGTAATCCAGCAACCGACGACGCTGTGCCACCATTTTCAGCAAGCCACGCCGCGAGGCATGGTCGCTTTTGTGAGTGGTGAAATGTCCGGCCAGCCCGTTGATACGTTGGGACAACAAAGCGATCTGCACTTCAGGCGACCCCGTGTCCTTCGGAGCGCGCTGGAACTTTCCAACGACCTCCGCCTTTTGTGCACTCGTGAATGGCATCTAGATACGACCTTTTAACTCAGGCACTTAACCCTTTAAGAGCCGCGCATTGTACCCGCGGCCAGAGGCTGTCTCAAGCTCGTTTGGGTGCTGCGGGGACGATGTCCACCATGATCCTTTCGGGCGCCAATCGGCACCCTTCGGCGGTCATCCGGCCGGTGCCCAGGAACAGCCCTCCCTCCCCATACATTCGCACCCGGGCCGAGCCGGGACCGGTGACGAACACGGGTTGTCCCTGGAGCACGCAGGCCTGTTCCGCAGTGCCAAGCCTGACGGCTGGCATTGCCGGCAAGGCCGCATCGACCGGCAGCAATAATGCGTCGAGCGCACCTGGATGCGTGGCGGCCTGCTCCAGGCTCGCCAGCGCATGCATCGCCGGGCGCATGAACGGCCCCAGGCTCAGGCGGCGCAGGCTGCCAACATGACCTACGGTGCTGCAGGCGCGCGCGAAGTCCTCGGCCAGGGTGCGGACATAAGTGCCCTTGCTGCACTCGACCTCGAATTGCAGCTGGTGACCCTCGATGCCCAGTAATTCCATTCTCTGCACGATGATGCGCCGTGCCGGCCGATCGACCTCGAGCCCTTGTCGCGCCAGCTGGTACAGGCGCTGGCCCTGGTGCTTGAGTGCCGAATACATGGGCGGAACCTGCCCGGATTCGCCCAGGAATCCGGTCGCGACGCGCCGGATGGTCTGCTCATCCAATTCAGGTACCGGCAGTCGCTCGACGACCGTGCCTTCGCGATCACCTGTCGTGGTTCGCTCGCCGAGGACCATGGTCACGCGATAAGTCTTGTTCGACTCGAGCAGCAAGCCGCAGACCTTGGTGGCCTGTCCGAAGCAGATTGGTAGCAGACCGCTGGCCAGGGGATCCAGACTGCCCGTGTGACCGGCCTTGCGGGCATTCAGCAGCCGGCGAAGCTTCTGCAATGCAGCGTTCGAGCTCAGGCCCTCGGGCTTGTCCAGCAGCAGGATGCCGTCAATATCGCGCCAGCGACTCGCGGGGCGCGCCGCCGCCACTCCGTTCATTCCGTGTCCGGTTCGCGCTCGACGGGGTGCAGGCGGTCGCTTTCCACGGCGTCATGGATCAATGCCGAAAGCCGCGCCGCACGCTCGATGGATTCATCGACCTGGAAAACCAGTTCCGGAGCCACCCGCAGGCGCATCTGCTTGCGAATCTGATGACGCAGGAAGCCCGCGGCATGGCGCAGCGCCTCGAGCGCCGCCGCTGAGTCACCAATTCCGGCGAATGGGGTAAAAAAAACGCTGGCATGGGTCAGGTCGCGCGAGACCTCGATCGCGGTGATCGTAATGAGGCCGACCCGCGGGTCCTTGACCTCACGGCGAATCTGCTCCGACAGCAGTCGCTTCAACTGCTCTTCGACGCGTCGCGCCCTTGGAAACTCGCGCGGCATGAGGGTGACCCCTGCGCCTCAAAGCTGGCGCGCAACCACGATGCGCTCGAAGCACTCGATCTGGTCGCCGACCTTGACGTCGTTGTAGCCCTTGACGCCGATGCCGCATTCCGTGCCGGCCCGCACCTCCGAGGCATCATCTTTGAACCGCTTCAGCGATTCGAGTTCGCCCTCGAATATCACGACATTGTCGCGCAGCACGCGGATCGGGTTGTTGCGGCGCACGTAGCCGTCAACAACCAGGCAGCCCGCCACTGTCCCGAACTTGCTGGACCGAAACACATCGCGGACCTCGGCGAGGCCGACGATCTGCTCCTTGACCTCTGGCGCGAGCATGCTGGTCAGCGCGGTGCGAACGTCGTCGATGGCCTCGTAGATGATGCTGTAGTAGCGGACTTCCACATTGTGGTCGCGCAGCGCAGTCCGCGCGGCTGCATCTGCGCGCACATTGAAGGCCACAATCTGGGCACGCGAGGCCGCAGCGAGCATCACGTCTGATTCGGTCAGCCCACCGACACCGCTTGAGATCACCTTGACGGCCACTTCGTCGGTCGACAACTTGTTCAGCGCTTCGCGCAACGCCTCGGCCGAGCCCTGAACGTCCGCCTTCAGCAGCAGGTT
>CAYYQQ010000056.1:0-16811 GCA_964473595.1 uncultured Steroidobacteraceae bacterium | reverse complement strand
TCGGGCTGCCGGCCAGGTCTCGTTTTGAATCCGGCCACGCCGCTGACCTGGCTCGATCACTCACTGGAACAGATCGACCTGCTGTTGCTGATGTCGGTCAATCCGGGATTCGCCGGGCAGCAATTCATCGCGCCGGTGCTCGGCAAGCTCCGTGAAGCGCGGCAACGGATCGACACCAGCGGCCGCGAATTGCGGCTCGAGATCGACGGCGGGGTCAAGCTCGACAATATCGGCGCGATCGCCGGGGCGGGAGCCGACGCATTCGTGGCCGGCAGTGCGATCTTCGGCGCCAAGGATTATGCCGCGACAATCCGCGCGATGCGCGTGGCCATAGCCCGGAAGGCCTGAATCCGGCTACTTGGCGGGCGCGACAGCGGCCTTCGCGAATTCCGGCGCGGGCCGCGCCTTGACCTTGGGCCGCGCGCCGAAAACCACGATTGTCTTGCCGCGCGCAGTCAGGATTCCCTGCTCCTCGAGCACCTTGAGCACCCGGCCCGCCATTTCGCGCGAGCATCCGACGAGGCGCGACAATTCCTGGCGGCTGACCTTGATCTGCATGCCCTGCGGATGGGTCATCGCGTCCGGCTCGCCGCAGAGATCCATGATCGCGTGCGCGATGCGCCCGGTGACGTCGACGAAGGCGAGGTCGCCGAGCTTGCGATTGGTGCGGTCGAGGCGCGTCGCGAGCTGGGTCGAGAGTTCGAATACGAGACCCGGGCTCTCCGCGGCAACCTGGCGAAAGCGCGGATAGGTCATCTCCGCAAGTTCGCACTGGGAGCGTGTGCGCACCCAGGCGCTGCGCTTCTGGCTGTCCGAGAACAGGCCCATCTCGCCGAAGAACTGGCCCTTGTTGAGGTAAGCGAGAACCATCTCATTGCCTTCCTCGTCCTCGATCATCACCTCGACCGATCCGCGGATGATGTAGTAGAGGACATCCGGCAGGTCGCCGGCATGGATCAGCACGGTCTTGGACGGCACCGTGCGCACCCGGCAATAACTCAGGAAACGATTGATCGCCGGAATGTCAGTCAGCTGCTTGACGCCGTCTTCCATGATTCTCCCCTGAGGCGGTTGCCGCCTGCGTTGGTTGCTGTAGCAGGCTTGGCCGCCGTTGTATTACAGGCCCGCTTGCGCCGCAAGACATAATCGGTGCCTGACTCAGATCCAGTATGCCGTACCGGTCATGATACGGGCGATCAGTCGCATCAACTGCGGCACCGGCGCGGGTAATTCCTCGCCGCCTGCCTCGTGTGCCGAACGGCCATGTCCGATCTCGTCCGACTTCATTTGCTCGATGATCGCGCGGCTGCGCAGGTCGTCATCCGGCAGGCTCGCAAGATGTCCTTCGAGGTGGCCCTCGACCTGCTTTTCGGTCTCGGCCATGAATCCCAGGCTGACGCGATCCCCCAACAATCCTGCCACGGCGCCGAACCCGACCGAGCCCGCGTACCAGACCGGATTCAGCAAGCTCGTGTGCGAGCCCAGTTCGTCGAGCCGGTCGCGGCACCAGGCCAGATGATCGCCTTCTTCAGCGGCCGCGCGGTGCAGCGTCGCACGCACTGCCTCCGAACGCGCCGTCAAGGCCTGGCCGTGATAAAGGCCCTGTGCCGCGACTTCTCCGGCGTGATTGACCCGCATCAGCCCGGCAACATGACGTCGGCGGCCCTCATCCAGAGGCCCGGCAGCAGCCGGAGATCCCGGTGTGGGGCGGGTGGCCGGCGGGCGGCCGAAACTGGCTCGCAGTCCCAAATCGGCCAGTTCCAGCAGGCGGTCGAGTGGCGACAGGCGGGGGCCGGTCATGTGACGCATATTATATAGCCCCGTCGCCATTACTTCCCTAATCGCGCCAAGGACTTGCGCCCGGGGCCTTACGCCTTTGCAACACCTGTGCATCTGTGTAAACTTGCCGGCCTTTCTCGAACCAGACCCTTTCAGGGGCCCAAGATGAAGACCGTTTTCGCAAAGCCAGAGCGCGTGAGTCGCGACTGGTACCTGGTGGATGCGTCCGGAAAGACCCTGGGTCGCCTGGCGTCGGCGATTGCATTCCGGCTGCGTGGCAAGCACAAGCCAATTTACACGCCGCACGTCGACTGCGGCGATTTCATCATCGTAATCAACGCTGAAAAAGTCGCGGTCACCGGCAACAAGCTGCGCGACAAGGTCTACCAGCAGCACACGGGTTATCTCGGCAACCTGAAGACGATTGCACTCGGCAAGCTTCTCGCCGAGCACCCTGAACGGGCGATCGAGTACGCGGTCAAGGGCATGCTGCCAAAGACGATACTGGGCCGCCAGATGTTCAGGAAGCTGCATGTATTCGCGGGCGCGAAGCACCCGCACGCGGCGCAACAGCCGAAATCGCTCGAGCTCAAGTGAGCCCGGGCCCGCAACAGACCAGGATCAGACCATGGCATTGAATGACAACTATGGAACCGGCCGGCGCAAGACTTCGGCCGCGCGCGTTTTCATGAAGCCGGGCAAGGGCGCGATCACCGTGAACGGCCGCCCGCTCGACGAGTTTTTCGGGCGCAAGACCGGACGGATGATCGTCCGCCAGCCGCTGGAACTCGTACAGATGGTCGACCGGTTCGACGTCAATGTGCTGGTCGACGGCGGCGGCGTCACCGGCCAGGCCGGCGCAATCCGTCACGGCATCACGCGCGCGCTGATCGAATACGATGAGACGCTGCGGAAGCCATTGCGTGCGGCAGGATTCGTGACTCGCGACGCGCGCGAAGTCGAGCGCAAGAAGGTCGGCCGGAAGAAGGCCCGCCGCGGTCCGCAGTTCAGCAAGCGCTGAGTCAGGTTCCTGCGGACGAACCGCATTTGGGGGATCGTCTAGCGGTAGGACTGCGGACTCTGACTCCGCCAACCTAGGTTCGAATCCTAGTCCCCCAGCCAACTTGGTGCCGGGTCGCAGGTTTGCAGTTTCCTAATACGGAAAACTGCGAACCTGCGACCCGGCACCGAAATCCGCTAGCGCTTAAGCGTTTTCACTCCGTTAGCACCCGCGACCAACAGCAGATCCGCGCCGCGCCGGGCAAACAAGCCTACCGAGACGACGCCGGCCAGCAGGCTTATTTCCGTCTCCAAAGCGACCGGATCCTTGATCTTCAGATTGTGCACGTCAAGGATCGCATTGCCGTTGTCGGTTGTGAATCCCTCGCGGTAGACGGGCTGGCCGCCCAGCGCGACGAGCTTGCGGGCAACCAGTGAGCGTGCCATCGGGATGACCTCGACCGGAAGCGGGAACCGCCCAAGCATGGATACCAGCTTCGAGTCGTCGATGATGCAGACGAAGCGACGGCTGGCAGCCGCAACGATCTTCTCGCGTGTCAGCGCCCCGCCGCCGCCCTTGATCAGGTGCAGATGCCGGGTCGCCTCATCGGCGCCGTCGACATACACGGGCAGGTCGCCGGCATCATTGAGCTCGACGACTTCAATGCCGGCGGCACGCAACCGGCGGGTGCTGGCATCGGATGAGGAAACTGCGCCGGAAATGCGGTGGCGGCGCTGCGCCAGTGCATCGATGAAGTGATTGACGGTCGAGCCGGTACCGACTCCGACCAGCATGCCGTCCTCTACGAAATCGAGTGCCGCAAGTGCGGCTGCTTGCTTCCTGGCGTTGGCGTCCATCAGCGTCCTTCGCAAAAAACTGTGCCCGCTTTCGCGGGCACAGTTTTTGCATTCAGTGAACCGGCGGCAAGTCTTCTATCGATCAACCAACCGCCGATCCCACTGCAGAAAGCCCTACTTCTTTTTCGCAGCCTTCTTCTTGCCCTTCTTCTTCGTCGCCATGATAGATCTCCATGTCGGGTTAATCCGAGGTCGGAGTATATACATGGTTGACGGGATTGCAAGCAAGGGGTATGGGCTTCGCGCGCATCCGCACCACGTGTGATCGCTCTGTCGCATCGCAATCGTGTGTGATCGCTTCGCGATCGACGAATCGAGAACGCAACTCGATCGCGACAAAGACATTTTTCAGCATCACGCGAAACAGCTTGTTTTCTCGGGCGGCGTGAATGTCACGCGGGTGGCGTCGTGGCGAGTCGATGAATGAAATTCCATTCGTCTGCGGTGACCGGGGTGATCGACAGGCGATTGCCACGACGCAGCACGAGCAGGTCCCGCAATGGGCCTTCGGCATGCTTGCGCAACGCCTCCAATGTGACGGGCTGCGCAAACCTGGAGAGCAGCTGAACCTTCACCTGGTACCAGCGCGGATCGGCGCTATCACTCGCCGCATCGTACTGACGATGCCGAGGGTCAAACGCGGTCGGATCCGGATGACCGCCACGCACGATGCGCATCGTTCCGTAGATGCCGGGCAGCTCGCAGCTGGAGTGATAGAAGAATGCACGGTCGCCGCGGTGGAATTCATCACGCAGCATGTTGCGGGACTGGTAGTTGCGGACACCGTCCCAGGCAGCGTTGCGCTGTGGCGCTTTCGCCAGCTGATCGATGCCAAATGTAGCGGGCTCGGACTTCATCAGCCAGTAGTTCACGAGCCGTTTTCCGCAGGTTTTCCGCGATTCCGGGCAGCGGCGCGACCATGGACACCGCGCTCGGTCACGATGCCCCACAACGGGACGTCGCGTGGCTTGGCGGGGAGCTTTTCCAGACGCTGAAGCTCGAATCCGAGCCCGAGCAACAGCGGCCGGTGCCATGAATTGCGATGACGCAGGAATGCAAAATGCCGGTCGTAGAAACCGGCGCCCATGCCGAGCCGGGTGCCTTCGTCATCGAAACCGACCAGCGGCACCAGCACGAGATCAAACCAGCGGGCTACGTCGCTTTCGGCGGGCAGGCCCGGCGGATCGGCTGGCCAGGGCGCGAAGCGCATGCGCCGGCGGCGCAAGCTGGTGATGACGGGCAGGTGTACTTGGCAACCGAGCGCGAGTGCGCGGTGCACGACGATGGCAGGATCCAGTTCCCCATCCATTGCCTGGTAAACCGCTATCCGCGACCGCGGTCGCGGCAGCCCCATGTCCCCAAGCGTGGCGTCGACGGCGGCCGCGGCGGCAAGCCGCTCCGCGGCGCCGACCGCGCGCCGCGCGGCGCGCAGACGCCGACGCAGGCCGGCTTGATTGCTGTCAGGCATCGGTGGAATCAGGAGGCGCCACCCGCATGTGCCGTTGCAGACCGCTGCTCTCGAACCGGAGCAACAAGTGGAGCAAGCCGCGGCATTTAAGGCTTTCCGCTACGAGGCGGACTTGCACAATGCTGCCGCTGAGCCACGCTCCTGGGTTTTTCACATTAGGGTCGAGAGTACCCAGGCCCACATCGAACACCGCAGGCGGCGCCAAATCGTGGCGGATCGCGCGCTGCGCGCGATCCGCCGGCAATTCAAGTATCCAGCTACTGCCCGCGCGTCAGCGCCGATTCGACGCGCTCGCGCATGGTCTTCAACCGCGTAACCAGATCCGTTTCAACGCTCCCGTCGTGGCCGCGCGACAGGAGCAGGTCATTGGTGATGTTGAGCGCCGCCATGACGGCGATACGGTCGAGACCGACCACCTTGCCGCTGTCACGGATCTCGCGCATCTTGCGATTCAGGTACTCGGCCGAATCGAGCAGCGCGGCCCGTTCCTCGGCGGGGCAGGCAACATGATATTCCTTTTCCAGGATCCGCACGCTGACCCGGCTGGCGTCCGTGGTCATGCGCCGCTTTCCATCGCCTTGAGGCGTCCAATCATCGCCTCGACGCGGGCGCGAACCTGCTCATTCTTCTGCATCAGCGTCGCCCGTTCGGCGCTCAGGGAATCCTGGCGCTGGCGCAGGGCACGATTCTCTTCCTTGAGCTGGGCGACGACTCCGACAACCTCGTCGAGGCGTCGCTCGAGTCGCTTCAGTTCGCGCTCAAGTCCGGGTTTGGTGGTCGAGTCTTCCATGTGGCCATTATGAAACCGCGTCACCTGGCGGGTCAACGCAGCTTGTACTGGGGTCGCCGGCTGCCGCGGAGTACCATTTACTGCTACCTTGAGCGAAGTGACATATGCGCAAGTGCAGGCTGTCCTTGACGGCCTTGGCTCCGCGGTTGACGCGGCCGAGGCGCACGGTTGCCTGTGCGGCGCGCTGTGCGCGCGCCAGGGCTACACGACGCCCGAATGGATCGCCGAGCTGATCGAAGCCGGCACCAGTGGCCGGATTGATGACCCGTCGCAGCGCATGCTTCAGGAGTTCCACCAGGCGACGCTCGAAGCGCTGCGGTCGCAGGACTTCGAATTTGCGCCGCTCGTTCCGGATGATGAGGTAGCACTGGACCAACGGGTGGAGGCACTGGCGGCCTGGAGCGGCGGGTTCCTGTACGGCATCGGCACTGCTGGCGCGGACTGTCGGGTTGTGGAACTGGACGAAGTCGGCGAGGTCCTGCAGGATTTCAGCGAGATTGCCCGGGCACGGCTGGATCCGCTGGAGACCGCCGAAGCCGGCGAGGCGGCGTTCACGGAGCTGTTCGAGTATCTGCGGGCGGGTGCGCAACTCGCATTCGACGAACTCGCTGCGCTTCGTGCGACGCAACCCCGGCCTGAAGTCGTTGTCCATTGAGCAAGGCATGAAGAAAGACGAGTTTTCAAAGCGCAGGCGCCAGCTGATGCGAATGATGGGCAAGGACGCCATCGCAATCCTGCCTGCGGCCCCGATCCGGCTCCGCAATGGCGATGTCGAGTACTTCTACCGGCCTGACAGCGATTTCTATTATTTGACCGGATTCCCGGAGCCGGAGGCGGTGGCCGTGCTGCTGCCGGGCCGGCCGCAGGGCGAGTACGTGCTGTTCGTGCGAGAGCGCGATCCCGAGCGTGAAGTCTGGGACGGCGTGCGGGCCGGACCGGAGGGCGTGATCAAGAGCCACGACGCCGACGACGCGTTCCCGATCCAGGACATCGACGAGATCCTGCCGGGCCTACTGGAACGCTGCTCGCGGGTCTTTTACACCATGGGCACACATCCGGAATTCGACCAGCGCGTGATCGGCTGGGTCAATCGCCTGCGCGCGCAGGCCAAGCAGGGATTGCACACGCCGCAGGAATTCGTCGCGCTCGATCACCCATTGCACGAGCTGCGGTTGTTCAAGAGCCGTGACGAGCTGGCTGCGATGCGCCGCGCCGCGCGCATCGCCTGCGCAGCCCATCGGCGCGCGCTCGCAACGACCGCACCGGGGCGCATGGAATACGAGGTGATGGCGGAGATCCTGCACGAGTTCCATCGCAACCACGCCGACATCTCCTATCATCCAATCGTCGGCAGCGGGCCGAACTCCTGCGTGCTGCATTACGGCGACAATGACCGGCAGATGAAGGACGGCGAGTTGTTGCTGATCGACGCGGGTTGCGAGTACCAGTACTACGCCTCGGACGTCACCCGGACATTGCCGGTCGGCGGCCGCTACAGGGCCCGGCAGCGTGATGTCTACGAGGTCGTGCTGGAGGCACAAAAGGCCGCGATTGCCAAAGTCCGGCCGGGCTGTCACTGGAATGATCCGCATGACGCCGCGGTGCGCGCGATCACCCGCGGGCTGGTCCGGATCGGTCTGTTGCAAGGGCCCGTCGCCAAGCTCATCAAGGATGGTGCATACCGAAAATATTTCATGCATCGGACCGGGCACTGGCTTGGCATGGACGTACATGACGTCGGCGAATACAAGGTCGGCGAGCAGTGGCGTCTGCTCGAGCCGGGCATGGTCACGACCGTCGAGCCCGGCATCTACATCGCCCCGGGCTCGAAAGGCGTGCCCCGCGAGTGGTGGGGCATCGGCGTGCGCATCGAGGACGATGTCGTCGTCACGCATGGCGATCCCGAGGTGCTGACCGCGGCGATGCCGACCGACCCGGATGAGATCGAGCGCCTGATGGCGGCGGCCTGAGCCAGCAGGCTTGCGGGGAATCATGAGCAGATCAGCATTGACGCGTTGCGACGTCGCCATCGCCGGCGGTGGGATGGTCGGGTTGTCACTGGCGGCCGCGCTTGCGGATCTGCCGCTCGATGTCGTCGTCATCGAGCCGGTCGCGCCAGATGCCGGCAATCAGCCCAGCTTCGATGCGCGCACGACCGCGCTGTCCGGCGGCAGCCGGCGCGTGCTCGAGGGCATCGGCGCCTGGCAGGCGGTCGCAGCGCAAGCCACGCCGATCCGCAGGATCCATGTGTCGGAGCGGGGGGCGTTCGGATTCGCGCGCCTGTCGGCAGAGGAGCAGGGGGTCGCGGCACTCGGCTACACGATCGAGAACCGGCTGCTGGGTCGGGCGCTGCGCGAGCGCTGCGCCGCCATTCCGCGCCTCACCCTGTGCCATGCAGCGGTGCGCGAGCTCCTGACTGGCGAGGATGCGCTCTGCATCGTGACCGACCAGGGACAGGAAATCGCGGCACGCCTGGTCGTTGCAGCGGATGGCGCGCAGTCGCAGGTGCGCAGCGCCGTCGGCATCGACGCGACCGTGTCGGAATACGGCCAGCATGCGGTCATCGCGCACCTTGAGACCGAGCGTTTCCACGATTACACGGCCTACGAACGATTCACTCCCAGCGGGCCGATCGCGGTGCTGCCGATCGCCGAAGGGCGATCCGCTGTCGTCTGGACGCTGCTGCCTGCGGCCGCGGCCCGCGCGCTGGCGCTCCCCGATGCGGCATTCATCGACGAGCTACAACAGGCTTTCGGCCTGCGCCTGGGCCGCTTCACGCGCGTGGGTCGCCGCCAGTCCTATCCGCTCGCATTGACGCGCTCCGGGCGGCAGTCCGCTCCACGCGCGGTGGTAATCGGCAATGCGGCGCAAGGCCTGCACCCGGTCGCAGGCCAGGGATTCAATCTGGGCCTGCGGGACGTCGCGACGCTCGCCGAGGTTCTGGCTGATGCGATTGCCGAGCACGGACCCACGGTGGATCCGGGTTCGCAGCAGGTACTCGAGCGCTACACGCGCTGGCGGCAACCGGACCGGCAGGCCGTCATCCGTTTCACCGACACCCTGGTGCGCGGTTTCGGCCAACCGTTCGCGCCGCTGCGTGCGGCACGCGCCACGGGTCTGCTGCTGTTCGACCTGCTGGGTCCGGTCAAGCGCGAATTTGCGCGCCGGACCATGGGACTTGCCGGTCGCCTGCCACGCCTCGTGCGCGGGCTGCCACTCGTGGTGCGGGCATGAAACGCGATTTCGACCTGGTGATCGTCGGTGGCGCCATGGCCGGTGCGGGCGCGGCGGCGCTATTCGCCGCGAATCCGCAGACCGCGGCGCTTCGCATCGCGCTGCTCGAACCAAAGCCGGTGACGGCGCCCGTGGCGGGCGAGGCGCTCGACCTGCGGGTGTCGGCACTGTCGCGGGCGTCGCAGCGGCTGCTCGAGCTGACCGGAGCCTGGCCGGCGGTGGTCGCACGCGGCGCCGCGGCCTACCAGCGCATGGTGGTCTGGGAGGAGCGCGCGACACCGGACGGGCCGGGTGCATTGCACTTCGACGCGGCCGAGCTGGGTGAGCCGGATCTCGGCCACATCGTCGAAAACCGCGCGGTTCAGGCGGCGCTGCTGGAAAGCGCGATGGCGGCAGGCATCGTGCTGCTGCGCAACGGGTTCGCGTCGCTCACGTCAGGCGATGACGCCATTCGCATCGTGACGACCGACGGCCGCGAATACGGCACGGCGCTCGTCATCGGTGCCGACGGCAGCGAATCAGGGGTGCGATCCCAGGCGGGCATCACCACGCGCGGCTGGGACTATGAGCAGCGTGCGGTCGTGACGCACCTGTCCTGTGAACGCTCCCACCGCGACACGGCCTGGCAGCGCTTCCTGGACACCGGCCCGCTGGCACTGTTGCCGCTCGCTGACGGGCGTGTTTCGCTCGTCTGGTCGACGACGCCCGCGCTTGCGGAAGAACTCGTGGGGTGCAGCGAAGCAGAGTTTGCCGGACGCGTCACGTCCGCATCGGCGGGCGTGCTGGGCCGGCTCGAAGCCACCACCGCGCGCGCGGCGTTTCCGCTCAAGCTCCTGCACGCGCGGCGTTACGCGGCCGCAAGGATCGCCCTGATCGGCGACGCGGCCCACACAGTCCACCCATTGGCGGGGCAGGGCGTCAATCTGGCGTTCATGGACGCTGCGGCGCTCGTCGACGTCATCGGGGCGGCGCTTGAAGCGGGCGACGATCCGGGCGAGCTGGCCGTTCTCAGGCGCTACGAGCGTTGGCGCAAGGCGGAAGCGCTGCCCGCGATCGCACTCCTGGACGGCATCAAGCGCCTGTTCTACGGCGGCAACGCGATGCAGTCCCGGCTGCGCCGCGCTGGCCTGGATCTGGTCGAGTCCTCCGGTCCGATCAAGCGGTTGCTGATGCAGCGCGCGCTGGGCGTTGCTGGCGAAGTGCCGGCCTCGGTGCGCCGTCCGCCTTCATGAAGCGATGTCGGCGCCTTTGGTCTCGCGCAGGAACAGCAGCCCGATGATGCCCGTCATCGCGGCGATGACGATCGGGTACCAGAGCCCGTAGTAGATGTTGCCGCTCTTGACCACCAGCGCCGCGGCCAGGAATGGCAGGAACCCGCCGAACCAGCCATTGCCGATGTGGTAGGGCAGGCTCATCGACGAGTAGCGGATGCGCGCCGGGAAGAGCTCCACCAGATAGGCCGCAATTGGCCCGTAGACCATCGTCACGTAGATCATCAGGATCCACAGCAGCAACAGGGTGACCGGCAGGTTGACGCGTCCGAGATCGGCCGTCTCCGGGTAGCCATTCACGCGCAGTTGGCTGCGATAGGCCGCCTCGTCGAATCCCTCGAGCCGCGTGGTGCCGATCGTCGTCACCACGTCGTTGTCTCCATCCTGCGGCAAGCGTTCGTGGCTCACACCGGCCTTGGTCAGGAAGTCGCGGGCCTGGTCACAAGCGGTCTTGGGCTTCGTGAAGATATGGACATGGCAGTCCTGCCCGGCGACGGTGATCGCGGCGCGTTCCTCGAATTCCGCAAGCGCCGGATTCACCGAGAGCGTCAGTCCCTTGAAGATCGGTATGAAGGTCAGCGCGGCGAGCAGGCAGCCGGCGACCATGATGCGCCTGCGGCCGATGCGGTCGGACAGCCTGCCGAAGACCACGAAGAACGGCGTGCCGGCCAGCAATGCGGCGGCGACCAGCAGGTAGGACATCTCGAAATCGAGCTTCAACGTATTCTGCAGGAAGAACAACGCATAGAACTGGCCCGTGTACCAGACCACGCCCTGGCCCGCGGTCGCGCCGAATAGCGCGAGCAGCACGATCCGCGCATTGGACCATTGCCCGAAACTCTCGGTCAGGGGCGCGCGCGACAGCCCGCCCGCAGACTTGATCTCCAGGAAAACCGGGGATTCCTCCAGCTTCAGCCGGATATAAACCGAGACACCGAGCAGCACGACCGACAACAGGAACGGTACGCGCCAGCCCCAGGCGCGGAAAATTTCCTCGCCGAAGCCCAGCCGGCAGGCGAGGATCACGGCGAGCGACAGGAAAAATCCGAGCGTCGCGGTCGTCTGGATCCAGCTCGTATAGGCGCCGCGCCGGCCTGGTGGCGCATGCTCGGCCACATACGTGGCGGCACCGCCATATTCGCCGCCGAGCGCGAGGCCCTGGGCGAGCCGCAATGTCACCAGCAGGACCGGCGCCCAGATGCCTATCTGCGAATAGGTCGGCAGCACGCCGACCAACGCGGTCGAGGCGCCCATCACGATGATGGTGATCAGGAAGGTGTATTTGCGCCCGACCAGGTCACCGATCCGCCCGAAGACCAGCGCACCAAGCGGCCGGACCGCGAATCCGGCGCCAAAGGTCGCGAGACTCGCAAGAAATGCGGCCGTGTCATTGCCCGGCGGGAAGAAGAGCGCGGAGAAGAACACCGCGAGCGTGCCGTAGAGGTAGAAGTCGTACCACTCGAATACGGTACCGAGCGACGACGCGAAGATGACGCGCCGATGCGCCGCATCGATCCCTGAACTAGACGAGGCCATCCGCCTTGGCTGCGCAGATGAAGTCATTGTCGGAAAGCCCGCCGATCGCGTGCGTCGAGTACCGGATCCGGCAGTAGTTGTAGCCGACCTGGAGGTCTGGGTGGTGGTCTTCATTGTTCGCGACATGCGCGAGCGCGTTGACGAAGCTCATTGTGCGGTAGAAATCCGGGAAGCACAGGGCGCGGGCGAGTGCCTTGCCGTCCTCGACGAGCCGCCAGTCCGCATGCAGCTGCCTGAGCATGCCGGTGGCCGTCGCCGCATCCAGCGGCTTGACGCCGCCCTCGCAGGGCATGCACCTGCGTTCCTTGAGTGTCTCCATCAGGCCTCCCGACGCGGGTAATGACGCGCGACGTAACGTTCGACCAGCTCGTGGAATTCCTCGGCGATGCGCTCGCCTTTCAGCGTGACCGTCTTTTCGCCGTCCTCGTAAACCGGCGCGACGGGCCGCTCGCCCGTGCCCGGCAGGCTGATGCCGATATTGGCATGCTTGCTTTCGCCGGGACCGTTGACGACGCAGCCCATGACCGCGACGGTCATGGTCTCGGCGCCGACATGGATCTGCTGCCATTCCGGCATGCGCCGGCGCACGTGCTCCTGGATGCTCTGCGCGAGTTCCTGGAAGTAGCTGCTCGTGGTGCGGCCGCAGCCAGGGCAGGCGACCACGCGCGGCATGAAGGCGCGCAGGCCAAGGCTTTGCAGGATCTCCTGGCAGACCCGCACTTCCTGGCTGCGATCGCCGCCGGGCTCGGGCGTCAGCGAGACTCGGATCGTGTCGCCGATGCCCTCCTGCAGCAGCACGGCCATTGCGGCGGTCGAGGAAACGATGCCCTTGGGCCCCATGCCGGCCTCAGTCAGCCCGAGGTGCAGGGGATAGTCACAGCGCGCAGCGAGACGGCGATAGATCGCGATCAGGTCCTGGACGCCGCTGACCTTGCTGCTGATGACGATCGCGTCGTGCGGCAGGCCGAGTTCCTCGGCGCGCGCCGCGCTCGCGAGCGCGGAGACGACAGTTGCCTCGCGCAACACTTCGAGCGCATCCAGGGGCTCGGGCAAGCTCGAATTCTCGTCCATCATGCGGGTGAGCAGGTCCTGGTCGAGACTGCCCCAGTTGACGCCGATGCGCACCGGTTTCCGGTACCGGCAGGCGGTCTCGATCATCGCCGCAAACTGCGGGTCGCGCTTGCTGCCGCGCCCGACATTGCCGGGATTGATGCGGTACTTGGCGAGCGACTCAGCGCAGGCGGGATGCGCCGCGAGCAGCTTGTGGCCGTTGAAATGGAAATCGCCGATCAGCGGCACGTCGCAATCGGCGGCCAGCAGCCTGTCCCGTATGAGGGGCACTGCCGCGGCAGACTCGTCATTGTTGACCGTCACGCGGACGATCTCCGAGCCGGCCTCGGCAAGTTCGCGGACCTGGCGTGTGGTCGCCTCAACATTGGCCGTGTCGGTATTGGTCATCGACTGCACGACGATCGGGGCATTGCCGCCGACCGTGACGGTGCCGATGCGGACTGTGACTGCTGCGCGGCGCGTCGCGATCACGGTTGGCGTTGAGCCTCGATCCAGGCGTCGATCGTGCGTTCGACGATTTCCAGTGGCACTGCGCCGCTCGCCAGGATGGTGTCGTGGAAGGCGCGGATGTCGAAGCGATCGCCGAGGGCGGCCTTGGCACGCTCGCGCAGTTCCAGGATCTTCAGCTGGCCGATCTTGTAGGCGAGCGCCTGCCCGGGCCAGGCAATGTAGCGGTCGATCTCGTTGACGACGTCGGTCTCGGTCTTGGCCGCGTTGTCCATGAAGTAATCGATCGCCTGTTGCCGCGTCCAGCCCATGTCATGGATGCCGGTATCGACGACCAGGCGCACGGCGCGCCACTGGTCGTAGGTCAGCTGGCCAAAACGCGAGTACGGATCCTTGTACAGGCCGAGATCGTAGCCGAGGCGCTCCGAATAAAGCGCCCAGCCCTCGACGTAGGCTGTCACGTCGTAGAAGCGCCGGAATTTCGGCAAGTCGGCCTGTTCCTGCGCGAGCGCGATCTGCAGGTGGTGGCCCGGCACCGCCTCGTGCGCGGTCAGCACCTCGATTTCGTACTTCGGGCGGACCTCGGGCCGGTAAAGATTGACGTAGAAGTAACCCGGACGCTTGCCGTCGATGGACGGCCCGTTGTAGTAGGCCGTGGTCGTATTCGGCGCGCTGGTTGCCGGGATCACACGCAGGCCGTAGGGCGTGCGGTACAGCTTCCCGAACAACCGCGGCAGTTCCGGCTCAATCATTTTCGCGGTGTAGACGTAGGCGCGGAACAGCTCGTCGGGCGTGGCGTAATAGAACTGCGGGTCCGTGCGCAGGTGCTGGAAAAACTCCTGCAACGTGCCGTTGAAGCCAACTTCCTTCATGACCGCAAGCATTTCGGCCCGGTTTCTCGCGACCTCGGCAAGGCCGATCTCGTGGATCTGCGCGGGTGTGAGCGCCGTCGTCGTGTGGTACCTGGCGCGGTTCGCGTAGAAGGCGCGCCCGTCCGGTGTATCCCAGATGCCGACCGTTTCGCGGCAGGCCGGCAGGTACTCGTCGTGGAACACCTTGGTGAAGCGCTGATAGGCGGGTATCACCGCGTCCGCGATTACACGCCGTGCCTCGGCCGTCAGGCGCTGGCGGTCCGCTTCGGGCACCGCTTCCGGGAACTGGCGGAAGCGCTCGAAGAACGGGCTGTCTTCCGGCTTGTCGACCGTCTGCATCTGCAGCTGGGGCAGCACGCGATCCATGATCACGCGCGGTTGCGTGCGCTTTTCGGACGCGGCGCGCCGCAAGAGCGCCGCGTACTGGTCCAGGTATCCGGGCACTGCCGCGAGGCGCTTGAGCCAGTTCTCGTAATCCGCAGTCTTCTGGAACAGCATCTGTTCGGCCGCTTCGTTGAGCGACTGCGGCCCCTCGCGGATCTGCAATTCGTAGTACTCGGGGTGGAAGGGCGCGACCGCGATCCGATTCTCGAATTCGATGCGGAACAGGTCGTAGGTGAGTTGGTCGGCAGATGACAGCGCCTCGCGTGGAATCCGGGCCAGGTCGGTCAATACCTGCGCGTCCGCGGCATCGCGTGTCTCGATCGCGGCGAAACTCAGGTCGGGCAGGCGGTCGTCATAACGCGTGTCACCGACATAACTCGCGGCTAGGGGATTATCTGCGAGGTCGCGCTGCCACTCGCGCTCGAGCAAGGCCTCGAAGCGGGCGGTCGCACCCTCGCTGGCATGCACCGGTGCCGGCGCGAGCAGGAAAAAACCGTAAATTGCCGCAAGCAGGGGTCTCAGGCGGGTCATGCGCACTACTTCAATCTCATTGGCCGGCTGGAGGGCGACTATACCTTTCCGAGCGCGCCGTGGCCCTCGGCAGGCCCGATTTCCGCTAGAATCCATGTCGTCGCGATCAGATCCCGCCGGAGAGTCCGCAGCAGTGCGGCGCCGAAGGCGCAACCCGCCCGGAAACGCTCAGGCACCCGAACGGCGGGAACTGGCGAACTCTGGAGAGTGGTCCTTGCGGACCCACCGAAGGGGAGCGGCCCCGGGGACGACCCGGTACCCAATCTCTCAGGTTTCAGGACAGAGGGGCGGTGGGCCGGAAAGGCCCGCCGCCCCTTTTTCTTGCCAAGGTCAGCCGAGGCTGCATGACGATTAGACGGACACCGCTCTACGACCAGCACGTCGCCGCCGGCGCGCGCATCGTGGACTTTGGCGGCTGGGAAATACCGGTTGTGTATGGCTCGCAGATCGAGGAGCACCACGCGGTGCGCCGCGATGCCGGCATGTTCGACGTCTCTCACATGTGCACGGTGGATCTGCGCGGCGCCGGCGCGCGCGCGCTGCTGTTGCGCCTGCTCGCCAATGATGTCGGCCGCTTGACGGCGCCCGGCAAGGCGCTGTACAGCTGCATGCTGCGCCCGGACGGCGGCGTGATCGACGACCTGATCGCGTATTACCTCGATGAGCGCTGGTTCCGGCTCGTCGTCAACGCCGGCACGGCGGACAAGGATCTGGCATGGATCCGGGAGCGTGCTTCGGGACTCGGCGTCGCGGTCGTGCCGCGGCGCGACCTGGCGATGATCGCAGTGCAGGGACCACAGGCCCGGGCGAAGGCGGCGACATTGCTGCCGGAAGCATGCCGCGCGCCGGCCGCCGCGCTCGGTAATTTCTTCGGCTTGCCTTGCGACGAATGGTTCGTCGCGCGTACCGGCTACACGGGCGAGGACGGATACGAGATCACGCTGCCTGCCGAGTCCGCGGCGGATCTGTGGAATGCATTGCTGGCGGCCGGCGTGAAGCCCTGCGGACTCGGCGCGCGCGACACGCTGCGGCTCGAGGCAGGCATGAATCTTTACGGCAACGACATGGACGAGACCGTCTCGCCGCTGGAGTCGGGCCTTGCGTGGACCGTCGCACTCGAAGGCACGCGCGATTTCATCGGCAAGGCCGCGCTCGAGGCCCAGCGTGCCGCCGGCCCTGCGCGCAAGCTGGTCGGATTGCTGTTGCTCGAGCGCGGCGTGCTGCGCTCGCATCAGCGCGTCGTCACCGAAGGTGCAGGCGAGGGCGAAGTCACGAGCGGCACTTTCTCGCCGACACTCGAGCGCTCGATCGGCTTTGCGCGCGTGCCGGCGGCGACCGGCGAAGACGTCAACGTGGACATTCGCGGTCGGCTGCTGCCGGCGCGGATCGTCAGGCCGCCGTTCGCCAGGAACGGCAAGATCATGATCGAATTGTGAGACGGATACAGGAATGAACAACATACCGGGCGACCTGCGTTACACGAAGAGCCACGAATGGCTGCGCTCGCTGCCGGACGGCAGCATCGAGATCGGCATTTCCGATCATGCGCAGGCGGCGCTCGGTGACCTGGT
>CAYYQQ010000055.1:0-16920 GCA_964473595.1 uncultured Steroidobacteraceae bacterium | reverse complement strand
ATTGCCCACCGCCCTTCTGCGGCCGCCGCGTGCGCCAGTAGATGGCATCCATCGCAAGGCCAGCTACTTCCGGCATCATGGAAAGCGCCTCTTCGCGGCGCGCGCGCGCTTTTTCACGGTCGACCGTCGCCGGTGGCGCGTACTCCTGCACATAAAGCCAGCGTCCGCCAAATCCTTCAGGATCCGACTGGTATGAATCGATCGCGAACGAATACTCGGGCATGTCGGCGTCATAAATGCGAAAGCAGGAGATGCCTTCCCCGCGCGCCCAGCGCGAACGCCCCTTGAAATTCTTGCGCAGGCGATTCGCGAACATCTGGGCGCCAGGCCGCGCACGCGCGGCCTCGGCGTCAATGGGCGGCGGCCGGCCCGGCTCGTAGGGACGGTCGAATTCCGCGGCCTCGATCCGGATCCGCAACAGCCGGCATTCGATCGGGCCATTCATCATGCGGTGCGTGCGCCGCGCGTTGACCCCGAGCTCCCGTCCCAGCGCCGGATTGCCGGTGAAGACCGCCGCCTCCCAACCGAGATAGCCCTCGCGCAGGCGCTTGCCGAGGAGCGCATACAGGTCGCGCAAGGTCTCGGTCTCGCCGAGGCGCTCGCCATAGGGTGGATTGACCGCGATCAGGCCGCTCGGCGCCGGCGCTGCCGGGAGTGCCGCAAGCTCACAACGATGGAATGAAAGCCGGCCGCCGAGCCCCGCGCGCACCGCGTTCGCTTCAGCGTCCCCGAGCACGATGGGATCGCGGTCGTAGCCACCGATGCGCCCCGGTGCGATGCGATCCGCCACGCCGCGTGACACCGCCTCCACACGCAACTCGCGCCACAACTCCGCATCGTGCTGCCGCCAGTGCTCGAAGCCGAAGCGCGCCCGCCTGAGCCCGGGTGCGATATCGGCCGCGATCAGCGCAGCCTCGATCGGCAAAGTGCCGGAGCCGCAGAGCGGATCGACGAAGTAGCCGCCCGCCTCCGCGATGGCCGGCCAACCGGAGCGCAAGAGGATGGCGGCCGCGAGATTCTCCTTGAGGGGCGCCGCGCCCTGCCCACCCCGATAGCCGCGCCGGTGCAGGCTGTCGCCGGAGAGATCGATTGCAACGACGGCCACGCCGCGCCCGACGTGCACGTTGATGCGGAGCATGGGCGCTGCGCGATCAACCGACGGGCGCTCCCCGGTCTTCTCGCGGAACTGGTCCACGATCGCATCCTTGACCCGCTGCGCACCGAATTGCGTGTTGTCGATGTCAGGCACGCTGCCTGAGAAATCAACCGCCAGTGTGTCCGACTCGCCCAGATGCTGCGACCAGTCGATGCTGCGCGCGCCCTCGTACAACTCGCTCTCATCAGCGACCGGAAACTCTGCAATGCGCCACAGCACGCGCAGACCGATCCGTGACCAGAGACAGGCACGATAGGCTGCGGCAAGCGTTGCCGTGCAGGCTGCGCCGCCTTGAACTTCGCGCAGGTCCCCGATACCGAGCACTGCCAGTTCGGCGGCCAGCAGGTCTGCCGTGCCGGTTGCAGCGGTCACGAAAAACGGATTGGTACTCATGACCGGTCAAGCTCGATCACTTTCATGCCACGGACAGGCCGCTCCAGAGTTCGCAGCAGGATCCGATAGATATCTGGGTCGAATTTCTCGGGGCGCCGTTGGAACCCTGCGGGTTCAACGCCGACTTGCGCCGTACCCAGGTAACACCAGCGGTCGAACACTTGAGTTTCCTCGGCGCCGCTCCAGTCGCGCTCGCGGATGCCGATACGCCCCGGGAATGGCCAGTCGCGGCGTTTCAGGCGCGCGAATGCCAGTCGCGTACGGATCGCATGCATCAGCGCGGGCTCCTTTCCGATGCAGGCGCCGCGACAGTGTCCCAGTTGATGGGCGACACACGAGGCCTCGCCCACTTCCAGTCCAAGCTGCTTGGCACATAGCTCCTGGTCGCGAACGATACCCATAAGCGCGCGTTCGGCATCGCCGCGGCTGCGGAACATGCCATAGCTCTCGTCAGTATCCGTGTCCGGATCGAGTTCCGAGATGCTCGCGCGCAAGGAGTGCGCGTCGTCACCGAGCCGGATTGCCCAGAGCGTCGGGGTCGCCGGGAACCGGCGATTCAGCAGCGGCCTGCGCTCCTTGATCAGGCACGCTTCGGTGATCAGCGCGCCGAACTCGCCAGCGGTCGCGATCCATTCGATGCGCCGGACCAGGCGCGTGAGTTCCATCTCCCTGCGTGATCGCTTGTCGGCGGCGAAATGCGCCAGTACGCGCGACTGGATGTTCTTCGCCTTGCCTACGTAAAGGAGTGCATCTCCCTCGCCGTGGAACAGGTAGACGCCGGGACCTTCGGGCATCTCGTCGACGAGCCCGGCATCGAGCTGTGGCGGAAGCCGCGGCGCCTGCAGCAGTTTCTCGACGATCGCATCGAGCTCGGCCGGCGGCCATCGCTCGCCCGCGATACGCAGCAACTCCGCAAGCACCTGCGCATCGCCGAGCGCACGATGCCGCGCCGCGCATTGGATGCCGTAGCGCGTCATCACGGCGTCGAGATTGTGGCCGCGCTCGCCCGGCGTCAGCGCACGCGACAGACGCACCGTGCAGAGCACAGGGGCACGGAAGCGGCGGCCCAGCCGCCGGAATTCGCCGCGCAGGAAACCGTAGTCGAAGCGCGCATTGTGGGCGACGAATAGCCGCCCCTCGAGCCTCTCCAGCAGCGCATCGCATACTTCAGCGAATGGCGGCGCATCGGCCACCATGTCATCGGTGATACTGGTGAATTGCTGGATGGCGTACGGGATGCGCACGCCCGGATTGACCAGCGTCGAATATTCCTCGACGACCCGACCACCGGACAGCAGCACGATCCCCGCTTCGATGACCCGGTCGCGCAGTGCGTTGCCGCCCGTCGTCTCGAGGTCGACGCAGGCGACCTCGCCCGCAAGCAAAGCGTCAATCGGCGGCGCCATCCATCGTCAGTAGCGGGCCATACAGGTCGGGCCGCCGGTCGCGGAACACGCCCCAGGCATGGCGGTAGCGGCGGATCTCCTCGAGGTCGAAGATCGAAGTCAGGATTTCTTCGCTGTGGTCATCGGCTTGCGCAACTACTTCGCCCGTGTGATCTGCGATGAATGAATGCCCATAGAAGCTCATTTCGATCTTTTCGCCGCGCTCCTTGCCGATGCGATTCGAGGCCACCAGCGGCATCACGTTCGCCGCCGCGTGACCCTGCATGGTGCGCTGCCAGTGCCAGCGTGAATCGAGCGTGGCGTCCTGGGGCTCGGAGCCGATTGCGGTCGGATACAGGAGGATCTCCGCGCCCATCAGCGCCATCGCGCGCGCAGCTTCGGGGAACCACTGGTCCCAGCAGACCGCGACCCCCAGCGTGCCAAATCGGGTTGGCCAGACCTTGAAGCCCGTATTGCCGGGCGAGAAATAGAACTTCTCGTGATAGCCCGGACTCTCGGGAATATGCGACTTGCGATAGATGCCGAGCAGGCTGCCGTCGGCGTCCAGCATCGCGAGCGTATTGAAATAGGCATTCTGCGCGCGCTCGAACACCGACACGGGCAATACGACCTTGAGCTCCGCCGCAACCTTCGAGAGCCGCGCGATTGCCGGATTTTCCGCGATCGGCGTCGCGAGCTCGAAATGCTTCGCAAGGTGATCCTTGCAGAAATACGGCGACTCGAACAGCTCCTGGATCAGGATCACATTGGCGCCGCGGCCGGCCGCATCGCGGATCAGCCGCTCGGCATTCGCGATGTTGGCCTTGCGATCCCAGCCGCAGGCCATCTGCGTGGCCGCCACCGTGACCTTCATGACAGGTCGATCCAGGTGGTCTTGAGCTCGGTGTACTTGTGCATTGCGTGCAGCGACTTGTCGCGGCCATTACCGGATTGCTTGAAGCCGCCGAATGGCACGGTGATGTCGTCGGCGTCATAGCAGTTCACGAACACGGTGCCTGCCCGAATCGATTTCGCCACCCGGTGGGCCGTCGCCAGGTCTCGAGTCCAGACCGCGGCAGCCAGGCCGTACATCACGTCATTCGCCATTTTGACGGCCTCATTCGGGCTCTTGAAGGTAATTGCCGACAATACGGGCCCGAAGACCTCCTCGCGCGCGATCCGCATGTCCATCTGGACGCAGTCGAATACGGTCGGCTCGACAAAGAAGCCGCCGGACTCCTCGCGCACACGCTTGCCGCCGGAGCGCAGGTTCGCGCCGCCCTTGCTTCCTGCCTCGATGTAGCCCAGCACGGTGTTCATCTGTGCCTGGTCCACGATCGCGCCGAGCTTCGTCGCCGGATCCAGGGGGTCGCCCGGCGCCATGGCCTGGCCAATCGCGACGATCTTGTCGAGCATTTCGTCGCGGATCGATTCGTGCACCAGCAGGCGTGAGGCCGCCGAACACATCTCGCCTTGATTGAAGAAGATGCCGATGGCCGCAGCCTTCGCGGCCCGCTCGAGATCGGCGACATCCGCCATCACGATATTGGGCGACTTGCCACCGCACTCGAGCCAGATACGCTTCATGTTGGAGCGCCCCGCGTACTCGAGCATGCGCCGGCCGATGCGCGTCGAGCCGGTGAACGCGATGCAATCCACGTCCATGTGCAGCGCAAGCGCCTCGCCGGCCGTGTGCCCGAATCCAGGCACGACATTGAGGACCCCCTCCGGTAGCCCGGCTTCGACCGCGAGCTCCGCAATGCGCAGCGCCGTCAGCGGCGACTTTTCGGAGGGCTTCAGCACGACCGAATTGCCGGTCGCGAGCGCCGGGCCGAGTTTCCAGCAGGCCATCAGCAGCGGGAAATTCCAGGGCACGATCGCACCCACGACGCCGACCGGCTCACGTGTGATGAGCGCCAGCACATCATGTGGAGTCGGCGCGATCTCATCATAGATCTTGTCGATCGCCTCCGCGTACCAGGCGATACAGCGCGCGGCGCCCGGGATATCGATCTTGAGCGAGTCCGTGATCGGCTTGCCCATGTCGAGCGTCTCGGTCAGCGCCAGCTCCTCACGGTGCTTGCGGATCAGCTCCGAAAAGCGCAGCAACACTTTCTTGCGCGAGGCCGGCGCCCTGCGTGACCAGTGGCCGTCATCGAAGGCACGACGCGCGCTTGCAACCGCCACATCCACGTCCCGCGATCCGCAGGCGGCGACCTGCGCGATCGACTTGCCGGTCGCCGGATTGATGCAGACAAATGTCTCACCAGAAGCCGCCGGCCGGTACTTGCCGTCGACGAAAGCCTCGGTACGCAGTTGCAGCGTCGAAGCGCGCTCACGCCAGTTGGTCGTATGTGATTCGCGTTTCAAGCCTTGAGCGCTCCTCGTCAGAGTGTCGGTAGCGTCGCGGCGCTGATGATCTCACAGCGCTCGCGCTGCGAGAGCCTATGCATCAGGCGCACTGCCTTCAAACGGGCGCCGACGTCAATTGCCATCGCCTGCGCCATGCATGTCTATGATATTAAACAGAACTTGCGTAATATCGCGCCGGCGTGCAATTAGTGTCAATTATCCCGAGCCCCCGGAGCTGCTGAACATGACTCCCCCGTTGCCCAATCGCGCCGCCCTCGAAGCATTCTGGATGCCATTCACGGCCAATCGCCAGTTCAAGTCGGCGCCGCGCATGCTCGCGCGCGCCGAGGGCATGCACTACTGGACACCGGACGGCCGGCAGGTCCTCGATGGCTGCGCAGGCCTGTGGTGCGTGAATGCCGGTCACGGACGGCGCGAAATCACCGAGGCGGTTGCGACCCAGATCGCGATCCTGGATTACGCCCCGCCATTCCAGATGGGGCATCCACTCGCGTTTGAACTCGCGAATGCGCTGATCGAGATCGCGCCGCAGGGAATCGACCACGTGTTCTTCACCAACTCCGGCTCGGAGGCGGTGGACACGGCGCTCAAGATCGCGATCGCCTGGCACCGGGTGCGCGGCGACGCGGCGCGCACGCGGCTGATCGGACGCGAGCGCGGCTATCACGGTGTCGGCTTCGGCGGCATCTCGGTCGGAGGCATGGTCAACAACCGCAAGTATTTTGGCGCGCTGTTGCCCGGCGTTGATCACATCCGTCATACGCATGACCCTGCGCGTAACTTGTATTCACGCGGACTGCCGGTGCACGGCGCCGAGTTTGCCGACGATCTCGAGCGCCTGGTCGCATTGCACGACGCCTCGACGATCGCGGCGGTCATCGTCGAGCCGATTGCGGGATCCACGGGCGTGCTGTTGCCGCCGCGCGGCTATCTCGAGCGGCTGCGCGAGATCTGCACGAAGCACGGTATCCTGCTGATCTTCGATGAGGTCATCACCGGCTTCGGGCGCACCGGATCGGCATTCGCAGCGCAGGAATTCGGCGTGGTGCCGGACATGATGACCTGCGCGAAGGGCCTGACCAATGGCGCCATTCCGATGGGCGCGGTACTCGTGCGCCGCGAGATTTACGACGCATTCATGACCGGTCCCGAGCAGGCGATCGAATTGTTCCACGGCTACACCTATTCGGCGCACCCGGTGGCCTGCGCCGCAGGTCTCGCAACACAGCGAATTTACCGGCAGGGCTTGTTCGACCATGCCCGCGCAATGGCGCCGTACTGGGAAAATGCCGTGCATGCCTTGAAGGGGCGCCGGCATGTGGTGGACCTGCGCTGTTACGGGCTAGTCGCGGGCGTTGAGCTGGAGCCACGCGCCGGCGCACCCGGCGCGCGTGGCTACGACGCCCTCGTGGCGGCCTTCGAGCGCGGACTCCTGATGCGGACCACCGGTGACACGATCGCACTGTCGCCGCCGCTCATCATCGAACGCGCGCAGGTCGACAGGATTTTCGAGACGCTCGCGGCCGTGATCGACGGCCTGGCATAAAAAAAAAAACGGGCCGGCATTGCCGGCCCGCTTCATTTCTTCGCGTACCAGGTGCGTCTTACTTTGAAGACCACGGGAACGTGGTGGAGACGCTGAAAAAGACCTTGCTGTCAGTAGAGAAGACGTCGTGATCGACGCCAGGCGTGTTGCCAGGATCGGAGTCGTCTAGGTCGGGGGCATCGCTGCCATCGATGAACTTGAGCGCCAGGTTGAAGTGACCGACCGACTTGGTGACGCCGATTGAGTAATCGAAGTACTCGGAGTCGATGGACGACCAGTAATCACCCCCGCTGTAACCCCCGTGCACCACGAGTTTGAAGTCTTGAGGCATCGGGAAAGTGCCGCTCAGATCGACGTAGTACCCTTCCTTGTCAGTATTGTTGTAGTCCCACGAATACCACAACTTGGCGCCCAACCACTTGTAGGTTAGGCCGATGTTCGCCTCTGGATAGTCGAAGCTGACGCCATCCAATTGCGCGCTTGGATACGAGTAGTAGATAAAAAAAGCGTTCCACGCCAGATCCTCTCCAGTGGTCCAGGCATAGCCTGTGTAGTAGTCGAGCTCGGCTTTCTCGTGGCAACAATCGCCGAAATTGAGCCTGCTACCCCAGATGCCGGCGTAGAACCCGCTGTCATGGGCATAGTCGACGCTAATCTGCAGCGCTGGCTCCTTCGATGTCAGCGTGATACCGCGGAAGTCGTAGTCACTCACCACCGTGGCTGTGGCTGTTACTGCGTCACCGTGCGCAGTGCCTGCGATGCTGAGCAGGCCAGCCGCGATCAGCCCTATTGAATACTTCATTCGCTCCCCCTCTTTATTGCGTTTGGCTCATGTCCGAGCCGTGACTCACAGCGATTCTACGCAAAAATGTGTTCGGAACGCAACATTTCTGCGATCCCCGGCCTCGGGGCACAGGAAAATGGCTCCGCAGTGCTGTTGTTAATCCGCAACAGAGGTATCACGCAGGTTTCGAAACCTCGAATGATGCGTAGCGCTTGCGCGCCGGCTCGACGGTCTCCCAGGTGCCACTGAACCCGGCGGGTATGACCCAGGCGTCGCCGGCATTGAACTGCCAGCGGCGCCCGTCCGCCGAAGTCAGAACGACGCGGCCCTCCAGCAGATGACAGAACTCGTGCTCGGTGTACTCGATCTGCCACTTGCCGACACTGCTGGCCCAGGTGCCGGCGAAGAATTGCTGGCTTGGGTCCGTGTAGAAATTGCGCACCCAGGTCTTTGGCTCGCCCTTCAATACGCGCTCAGGCGCCGGCGCCGATTCCTGAGCCTTCAGGTTGCGCCGGAAATCTACGATTGTGGGTGTCGTCATAGCCTTCTCCCGGGCGGCCGCGGACCACATGGTCGATTCATGAATTGAACAGTATGCGAATTCGTTCGCGAATGCTTGGCATGCGGCGACTCTGAAGCGTAGGATGAAATTGCCGCCCGCCACCATGAGCGTGGCGGGCCCGAAGCAGGAACCGGGCCGTGAGCAATCGTCTGCCACCAATCGTCGGAAACTGGTACTCGCACCGTAACAGGGGCGAGACTTTCCAGGTCGTGGCACTCGATGAGGACTCCGGCACCATCGAGATCCAGGAATTCGACGGCGGCATCGACGAGATCGACTTCGCCGAATGGCGCCAGTTCGCCGTCGCCTCTGCGGCCCCGCCTGATGATTGGGGTGGATCGGTGGATGACGTTGAAGCGGACGAGTTCGGCTACACCGACCTCACGGAAAACATCAGGCCCGGGCTCCCCATCGAAACCACGACATTCACCTGGGAACAGGTTGTCGAGGACGACGACGACGAGATCCAGATCCACTGAGGTCAGAATGAAAAACAACGAATCCCTGGTGGCGCGGCGCAATGCAGCCGTGGCGCGCGGCGTCGCGATGGCGCAGCCGATCTATATCGAGCGTGCGGAGAATGCGCTGCTGTGGGATGCCGACGGAAATCGCTACGTCGACTTCGCCGGCGGAATCGCCGTGCTGAATACCGGCCATCGCCATCCGCGCGTGCTCGATGCCGTGCGCGCGCAACTGGAGAAGGTCACCCACACCTGTTTCCAGGTCACCGGCTACGAGCCCTATGTCGCGCTCTGCGAGCGTCTCAACAAGATGGCGCCGGGCGCCGGCGCACACAAGTCGCTGCTGATGACGACCGGCGCCGAGGCGATCGAAAACGCCATCAAGATCGCGCGTGTCCACACCGGGCGTTCCGCCGTAATCTCCTTCGCCGGCAGCTTTCACGGCCGCACGATGATGGCGCTCGCGCTGACCGGCAAGGTCGAGCCGTACAAGGCCGGCTTCGGGCCGCTGCCGGGCGAGGTGTACCACGCGCCATTCCCGAATGCGCTGCATGGCGTGTCGGTGGACGATTCCCTTGACGCAATCGCGATGCTGTTCAAGTGCGCCATCGAGCCTACGCGCGTCGCTGCGATCATCTTCGAGCCGGTGCAGGGCGAAGGTGGGTTTTACGTGGCGCCGAAGGATTTCGTGCTGCGCCTGCGCGAGCTCTGCGACAAGCACGGCATCCTGCTGATCGCCGACGAGATCCAGAGCGGTGCGGGCCGCACCGGGCGCATGTTCGCGATGGAGCACTTCGGCGTCGCTGCCGACATCACGACGCTCGCCAAGTCGCTCGCCGGAGGATTTCCGCTTTCCGCGGTCGTCGGCCGCGCCGAAGTGATGGATGCCTGCGCGCCGGGTGGACTCGGTGGCACCTATGCCGGCAATCCGGTCGCCTGCGCCGCGGCGCTCGCAGTCCTCGATGTATTCCAGCAGGAGCAGATCTTCGCGCGCGCCGGCAAGCTAGGCACGCGATTGACGGAAAAATTGAAGCAGCTCGCGGCGCGCCATCCCTCGATTGCCGAAGTCCGCGGTCTCGGTGCGATGGTGGCATTCGAGCTGTGTGAAGGCGGCGACCCGGCGAAGCCCGCGGTCGACCTGACGAAAGCGCTGACGAAGCGCGCTCGTGAACTCGGCTTGATCCTGCTGTCCTGCGGAATCTACGGCAACGTGATCCGCATCCTGGTGCCGATCACGGCGGAAGATGCCGTGGTGGACGAGGGTCTCGGCATCCTGGAACGCGCCCTCGACGAGCTCGAAATGGTGGCGGTACAGGGCCCCCCGTCATCCACCAGCGCGCGGATGACTTGACCGTTACGCCGCCTCGCGGCGAGGGTAAGGCCGCGGCGAATCAAAACGAACCTCGGCCGCTCTTGCTGGCAACATGACAACCACTCCCGCGGCCTTCCACCGACGGTACCTGAGCTGCACGGCAAGCACCTGGCGCCCGCTCAGGTCCGCACGCCTCAATCCAAGTCGAAGCGGTCCTCGTATCGCTGCTTGAGGTGCTCGGGTTGCCGGTTCTTCTCGAGGTAGGCGTTGCCGATCACAAGTACATCGATTTCGGTGCCCATGAAACAGCGGAAACTGTCCTCAGGCGTGCAAACCAGCGGCTCACCGCGGACGTTAAAACTCGTATTGACCACGACCGGGCAGCCGGTCAGCTCGTGGAATCTCGTGATCAGCGCGTGATAGAGGGGATTCGTCTCCCGGTGGACCGTCTGTACCCTCGCGGAATAATCTACATGGGTCACCGCAGGTATGGAGGAGCGCGCCACATTCAGCCGATCAATGCCGAACAGTTGCTGCTGTTCGGCCGTCATCGCGACCCGGTGCCGCTCCTCTGGGTGCTGCGCGACTCCCTGGGATTGACCGGCACCAAGTTCGGCTGCGGCATTGCCCAATGTGGCGCCTGCACCGTCCACGTTGACGATACGCCGGTCCGCTCTTGCCAGACCCCGGTCTCGAGTGTCGGATCAAAGAAGGTGACTACCATCGAAGGGCTGTCACCCGACCGCAGCCACCCGCTTCAGCAGGCCTGGATCGAGGTGGACGTACCCCAGTGCGGCTACTGCCAGTCGGGCCAGCTCATGTCCGCCGCGGCCCCGCTCGCCAGGAAGCCCAAGCCCACCGATGCCGACATCGACGCCGCCATGGCCGGCAACATCTGTCGGTGCGGCACCTATCAGCGCATCCGCCAGGCGATCCACCGCGCTGCGAGAGAAACATGAGAATGAATCCATTCGAGACACTTCGCAGGCTGGCGCTCCCTGCAAGCTTGATATTTGCGCTTCAGGTCCTGCCGGCCGTACCCGTCGCAGCGCAGGACGCAGTGGTGGCTGATCCGAAGCATTACAAGGTGGAATTTGAGAATGACGATGTGCGGGTACTGCGCATCACCTACGGCGCACACGAGAAGTCGGTAATGCACGAGCACCCAGCAAACGTGGCCGTGTTGCTGACGGACACCAATGGGAAATTCACGCTGCCTGACGGAAAGATAGTCGGCGAACCAATGAAGGCTGGAACCGTGCTATGGGACGCCGGCGGCAAACACCTGCCGGAGAACGTCGGCGACCAGCTGTTCGAACTGATTCTCGTGGAACTGAAGGGCAAGCGCACGGCGGCCGAATGAAGCCATTCGATTTTCCGATTGGTGAACACGAGCCCCGGCAGACTGCCGCATGAGAGAGAGACACACATGCCGATCGCTGCCTTCAACAGCGTAACCGACGGGCTCGATCCGAATCGACGAGACCGCGGACACTTCGTTGCGAACACCAACCTGGAGGACGATGGGCCGTGGGTTCCCTATGCGGATGGCGTCTGGATTCAGCGTTGTCCTGAAGGGTCTCCCCGGCGCCCAGCTCGGAGTCCACTACCACGTTGGCATCGTTGCTTGAGCTGACCCGGAAGTACTATCGCGAGGTGGGTCTGGACGTCGGCCAGCTGGACCTGCTCATTCGCTAGTCGACCACGATCCGGGCCCCGCGTCCTGGCCTGCCCGACAGCACCCGCCAGGAATCACTCAACATTTGAGATCTTGACGACGCTACCCGAGGTATTCAGAACAGTAGCCGTTCTGCTATCCCCCTTCCAATTTCCACAGGCGATCGTCGTCGTCGTCCGTGTCATCGTCGCAGGTAAAAGCCGCGGCATAGCTGCCGGCCGGTTCGCGCATCGCATGCGCTGGAACGTGCGTTGCATGCTAGCCGAGCGCACGCGCAGCCGGAACCCCGGTATTGCGACGCACGACACTCGTTGATCCATGCGACTTGGCGTGGCGCGTGACCGGCGTCACATCCGTACCGCGGGACTGATTGATAGGATCTGTCAAGTCAAGTGGCCGCATTATGTCGCTCAAATACAAAGTCAGCCTCCTAATTTTGCTGTTGTTCGTCATTTCCGGCGTCGCGAGCGTCGTGATAAATCGCTTGTTCATCATCCCGAGCTTCGTCGAACTCGAACAACAGCAGGCGCATAGCAATGTCGAACGTGCGGTCGAGGCCATTCGTCGCGACCTGACGGTTCTGAGTACCAACGTCACTGCGTGGGCCTGGTGGGACGCCAGCAAGCAGTTCATGGTGGGCAACAACGACGAATTCGTCGAAGCTGAACTCAGCGCGGAGCCCGTTGCAACTGCCGAAGTCAGCTATATGGGCTTCTACAGGATGGACGGCGCTCAGGTGATCTATCGCGCTCCGAACGCCACGACACATGACAACCCCGGATTTGGAGAGCTGCAGGAAGCTTCTCTCCCGCCCAATCACCCGCTGCTCCGGTTCCCTGACGTTAGCGGCGATGTCAAGGGAATTGTGAGCACGTCCAACGGGCCGATGTTGGTGGCGGCGAGGCAGATCCTCACATCCAGCGGCGAGGGACCTCCAGCCGGAGCACTGATCTTCGGCCGGCTAGTGGATGCGGCGACCATCAGTCGCATTGCCGCTGAGTACAAGCTCCAGCTCACGATCAAGCCTGTCGCATCTACCACTCCGGTCTCACTGGCGACTGAGTTCGAAGAAGGGAAGCCGCAACCCGCCCGGTCCGCCGTGACGCTCAGGCAGGATCGGGACTTGACCATCGGCGAGACCACGATCACCGATATCAACAATGTTCCAGTCCTGACGATTCAGGTCGCCACGCCACGCACGATATCCGAGTTTGGCAAGCATGCCTCGAGCATCGCCCTGATGATCCTGTGCGGCGTGGCGTTTACGGTTCTTGCGACTTTGTTTGCGCTGATCCACACCACAATGCTACGTCCGATCGGCAAGTTGACCGCGCACGCGGTCGAGGTCGGAAACACCGATGCCCTGGGCAAACGGCTAAAGCTGAACCGGAAGGACGAGCTCGGGGTGCTCGCAAAAGAGTTCGATCGTATGACCGATCATTTGGCCGAAGCCAGGCAACGCCTGATGGAGCAGTCGTTCGCTTCCGGCAAGGCCGACATGGCCGCCGGTATCCTGCACAACCTCGGCAACGCGGTGACACCGATCTCCGTGCGGCTCCACACATTGAAGGAGCGCATTCAGGCAGCGCGCCCCGGCGATATCGAGCGCGCTGTCGAGGAGCTCGAACAGATGACGGCAGCTCCGGATCGCCAGTCCGACCTGATCCGCTTCGTGCAGTTCGCGGTCCGCGAGATTGCCGTGCTGTTGCGCAGCGCGCAAGAGGACGTACAGGGAGTCGTCGTGCAAGTCGGGCACGTGCAGGATATTCTTGCCGAGCAGGACCACTACAGCCACAAGGGCCACGCCGTCGAGTCCATCGACATGGATCAGATTATCCGGCAGTCCGTCGACGGACTGAATCCTGAATTGAAAAGCCCAGAAATCCTTCACATCGATCCAAGTGTACGAGCGCTCGACGGCGTGCGCGGCTCGCGCATCGAAATCCGACAGGTCATCGACAATCTGATCATCAACGCCGCGGAGTCGATCAAGAGCCAGGGAACCGCTGGCGGGCGCATTTCCGTGAGCGCCACGCGCGAAGATGCAGACGACGCGGTCGTCGCGCACTTCGTGTTTGACGACAACGGAGTCGGTATCCAGCCGTGGCATCTCAAGCGTATCTTCGACCGCCGCTTCTCGACCAAGAACAGGGGTTCCGGCGTAGGTCTGCACTGGAGCGCAAATACAGTCAGTGCTCTCGGCGGTCGTCTGTTCGCCGAAAGCGTTGGCGCCGGCAAGGGCGCGCGGCTGCATCTCATCTTGCCTCTTGCTGAAAAGCTGCCGAATCCCATGCTCGGGGCGGTCGCGAGGTGAGCACGATGAAGGCCGTCGATACGATTCGTGTTCTCGTGGTCGATGACGAGGCTCCGGTTCGCGATGCCTACGAGGAACTGCTCGGGGCACGGCCAACCACCGCGACGAAGACCGAACTGGAACGCCTGCGTGTGCGACTGTTCGCCAGTGATGACGACAAGGCTCCAGTGGCGCCCGATTTCGAGGTGCATACCGCCAATGGTGCCGAGGCCGCCGTGAATATGGTCCAGGCAAGTCTTGAGAAGGGGCAGAACTTCGATGTTGTGTTCCTCGACATGCGCATGCCACCCGGGCCCGACGGTGCCTGGGCGGCGTCGGCGATCCGGAAGCTGGACCCAAACATCCACATGGTCATCGTCACTGCCTATTCGGATTTCGACCCGGCGGAGCTTTCGACCCGGATTCCGCCTGCGGAACGGCTGCTATATCTGCAGAAGCCGTTTCACGCCCACGAGGTGCGGCAGCTCGCCGTCGCGCTGGGGCGCAATGCGCGCATCGAGGCACACGTGCGCCGGCTCGCGTACTTCGATCCCCTGACTGGACTGCCTAACCGCACAATGATGCGTGAGCATATGGCTGAGGCCATCGCAACCGCGAAACAGCACTCACGCAACATGGCGGTGTTTTTCATAGATCTGGATAATTTCAAGCGTATCAATGATACGCTCGGTCACAGCGTCGGCGACGAGGTCCTGCAGGCAATGGCAAACTGCCTGCGCAATTCGATGCGCGGCCCCGGCACAGCCATGCGCTTGCCTGACCGGCTCGGGCGCATGGGTGGCGACGAATTTCTGATGCTACTTCCTGATATCTCCGAGCCCACGGATACAGACATCATCGGCGAACGCATTGCCAAGGCGCTCGCGTCGCCGGTCCGGGCCGGCGGCCACGAGCTCTTTCTTACTGCGAGCATCGGTGTTGCGGTGTTTCCCAATGACGGTGACGAAATCGAGTCCCTGCTGCGCAACGCCGACCTTGCGATGTATTTCGCGAAGCGCGAGGGGCGCGCGAATCTGCAGTACTACGACGCGCAGATGAATGCAACGGCTCTGAAGCGCCTGACGTTGGAAAGCCAGCTTCGCGGAGCACTCGCGCGGAATGAGTTCTCGCTTCACTATCAGCCACAGGTCGACGTCAAATCTGGCCGCGTCTGTGGCATGGAAGCGCTACTGCGCTGGAACAACGTTGAGCTCGGGAATGTGCCGCCGCAGGAGTTCATTTCGGTAGCGGAAGATTCAGGCCTCATCAATGTGATCGGTGACTGGGTGTTGCATGCAGCGTGCGTGCAGGCCGCCGCATGGATCGATGCCGGGCTTCCGATGGAACGCATCGCAGTGAACGTGTCCCCCGTGCAGCTCGTGCAGCCCAATTTCATCGACAGAGTCGCTCACGCGTTGCAGGAGAGCGGCCTCGAGCCGAACGTCCTCGAGCTGGAACTGACCGAAGGCGCGCTAATCGCGAACTTCGAGCATGCGCGCGAATTGCTCGGTCGACTGAAGGCGCTGAATGTCCAGATCGCAATCGATGACTTCGGCGTCGGTTACGCTGGCATGAAGTATCTCAAGGAACTCTCCGTCAACCGCGTGAAGATTGATCGCTCTTTCATCTGCAACATTGACACCGTCAAGAAGGATCGCACCATCGCGGCGGCCATCATTGCGATGGCGCAGGGTATGGACCTGTCCGTGACCGCCGAGGGTGTCGAGGACCAAATGCAGGTCGTGATACTTGATTTGCATAACTGCAACGAGATTCAGGGCTACTACGTGTCACGTCCGATGCCAGCCGATCAAGCCGCCGCCTACCTGGACGTGCGCGTATCGCCGCGCGTTGCGGCAGGCTGAACGACCATGTCACCCAAACAGACCGCAATATTGATGGCCGCCGGACTCGCGGCGGCTGGAGTGCTCGCCGATTATTTTCTGAAGCTCGCCAGCGGTCACCCAGTAAGCAGCAAGTCCTGGTGGTTCTGGCTGGGGCTTACCGTCTATGCGTCGATGGCCGTTGGCTGGGTCTACGTGATGCGCCACCTTTCGTTCACGGAACTCGGCATCGTCTACTGCGTTTCCACGATTCTGCTGCTTGTCCTGGTCGGCACGCTGATCCTCAAAGAAACGCTCCTCGGTTACGAGGCTGTCGGTGTTGCGATGGCGCTTGGTTCATTGTTTCTGCTCGCGAGATTCAGCTGATGCAAGACGGTCCGAGTCCTGTGGTTCGCGTTGGCAAGAGTCCGCACGGGCTTGGGCTGTTCGCGGCAACCGAAATTCGCGCCGGCATGCAGATCATGGTTTTCACTGGCGAGGTTCTTGGCCTTGACGATGTGCTGGCCAGCGGGTACGACGAGTCCTATCCGCTCCAGCTCGAGCGTCTGGCGTATCTCGACCTCGATGTCCGTAGCCGGGTCGTGAACCATAGCTGCGCGCCCAATGCCGGACTGCGCTCTGATCGGATGTTGATCGCGCTGCGCGACATCATGGCCGGCGGGGAGATCTTCTACGATTACTCGACGACAATGAGCGAGCGGCGCTGGACGATGCAATGTGCATGCGGCGAGCCAAGTTGCCGGCGCACGATCGGCGATTTCCACGACCTGCCGATGTCGATACAGCAGTACTATCTTAGGCTCGGAGTGGTGCAGTCATTCATCGTCAAGCAGTATTGGTTCAACAGTCGCGATGCGACGGTAACTGTTGAGGCGATGAAACGCAGGGCGGGCGAGTAAAGGTCCAGTCCGCGCCTGCTTGATTGTCCTCGACGCTCGCCCCGCGCCGAGGCATCTGCTGATGGAGCTCCTTCAACACGCCCCGCAGATAGGGGAAAAAGCGGGCCCTCGCCATCGCCTCCGGGAACAGTGGCTCTATACTGCCGTTCCGTAGGCCAGCTTGTTTTCCGGTCCAGCTCCCGGAGGCGGCGCATGAAGGTATTGTTCGTCAATGAAGCGGGCGTCAAGGAACTG
>CAYYQQ010000054.1:0-17314 GCA_964473595.1 uncultured Steroidobacteraceae bacterium | reverse complement strand
GATTCGCTGCTGTTCGTCAGCGGCGCGCTGGCCGCCGCCGGCGACATGGACATCGCGACGCTCATCATCGTGCTCATCTGTGCGGCGCTGACCGGTGACAACGTCAATTACGGGATCGGGCGGCTGGTCGGGCCGAAAGTGTTCCACTACGAACGCTCGCGCTGGTTGAACCCGGCGCATCTCGCGCGTGCGCACGATTTCTACGAGCGTCATGGCGGCAAGACCATCATCCTGGCCCGCTTCATGCCGATCATCCGCACTTATGCGCCGTTTGTTGCGGGCGTCGGCGCGATGCCCTACCTGCGCTATCTCGGCTTTTGCGTCGCGGCGGCGATCCTGTGGGTCGTCTCGCTATGTCTCGCCGGTTATTTCTTCGGCAATATCCCGGTCGTCAAGCAGAACTTGAGCATCGTGATCGTGCTGATCGTTCTGGTTTCGATCTCGCCGGGGGTATTCGCCTGGCTCAAGTCCCGATCAGGTGCCAGGTCGCAGGTTCGCAAGTAACAGCCGAACCTGCGACCCGGCACCTAATTACAAAGGTAAAGGGATGCGTCCCCTTTAAATTACATCTCGACGGTTACTGGTGAATTGAGCGTGACCCCGAGCACCGTGCCGGCGGGCAATTCGACTTCGGTGCCGGTATTCTTCGCGGCGGCCGTGCCTGCGGCAGCACCGATCAGCGCACCAATCACGTTGCCATTCTTGCCCATCTGATTGCCGATCACGCCCCCGATCACGGCACCGCCCGCGATCTTTGCGGTATCACGCCCCGTATCGCTCTTCGCGGACACCTGCCTGATCGAGGCGGAAATGGGCGTGTCACTGCCGTCAGCAAGCGTCAGGTTGTCGAAATTGAGGCCGAGCGTCGGCGTGCCGCCGATCTTGTTGCTGCCGGAAATGACCTCCGTGATCGAACCCTGCAGCAGTGCACCGGCCTTGGCGATGACCTTGCCGTCGACGACCAGGTCGGAATTCAGGTTACCGGCGACACGATCGCCGATCTTCGCATTCTTGGTCGTGATGGTCGCGGGCAGTTGCACCGAAAACGAAGTACCCGCTGCAACCGTGTACTTGCGCGGGCCAGACGGCGCTGCGGGCTTCGGCGCGGTGGCAGTCGGCGGCGCTGTCGCAGCTTTCGGCTTCGGCGTCGGTGCACTTGCCTTGGCGAGTGCGGCTTCGCGTTGCGCGAGACTCTGTTCGCGTTCCTTAAGTGCAAGTTCGGCTTCCTTGCGCGCCAGCTCCTCTTCCTTCGCCTTCATCTCGGCGTCTTTTTCGATCTGCGCCTGGACGACCGGGTCGGTGCTCGTGGCCGGTGGCGGTGTCTTGTTGCCGCAAGCGGCGAGCGCGAGAAACGCAATCGCGACTGGCAGGATCAGTGCGAGTGAGAGGGATCTTGTCTTGAACATGGCGGCTCTCTCCATTAATTGACCCGGAAGTTTACCCAGTTTTCCATGGCTTGCACGGCATCCCGTCGCAGCGCAGCGACTATGCGTGCTGGTGCTGCTGTGTATACCAAACAGGCCCGATACTCCAATATTGCAGCCCCATCAGGCCTGAGAGTATGATCCGGACGCCTGTTTTGTATACAACAACGGGGTTGCCGCCTTAAACCCTGCGAGGAACCCATGAAGCACTCCAGCCTCTCTACTTCCGCCCTCGCCATTGCCGTCGCGAGCATCCTGGCCGCCGCAAATGCCGCCGCCGATCCACAGTCGGAATCGCAGCTACCCGAGGTCGTGGTCACTGCGCGGCAACGCGCGGAGAAGATCGAGGATGTCCCGGTCACCATCCAGGCTTTCACCGAAGAGGAAATCATGTCGGCAGGCATCGAGCGGCCAAAGGATTTCATCGCGATGACGACGGGCGTCGCGCAGGTCCAGACAGCCGAGGCCGGCGACCTGCAGGTCGTGATCCGCGGCATCAACACCGGCCGCGACGCGGAGCCAAACTTCGCGCTCGTCATCGACGGCGTGCTGCAGACCAACCCCAACGCGCTGAACCAGGAACTGAACGGCGTCACGCAGATCGAGGTGCTGAAGGGCCCGCAGGGCGCGCTTTACGGGCGCAATGCGCTCGCCGGCGCGTTCATCATCACGACACGCAAGCCGGGCGACACGAGCGAATTCGAGGTCGGCGCGGGCTACGGCAGCGACAACACCTACAAAGGCAACCTCTATTTCGGCGGGCCGCTCGGCGGCAACGCCAAGGGCAGTCTCTCGGCCTATACCCGTAGCACCGACGGCCAGTGGAACAACGAGCGCCTCGGCTGCGACGACTGTGTGGACTATTTCGAGGAGACGGGCGGCACAGGGCGGCTACTGTTCAATGTCGGCGATTCCGGCGAGATCGACGTCAAGGCCAAGTATTCGCAGGTCAAATCGGGCGCGATCAATTTCAATGCCTCGCTCGCGCTTGCCGAGGCCGCCGCCGGCTCCGGTGTCGGCGTCTTCCAGGAAGACCCAAACGCCCATTCGTTCCACTACATCAACAACGTCCGCCCGATCAACGAGCAGGACAACCTGAATCTCTCAATCAAGGGAGAATTCGACCTGAGCGTCGGCACGCTGACGGCCATCGCGGCCTACAACGACCAGGACAATTTCTTCCTGACGGATGGCACCAGCGCTGCGTTCTTCCTGTACAGCGCGACCTCGTCCTGCCAGACGTCCAACACCGAGCAGGCTGATCCGGATACGGGTACGCCGCTGCCGCCGCCATTCTTCTATGTGCCATCCGGACCCTTCGTCCTGAGCTTCCTGACGCCTTACAGCCCGACGACCTGCGACGGCTATCAGTACCAGGTCCGCAACCAGAGCGACACGAGCCTCGAGCTGCGCCTGACTTCCCCCGGTGAGCAGCGCGTGCGCTGGGTGGCCGGCGTCTATTTCGCGGATATCGACCGCCACGTCATCGTGTCCCAAGGCTCGGATTCCGGCGGCGGTTTCTTGTTGCAGCCGCTCGTTCCGACCGGCGAGTCAAACCCGACCGACCTGTTGTACGACGATTCCTTCACCAGCAAGGTCTACTCGGCTTTCGGCCAGCTCGCATTCGATGCAACTGAAAACGTCGAGATTGCGCTTGCGGCGCGCTATGACAGCGAGAAACGCGATGTCGATAACAACGTGCCGCGCGTGGTGCCGCAGACTCCCCTCTTCTCCGGAAGCAACACTTTCGTCAATCCGGCCTATGTGGTGGATCCGCTGCTGACGGAAATCCCGAGCCGCTCGCGCGACTTCAGCCAGTTCCAGCCCAAGGTGTCGGTGAACTGGCAGGTCAATGACGAGTGGTCGCTGTACACATCGTATGGCTACGGCTTCCGTTCCGGCGGCTTCAACTCGCAGGGCAGTGCTGCGACGGTCGAGGCCTTCTACAGCGGGCTCTGCCTCGGCTCGACGCAAGCGCCACCGGTCAATTTCCCGGCTTGCACCGGCAGCAACCGCAGCCTGACCGGCGTCAGCGACGATTACGACAAGGAAGTCTCCAAGGCTTTCGAAGCGGGATTCAAGGCGAAATTGTTGGACAACCGGCTGTCGATCAACGGCGCGATCTACCATACGGATGTTGAGGACATGCAGTTCTTCAACTTCTTTGCCGGCCCGTTCGGCCTGCTGCGCGTCGTTACGAATCTCGACCAGGTGACGCTCCAGGGCGCCGAAATCGACTTCCGGTGGCTCGCGGGCGACAGCGTGACCATCTTCGGCGGCTATGGTTACACGGACGGCAGGATCGACCGCTACGACGGGCGGCCCTACACCGCGGGCAACGAAGTTCCCTATGCGCCGGAGTACACGGGCAATTTCGGCGTCGAATTCAGGACAGCGGTCGGTAGCAGTGGTCTCGATCTGGTCGCGCGAGTCGATAGCTCATTCGTCGGCGAAACCCGTTTCCATCCGGTCCAGGATGAACTGGTGCCGAATCTGTTCACCGGCGCCGGCTTCGGACAGGGCGACTTCTCGAAGCAGAAGCGCGACGCCTACGCGGTCGTCAATGCACGCATCGGGCTGGCCGGCGAGCGCTGGGGAGTGACGGCCTGGGGCCGCAACCTGTCCGACGAGAAATACCTGCAGGAGATCATCTCGGCGCCGGAGTTCGGCGGCTCGTTCATCCACGACTCGCCGGGCAGCAGCTACGGCCTGGACGTGAGCTACTCGTTCAAATGACCTTGGCGGCCTTGAGCCGCTCGTAACGCTCGCGGTGCATGCCGAGAAGTTCGAGGTAGATCGCGTCGTTGTGCTGCCCGAGCGCCGGTGACGGTGCCCGGATCCCGCCTGGCGTTTCGGAGAGCCGCGGCGCGACATTCTGCATCCGCAGCTTCCCGAACTGCGGGTGATCCACGGTCACGATTGCCTCGCGCGCGATGAAATGCGGGTCTTCCAGCATCTCCGGCGCGCGATAGATCTGCCCCGCCGGCACGCCCTGGCGATCCATCAGCTCGAGGATCTCACGCGTCGTCTGGCTTACGGTCCAGCGCCCGATCAACTCGTCGAGTTCCTTCTGGTGCGTGCCGCGCGACTGGTGGCTGTCGTAACGCGCATCGAAGGCGAGCTCGTCACGGCCCATCGCCTCGCACACGCGCCGGAACACGGTGTCCTGGTTTGCGGCGATCAGCACCAGGCCGTCCCTGGTCGGGTAGACATTGGACGGCGCGACATTCGGCAGGATCGCGCCGGTACGCTCGCGGATGTAGCCGGTCTGGTCGTAGTCGGTAATCAGCGATTCCATCATGCCGAGCACGGCCTCATAGATTGCCGAATCAATCACCTGGCCGCGGCCGGTGCGCTCGCGGTAATTGAGGGCCGAAAGCGCGCCGATGCAGGCGAAAGTCGCGGCCAGTGAATCGCCGATCGAAATGCCGACCCGCGACGGCGGCGTGGAGGGATCACCGACCACGTAGCGCAGGCCGCCCATCGCCTCGCCGATCGCGCCGAAGCCCGCGCGCGGTGCGTAAGGTCCGGTCTGGCCATAGCCGGACACGCGAACCATGATCAGGCGCGGATTGACGGCCGACAGTTGTTCCCAGCCGAGGCCCCATTTCTCGAGCGTGCCGGGCCGGAAGTTCTCGACCAGGAAATCCGCTTTCGCTGTGAGATCCTTCAATACCTGCTGGCCCTCGGCCTGGCGCAGGTCGAGTGTGATCGCCTTCTTGTTGCGGCCCACCACGGGCCACCATAAAGAGGGATCGCCCTGCTTCTGCCGGCCCCAGACTCGCATCGGATCGCCCTGCCCCGGCGGTTCGACCTTGATGACCTCGGCACCCAGGTCGCCCAGCAGCTGCCCGCAAAACGGGCCCGCGAGCAGCGTGCCCATCTCGATGACCCGCAGGTCGGACAACGGCCCGTTTCTAAAACTCTCGTCCACCATGCTCCCGTGTATACAATTATGCCGCTGGTGAGGTCAACTATTGGCCGATTGGTGGGATAATCCCGATCCCATGTATACAATTTCGCCATGACGCTGGCGCGAAAGATCGAGATCGTCGAGGTGGGTCCTCGCGACGGGCTGCAGAACGAGCCGGGCGTGTTTCCGACGAGCGCCAAGATCGAGTTGATCAAGCGCATCGTTTCAGCCGGCACGCGGCGCGTCGAGGCGACCAGTTTCGTCAATCCGAAACGCGTGCCGCAGATGGCCGACGCCGAAGAAGTCATGAAGGCGCTGCCACGACACGACGGCGTGCATTACGTCGGGCTGGTGCTGAACCGGCGCGGATTCGACCGTGCGGCTGCCGCGGGTTGCGATGAGATCGGCATGGCCGTCATGACGACCGACGCCTTCAACGAACGCAACCAGGGCGTGACGACCCGCAAGTCCATTGATGACTGGCTTGAGATTGCCGCCGCCGCGCACGCGGCCGGCATCCGCGCGCAGGTCACGATCTCCGGGGCCTTCGGCTGCCCCTTCGAGGGCGAGGTTGCGCCCGAGCAAGTCATCGCCATCGCACGTGAGCTCGCCGCCGGCGATCCGATCGAGATCGCAATCGCGGATACCATCGGTGTCGGGGTGCCGAGCCAGGTAACGGACCTGCTGCTGCGCCTGCAGGACGCCCTGCCCGGCATGCCTCTGCGTGGCCATTTCCACAACACGCGCAACACCGGCATCGCGAATGCCTACGCCGCCGTCCTTGGCGGCGCGAGTGTCATCGATGCGAGCATCGGCGGCATCGGCGGCTGTCCATTCGCACCGGCGGCGACCGGGAACATTCCGACCGAGGACCTGCTCTATATGCTCGGTCGCATGGGCATCGAGACCGGCGTGGACCTTGACGATACGATTGCGACTGGCCGCTGGCTGCAGCAGCAGTTCGGGCGGCCCGTGCCAGGCATGCTGGTGAAAGCGGGGACATTTCCAGGATCGAAGGAGCGGATGTGACATACAGACTCGGCATCGACGTCGGCGGCACGTTCACGGATCTCCTGCTCGTCGACGAGAAATCCGGCAAGACCTGGAGCGTCAAGCTCCCAAGCACGCCGAAGGACCAGTCCATCGGCGTGCTCGCCGGCCTGATGCGGATCTGCAAGCAGGCCGGCATCGATCCGAAGGCGATCGACCACGTGATGCACGGCACCACGGTGGCGACCAACACCGTGCTGACGAGTTCGGGCGCGCGCGTCGGACTCGTCACGACCAAGGGCTATCGCCAGGTGCTGCAGATCGCGCGCTCCTTCGTGCCGGGCGGCCTTGGCGGCTGGGTCATCTACAACAAGTCGCTGCCGATGGCGCCGCTGAAACTCACGATCGAGGCCGACGAGCGCATCGGTGCGCGCGGCGACGTGGTGCGCAAGCTCGACGAGGCGGCGCTACGCACCGATCTCCTGAAACTCAAATCCGGGAAAATCGAGGCGCTGACCGTCTCGCTGATCAACGCCTTTGCGAACGACGCACACGAGCGGCGCATCCGCGAGATCGCGGCTGCGGTGCTCCCCGGCGTGCCGGTTTCGCTGTCCTCCGAGGTCGTGCCGGAAATGCAGGAGTACGAACGCACGGTCACCACCGTCGCCAATTCCTACGTGCGCCCGGTCGTGCAGCGCTACGTGAAAAACCTGAAAGACAAGCTCGCATCGAAGGCGGGTAATGTGAAGCTGCACATCCTGCGCTCCGACGGCGGCCTGGCTTCCGCCGCTTCGGCCGAGGAATATCCGGTGAACCTGCTGATGTCGGGCCCCGCCGGTGGTGTCACCGGCGCGCTGTGGGTCGCGCTGCAGGCCGGCTTCCCGAATCTCCTGACGGTGGATGTGGGCGGCACCTCGACCGATGTCGCGCTGATCATGAACGGCGTGCCGCGCCTGCGGCGCGAGACGACCATCGGCGACGTGACGGTGCGCGCCTCCTCCGTCGACGTCCGCAGCATCGGCGCCGGTGGCGGCTCCATCGCGCATGTGCCGGAACTCACGAAGGCCCTGCGCGTCGGCCCGCAATCCGCGGGCGCCGACCCGGGACCCGCGGCCTATGGCCGCGGCGGCACCGAACCGACCGCAACCGATGCCAATGTCGTGCTCGGTTACCTGCCGGAAATGCAGCGGCTCGGCGGCGAGCTCGAGCTGAAGCGCGATCTCTCGGCACAGGCGGTCGGCAAGATCGCGACCGCGCTTGGCAAGTCGCTGCACGATGCCGCGCTCGGTATCTACGACATCATCAACGAGAACATGGTGGGCGCGCTCCGGCTCGTGTCGGTCGAACAGGGTCACGACCCGCGCGACTATGCCTTGATCGCCTTCGGCGGCGCGGGTCCGCTGCACGCCAATGCGCTTTCGATCCTGCTCGGCTCGTGGCCGTCGATCATCCCGCCGGGCCCGGGCGTGTTGTGCGCACTCGGTGACGCCACGACGGCGCTGCGCGACGAGTCCGCGCGCACCTACATCCGCAAGTTCTCAGAGACCACGCCCGGCGAGATCGCGAAGACCCTCGAGCAGTTGTCTGCGACCGCCGCCCAGGCGCTCGAGCGCGAAAAAGTGCCGCTCGCGGAGATGAAGCGCAGCTACCAGGTGGATGTGCGCTATCACGGCCAGGGCCTGCGGCTCACGATCGACGTGGACATCGGCGCGCTGAAGAAGCGCGGCCTGAAGGCGATCTCGGAGCCATTCGACGCGGAGCACAAGCGGCTGTTCACATTCGCCTTGCCGCTGGAGCACGAGTTCGTCGCGCTGCGCGCCGTGGTCCAGGGCCGTGGTATCTCGGTGCGAAAGCCGGCCATCGCGCGCGGCGACCGCAACCCGAAGGCGGCGGCCATCGGCGCGCAACTCGTGTACATGGACCGGAAGAAAATCAAGGCTACCGTCTATGAGCGCGCGAAGCTCAAGGCCGGCAACCGCATCCGCGGCCCGGCGATCGTCATCGAAATGGATTCGACGACCGTCATCCTGCCGAAGCACACCGGTCGCGTGGACCGCCTTGGCAACATCCTGATCTACCCGGATTCGCACAAAGAGTAACCCATGCCCGCGAAAATCATCGAACGCAACAAGAAGCCCTTCAGGAAGATCAAGGTCGACAGCGTCACGATCGACATCATCGAGAGCGCACTCAGGAACGCGCGCTTCGAGATGGACACCGTGCTGTTCCGCACCGCGATGTCGCCCGGCATCCGCGAGCAGCACGACGAGTTTCCGCTGATCGCGAATCTCGAAGGCAAGATGGTGGTCGGCCAGTTCGGCTCCTTCATCCATGGCTTCATGCAGGGCTACGACGGCACGGTCGAGGAAGGCGACGTGTTCCTGACCAACGATCCGTATTCCTGCAACGGCGCCATCAGCCACATCAACGACTGGCTGCTGCTGATGCCGGTCTTCAAGGACCGCCGCGTGATCGCCTGGGCCGCGATGTTCGGCCACATGACCGACGTCGGCGGCAAGGTGCCGGGCTCGCTGCCGACCGACGCACGCACATTTTTCGAAGAAGGCGTCGCCGTTCCGCCGGTCAAGATCATCCGCGGCGGCCAGCTGCAGGACGACCTGCTCAAGGTCATCCTGCATAACTGCCGGCTGCCGACCTGGAATTTCTCTGACTTCCACGCGATCGTCGCGGCGCTTCGCACCGCAGCGATCCGCTGCGTCGAGATCAGCCGCCGTTTCGGCGACGACGTGTTCTATTCGGCGATGGACGCGATGCTCGAGCGCAACAAGCGCGCGATGCGCGAACTGATCCGGCGCACGGTCCCGGAAACGAAGCAGTACTTCGAGGATTATGTCTGCGATGACGGCGTGAACATGGGGCCGTACAAGATCGCCTGCACGATGTGGCGCGAGGGTGACAAGTGCATTTTTGATTTCAATGGCACTGATCCGCAGTCGATCTCCTCGATCAACTTTCTGCTGAACGAGGAAATGTTCAAGATGTTCGCCGGCGTCTACATGATCATGGTCTTCGACCCGCAGATCCTGTTCAACGACGGCTTCTACGACCTGATGGAGGTTCGCATTCCTGAGGGCACGTTGCTGAAGCCGCTCAAGCCCGCTGCTCTCTCCTGCCGCACGCACGCGCTCGGCCGGATATTCGACGTGCTCGGCGGCCTGCTCGGCCAGGGCAACCCGGCGTTCATGTGCGCAGCGGGATTCTCGGACAGCCCCCACTTCATGTACTCGGGCTACAACAAGGACGGCGAGTGGTACCAGCTTTACCAGATCGGTTTCGGCGGCATCCCGGGCAAGCCATTCGGCGACGGCCCGGACGGACACTCGCTGTGGCCGTCATTCACCAACGTGCCGAACGAATTCCTCGAGAGCTACTTTCCGCTGCGCATCGACACCTATGAGACGATCACGGATTCGGGCGGTCCCGGAAAATTCCGCGGCGGCAACGGGATCCGGATCGGCTACCACTTCCTGGAGCCCGGCGAGATTTCCATTCACGATGATCGCTGGTTGACCTACCCCTGGGGCGTCAACGGTGGACTGCCCGGCGCGCGCAGCCGCAAGCGCCTGCAGCGCAAGAACGGCAGCGAGGAGCTGCTGCCATCGAAGACCGACCGCATCAAGGTCGAGGTCGGCGACCTGCTGCTGTACGAGACCTGGGGCGGTGGCGGCTGCGGCGACCCGCTGACACGCGATGCGGCACTTGTGCACTTCGACGTCGAGGCCGGGCTGGTCAGCGAAGCCGGCGCATTGCGCTATGGCGTCGTTCTTCGCAACAATCGCGTGGACAAGGATGCGACCGCCGCGCTGCGTTCGCGGATGGCGAGGGAACGCGGCCAGGTGCCGCTGTTCGATCGCGGATTTGCGAATATCGATGAGTTGAAGGCACGTTGCCAGTCCGAGACCGGACTGGCGCCGCCGGCAACGCCGCGATTCTCCGCATTCACGCGCGCCCGCGCGAGGCCCGCACTTGGCAAGCAAGGCAGTCATGCCTGAAGTCCCGTCATTACGCGCAGTCGACCGGGCCTACGAAGCAGTACGCTCCGGCATCATCGCCGGGCGTTATCTCGCCGGTGCGCGCCTGACTGAGCAGGACATCGCAACCAGCGTCGGCGTCAGCCGCACGCCGGTGCGTGAGGCGCTGCGGCGTCTCGATGCCGAAGGGCTCGTCGAGTTCACGCCGAATCTCGGCGCCGTCGTCACCACCTGGAAAGAGGCGGATTGCGACGAGATCTTCGACCTGCGCGCGATGCTCGAATCCTACGGCGCACGGCGCGCGACTTTGCGCGCGACCGATGCGCAGACCGCCGAGTTACGGCAACTTGCGGAACGGCAGTACCGCGAATCGGTCGAGCGCAAGAGCGGGCATCTCGAGCGTATCGGCGAGCTGAACAGCCAGTTTCATCGCCGCATGCAGGAGGCCGCCGCCAGTCCGCGGCTGGTGCGCGCGCTCGCTGGCTTGATCGAAGCACCATTGATGATGCGGACCTTCCAGAAATACACGCCCGAGGATCTGCAGAGGAGCGCGCAGCATCACCTGGAGATCGTTTCCGCACTCGAGGCGCGCGATGCCGAGTGGGCGGCTTCCGTGATGTTCTCGCATGTCCATGCTGCACGCGGCGCATTGAACCGATAAGCTGCAAGTCATGGCATCGCCCGGCCAGCCCGATCTTCCGGAGCACCACCTGCAGCCCGGCCGTCGCCCCGCGCTGCTCGTCGTCGATTTCGTCCGCGCCTATCTCAACCCGGGCTCGCCGCTCTACGCCGGCGTCGATGCCGCGCACGAGGCCTGCCGGAAGTTGCTGGGCGCCGCGCGCAAGGCAGGCATTCCGGTGATTCACACGAATGTTGTCTACCAGCGCGGCGGGCGCGACGGCGGCGTGTTTTTTCGCAAGCTCCCCGCACTCTCCTGCTTCGAACGCGGCCTGCATCCTGAACTTGCGGCTTTCGGCGAAGGGCTCGAGCCTGCCGATGGCGAGACGGTCATCAGCAAGCAGTACGCGAGCGCATTCTTCGGAACTTCGCTCGCCTCGACCTTGACTTCGCTCGGAGTGGACACGGTGTTGATCGCCGGCGTCTCGACCAGTGGCTGTGTTCGCGCAACTACGGTCGACGCCTGTCAGCACGGTTTCATTCCACTTGTCGTGCGCGACGCGGTCGGCGACCGCCACCCGGCGCCGCACGAGGCGAATCTCTTCGACCTGCAGGCGAAGTACGCCGAAGTCATCAGCCTCGAGGCTGCGCAGAAATATCTCGCCGGCCTGAAGCAGGCCTGAGCACATGGGCCCGCTCGCCGGCATCAAGGTCCTCGACCTCAGCCGCATCCTTGCCGGTCCCTGGGCGACGCAATGCCTCGCGGATTTCGGCGCGACGGTGTGGAAGATAGAAAAACCCGGCGCCGGTGACGACACGCGGCATTGGGGCCCGCCCTGGCTGAAGGATTCCGCGGACCGCGACACCGGCGAGGCCGCGTATTACCTCTCGAGCAATCGCGGCAAGCGCTCGCTCGCGATTGATTTCACGAAACCCGCGGGACAGAAATTGATTCGCGGCCTCGCACAACGCGCCGATGTGCTGATCGAGAACTTCAAGGTCGGCACGCTTGCGCGCTACGGGCTCGGTTACGACGACTTGAAGGCCCTGAATCCGCGGCTCATCTATTGCTCGATCTCGGCCTTCGGCCAGGATGGCCCCGAGGCGGGCGGCGCCGGCTACGACGCGATGATCCAGGGGATGTCGGGGCTCATGAGCGTCACCGGCGTGCCCGATGGCGAGCCTGGAGCGGGGCCCATCAAGGTGGGAGTCGCCGTTTCCGATCTGATGAGCGGCATGTATGCCCTTTCGGCCATCCTGGGCGCGCTATATGAACGGGAAAAGTCAGGGCAGGGCCAGGCCATCGACCTCGCCCTGCTTGATACCCAGGTTGCGGCCCTCGCAAACCAGAGCCTGAATTACCTGATCTCGGGTGTTTCGCCCGGGCGGCGCGGCACGGCGCACCCGAATATCGTTCCTTATCAAGCATTTGCGACCACGGACGGTTATTTGATGCTCGCAGTCGGCAATGACCGGCAGTTCGCGAGTTTCTGTGGCGTGGCGGGCCGGGCTGAGCTTGCCGAGGACAAACGCTATCGGACCAACGCCGGGCGCGTTGCGAACCGCGCAGCGCTGGTGCCGGAAATCGACCGCCTTTGCCGGCAGAAAACGACCCGGCAATGGCTGGCTGCGCTGGCGCTCGTCGACGTGCCCTGCGGACCGATCAATAATCTGGCGGAAGTGTTCGCCGAGCCGCAGATCAGGCACCGGAAGATGCGATTCGACCTGCCGCACCCTGCCGGCGGTCAAGTCCCACAGGTTCGAAACCCGGTGCTCTACTCACGCACGACGCTCGATTACAAGGATCCGCCCCCGCTCCTAGGCCAGCACACGGCCGAGGTGCTCGCCAGGGAGCTCGGGCTTGCGGCCGGGGAGCTGCAATCGCTGAAGACCGACGGAACAATCGGCTGAGTGCGTGGATCCAGGCAAGTCCAAAGGGGACGCAACCCTTTATCCCTCCGGATAAAGGGTTGCGTCCCCTTTAGACCTTTAGACCTGCCAGAGTTTGCGCCGGCTGCCGCGCAGGAGTTTTGCGGCCAGCCGCTCCTTGCGGCGTTCGCGTTCCCGTGGCCGCACATTGGCGTGCGCAGACGATTGCAGTTTCTCCTTGATCAGCACCTCGGCACGGACCAGCGCCTGGCGAGCGCGCACGTCCTGGAGCGTGCCGCCCTTTGGCACGATGGCAAATGCGACCTGGCAACCCATCGCCTGCGCGAGCCGATCGAGACTCAGAAGCGTGATGCGGCGGCGCCCTTCCGCACGTTCCATCTGCTGTACAGTCGCGCGCGAAATGCCCGCGCGCGCGGCGAGTTGCGACTGCGAAATGCCGAGCGCATCGCGGATTTCGCGCACCCATCCGGTCTTCGGAATCAGCTGCGGATTCATGCGCGGAAACGCGCGCGCGGTCTTCGCGAGCTCAGCGCGCTTCACACGCGGGCCGCGCCGAGATGGTGGGGATTTTTTCTGTTTTCCGGTAGCCAAATTGGCGGATCTTTCGGATGCGTATAAGCATCGTATATCAGCCTAAGCGGCTGAATGCAATAAACCAGGAAAATTCAGGAACGAGCGAAGACCAGAAGCGGCGCGAAATCGCCGGCGTCGGCTCTACGAAGCGCTTCCAGATAGCGTTTCCGCACCTCGTCGGGATGCTGCAAATCGTTGGAGCCCCAACTGAATCTTGGAGCGCCCAAATCAACCAGCATTAGGTTCGCCATCAGACGCGAATGCCGGCCATTGCCGTTTGCGAATGGGTGTATGAAAACCAGCCGATGACTGAAGCGCGCGACGATTTCATCGGGTTCGTGGGCGATGCCTGCGTCGATGCAATGTGCGAATGAAATCATTGAGCAGATCGCGGTGACGATGTGAGAACGCCCACTCCTCGCCGCGGATGGTGTTGGCCAGCTCGACGGTGTCGAGCGGCGTCGCATCCGACCCTTCGCTCTCACTCATCGCCAGAGCTTGCGTGGGCTCCCGCTCAGCAATGATTCCACCAAGTCCTGCTTGACGCCTTGTTGATTTTCGGGAGACACGATCTGGTCCTCGAGATTCATGGAATGCACCGCCGACTTCAGCAACGCTTCTGCTTTGGCGTTCGCCGCTTGCTCCCGCAGACCTTCCAGTGAGCCGCCATGTGGAACCAGGGCAATCGCGACCTGACAGCCGAGTCGGCCGCAAGACGGTCTAAGCTGTCGAGCGTAATGCGGCGGCGTCCTTCGGCCAGCTCGAGTTTCTGCACCGTTGCCCGTGAAATACCGGCGCGGGTTGCCAGCTGCGCCTGGGACATGCCGAGCGCTTCGCGCATGGCGCGCACCCAACCGCTGCGCGGGCTTGCGGCACCGCGCGGGAAGCGGCGCGCGGACTCATCGAGTTGGCGGCGCTTGAGTTTGGAGAGGCGGTCAGTCATTTTCGGCTCCAGCGTCAATGCGTATCTGATGCTTATAAGCATCAATAATGAAGTAACCATATGAAATACATAGCGAAAACGATTCAGCCTGCCGACCTGGCAGCGAATAACCGCTCCGGCTACCCCGAGCCATTCCGCTCCCAGGTCCTGCCGCGCGAGAAGCGCGCCCTTGGCGATGCCGCGGGCTTGACGAAGATCGGCGTCAACCACACGATGCTGAGGCCGGGCGCCGTCTCCTCGATGCGCCACTGGCACACCCAGGAAGACGAGCTCGTCTATGTGCTGTCGGGCGAGCTGGTCCTGGTCACGGACGCGGGCGAACAAGCCCTCAAGGCAGGCCAGTGCGCGGGCTTCCCGGCGGGCCATCAGAACGGCCATCAGCTGGTCAACCGGGGCCCAGTGCCGGCGGTCTATCTGGAGATCAGTAACCGGGACAAATCGGACGCCGCCACCTACCCCGATGTCGACCTGCGCTGGAACGCCCCCGACGCCCCGGAGCGCTATTCGCACAAGGACGGGCGGCCGTACTGACCGGGCGTGTGGCCCGGCAGCCCCTATTGTTTGGTCGCGGTGATGATCTGGAAGTTTCCGAAGAAGTACGTGCTGCGTTCACACGCCCAGCCGCCCATCTTCTCCAGGCAGTCGAGCGGGTCGTGCGTGTCCCAGAGAGCCAGGCCCAGCGGTTCGAATACCTTGAAGTAAGTCCAGCTCAAGGCGCGCAGGACCCACAATTCGGGGCGATGGAATTCCGCCAGATAGAGCTTGCCTCCCGGGGCAAGCATGCGCCCCGCCTCGCTCAGGGCCTGGGCCTTCAGGTCATGCGGCAATTCATGCAGCAGGAAGAACATGACGTTGGCGGCCACGTCGCTCTCAGGCCGCTTCATTGCCGTGGCATCGTCTTCGATGAAGTCCACCTTCCCTGAAAAGTTGCCAAGCTTGCTCTTCGCGTGAACGAGCTCGTTGTGGATGAGATCCGCGATCACGACGCGCGCGGCACCTCCCTGCACAGCCGCATCCACGACCCGCGGCAGCACGTTTCCAAACGCACACGAAGTGACCAGTACGTTCTTGCCTTTCAAGTCCGACTGGCTCAGTCCCTGGACAATCCTCAGGACCAGGCGGTTGTACTGAAACAACAGTATTGCCGAGATGACTGGCTGAAAATCCACCAGCTTGATGAGCCGCATGTTCGAGTAAATCGGGTACACGTGCGACTTTTCGCTGGCCTCGCCCGGCGACAATCCGCGCACCAGCAACGCCCCCCGCGTCACCACGAAAAAGAACAGGCCGGTCGACGCTGCGAGGAACAGCGCGGTCAGCAACCCATTCACCATCCACGTACTCATCACGGGAATCTACCGCACGAGTGACCAGGATGCTTTGACCGGAGTCATATCGCCGCGGGCTGCGGAGCGACCCATCGCAAACGCTACCGGCGTCTGTTGGCGTCCAATGGGGTTGGGAAGGCCTGGTTTTCGGATGGTCATAAGCATCCGAAAAAGTGCCAGGCTGTTGACAAACATTGAGTTGCCATCCAGGTAGTCGATTTTTCGCCCGAGGGCGGCTTCCGGACGCGGAAAGCCCTCAGCCGGCGGTCTCCATGCAGGCCCTCAGCACGGCGTTGATGCGCAGTGAAGTCGCCGCCTTTCGGAGCCTCTTCCGGCCTGGTTCGGCATAATCCTGGAGAAGAATCCTTGCCTCATGGCCGCCTGCCTGATTGGTCATGAAAATGCCGTACCGACAGATGTAATGGCAAACCCGGACACCGTAGCAGCGACGTTAGACCCTTCACGAACCCCTGCTCATGGAGCCGCCGATGAACCGCTCAAGCCTCCGGGCCGCCGCCCTGCTCACCCTCCTTTTCCCCCTTGTCGCATTCGCACGACAACCCGTGGACGTCTCGATTTTCGACCGGACCGCCGGATACGAGCTACCCACCTACTGGCATGCCGGCGAGCGCTATGTCGCCGGCGAGCCCGGCCATGAATACGAGGTCCGCATCTGCAACCGGAGCCCCGGAAAGGTGCTCACCGTGACCTCGGTGGATGGGGTCAACGTGATCAGCGGAAAGACTGCCGCCCCCGACCAGAGCGGCTACGTCCTGGACGCCTTCGGGGCGGTCGAAATCGACGGCTGGCGCAAGAGCATGGACGAGGTCGCGGCCTTCTACTTCACCTCGCTCCCGGACTCCTACGCAGCCCGTACCGGGCGGCCCGATAACGTGGGGGTCATCGGTGTGGCAGTGTTCCGCGAACGGGTGCCCTACGCCATGTTGCGCGAGCAGGAGCCGGTTGCCACGGCCGATGCCCCCGCCCCCGCGGCTGAATCCAGGGACTCCAGTGCCAAGGCCGACGGCATGCCGGGCAAGCTCGGCACCGGCCATGGCGAGCGCCACGATTCCGGGGCGACTTACACCCAATTCGAGCGCGCGACCGATGAACCCGAGGCTGTGATCCGGATTTTCTACGACTCGCGCCGAAATCTCCTCGCCCAGGGGGTCATTCCGTCCGGGCGCTATGCCCGGAATGTCCCCGACCCGTTCCCGGGCGGCTTCGTTCCAGACCCCTGAACACTCCGGGGAGGCATAATTTCAGGATGGCGACCGAATGGCTGTTCCGGGAAGACGCCTACCTCAAAACAACCACCGCACGCGTGGTCGCGGCCCGGGTGGTTGAGCCCGGCGGGGTTGAGCCAAGCGCAGGCTACGTCGAGTTCGACCGCACGATCTTCTATCCGCTGGGCGGTGGCCAGCCGGGCGATACCGGGTTCCTGGTGCGCGAAAGCGGCGAGCGCATCGCGATCGTGGACACGCGCAAGGGCGAGACCCACGACGCCGTGAGGCATTGGCTTGCCGCGGGTGAGGATCTACCGCAGCCGGGCGAGACACTCGCGCTCGAACTCGACTGGCCGCGCCGCCATGCGCTGATGCGCCTGCACACGGCGCTGCACGTGATGTCCTGCGTCGTCATCG
>CAYYQQ010000053.1:0-17692 GCA_964473595.1 uncultured Steroidobacteraceae bacterium | reverse complement strand
CTTCCTTCCGCTCCATCGCGTCGAAGAGCGCCTCGCGCGTGTTCTCGCGCGCCCACACGCCGGCGAGTCCCGCGGCACTAAAGCTGCCGTAAATAACATCGAACTTGGGGTCAACCTTGGACTTCAGCACCACATCCTGATAACGCTTCGCGCTCGGCTCCACGATGGACAGCTTGCCAAAGTTATTGTCCTCTTCCGTCGTGGCCAGTGCGGTGTGGGCGTCCGTGCTGCCGATCATGCCGAACTTGAACGGATTGACCCCCAGTGTCTGCTCCAGCCGCAGTCCGTTCTTCAGCGCCTCGCGGGCATACTCGGTGGTCAGCATCGCCTTCTCTTTGGGATCCGCCTGGAGGTTGGTTTTGTCCAGCAACTCGAAGTCGGAGAACTCATCGTCCGGCGAGAGGAACGGATGGGACTCACCGGTGCCCTTCATCTGCGTGACCTCGGCCAGCGGTTCGCGCTGGATGCGCGTCGCGGCGTAGCCCCGGTCCAGCGGCGTGCCGTCGAACTTCTTGAGCTCGAACATGCGCCCATTGCTCAAGTTGCCGTTGTGGGTGATGGCGAGCATCCGGCCGCCGGTCTTCTGCTCATACGTCGCCATGTATTTCCACAAGTCCTCGGGGTTCTCCGAGTCATAGGCCGAGAAGGGCAGGACTTGCTTGGCGAGGTCAACGCCGTCGCGGAAGACCACGACGCGGTGCAGGTTGTTGCCTTTCGGGTGCGAGGTCCACTCGTAGCCGATGAAGGCGGTGAACGCGCCGGGCGAGTTATACTTTTCGGCGAACCTGGTTTCGTCGTCCCACGCCGCGCGCGCCATGTCCGGATTCTTGATGGGGTCTCCCTTGCTGAACTCGGATTGGACCCACTCGACGAACGCGTCGTAGCCCTTTCCCGCCTTGGACATTTCAAGCCAGCGCTTGCCCGTCGGCGACTTCTGGAGCAGCGGGTTGTCCGCCCGGATGAAGGGCGCCAGTCCCAGACATTCCGCGTGATCGGCCACCACCAGGAAGTCCAGGGGCCGGCGCAGCTTGGCCTTCAGACCGGTGGTGGATGTGACCTCCTCGCCCCGCGCGAAGCGGTAAGCCTCCTCCGGCCCGAGCGTGGTGCCGATCATCCCGGCGTCGGTGGAATAGGACGTGTGCAGGTGCGTGTCCCCCCAATAGACGCGCAGGGGGAAGTTCTGGCCGACGCCCGGCGAGTAGTTGCGCTCCGGCTTGTTCAGCTTTTCCACCTGCGCGGGCGTGAGGACGTCTTCCTGGGCGTGCGCGGTGGTGAATGCCGCCAGCGCGCAAACAAGCGCCGCGGCCATCAGGATCTGTGTGTGTGTGGTTTTCATGGTTCTGTCCTCTCGATGTTTGCAGTTACTCGGACGCACCGATCGCAGCCTCGCCTTCCTTCAGCGACTTTTCATCGTCCGCAGTCAACTTCTCCGGCGTCAGATCGATCGTCACGCTCTTCAGGTCGCCGGTGAACCTGAACGGCACATGGTAATCCTCGCTGACGGGCGTACCGGTGTCCTCGCCGCAATCCAGCGTTTCGTCGAGCGAGAGACGGAAGGCCAGCGTGCGTTCGATGCGGCCGGTGGCCACGGTCTTGCCGTCCACCTGAATCGTGCCGACGCCGCCCTTGCCGAGGCCGCCGCCGTCATATTTGAAGTCGTAAACGATGGTGTGCGCGCCGGGCTTGAGTTCGTCCTTCGCGGCGATGTTGTAGTGGGCGACGCCGGCAAGGTTGTAGTCAAAGACCGGCTTGCCTTTGAGCAGGTAAAGCCCCCACCCGGAGAAACGTCCGCCGTGTGTGAGCAACATGCCTTCCGCTCCGCCCTTGGGATTCACGACCTCGGCTTTGATCTGCCAGGACTTGTTCTTGGTGTCCGGCGCTGCGCCCTCGGGAATGCGCACGAGCCCGGGGTAGTAGGTGAACTCGTCACGACCACGGGTCAGGCTCGGACGGAGGTTCACGTCGAAGCGGTCGATCCTACTGTTGTTAATCGGCAAGACATTGTATTTCTCCGCCTCGGTCCAGAAGAGGTCCTGCAGTTCCTTGAGCTTGGCGGGTTCTTTAGACGCGAGGTCGTTCGCTTCGGAAAAGTCCTCGCTGACCTTGTAGAGTTCCCACTTGTAATCGAGAACGGCAGGCAACCGGCCCTGCACTTCGGCCGCCGAGTCCCACGGAGCAACCCCCGGTGTCGTCGCGGCTACCCAGCCGTCATGGTAGATGGCGCGGTTGCCGAACATCTCGAAATATTGCGTCGTGTGCTTCGACGGCGCTTTCGCATCATCGAATGAATAGACCAGGCTCGTACCTTCGATGGGCTTCTGCGCGACCCCGTTGATGCTCGTCGGCGCGGGCACGCCGACGGCTTCGAGCAGCGTCGGCATGATGTCGATGACCGAGGAGAACTGCGTTCGTATGCCGCCCTTGTCCTTGATGTGCGTCGGCCAGGAGATGACCATGCCGTTGCGGGTGCCGCCGAAGTGCGAGGCAATCTGCTTCGTCCACTGGAACGGCGTGTCCATCGCGTGCGCCCAACCGACCGGGTAGTGATTGAAGGTGGTCGGGCCGCCGAGCTCATTCATGCGGCGAACGACTTCCTTCATGTCCTCGGGGATGGCGTTGAACACTGTCATCTCGTTGAGCAATCCCTGCATGCCGCCTTCGGCGCTCGCGCCGTTATCGCCCTGGATGTAGATGACGAGCGTGTTGTCCAGTTCGCCCTGCGCTGCGATCGTGTCGAGGATGCGGCCCATCTGGGTGTCGGCGTGCGAGAGCGCCGCCGCATAGACTTCCATCATGTGGGCAAAAACTTTCTTCTGGTCGGCGTTCAAGCTGTCCCACGCGGGAATGCTGGCGGGACGCTCCGTCAACTTCGTATTTGCCGGGATGATGCCTGTCGCCTTCTGCCGCGCGAAGGTTTCCTCCCGCACCTTGTCCCAGCCTTGGTCGAACTGACCTTTGAACTTCGCGATCCACTCCGGCGGCGCATGGTGTGGCGCGTGGGCCGTGCCCGTCGCGTAGTAGGCGAGGAAGGGCTTGCTCGGCGCAGTCGCGTGCTGCATCCGAATCCAGTTGATAAGATGGTCGGCCATGTCATTGTCGAAGAAGTAATTCTTCGCGTCATGCGGCGGTTCGACGGGTTTTGTGCCTTCGAAGAGCGCCGGATTCCACTGACTCGTGTCGCCGCCGATGAAGCCGTAGAAATATTCAAACCCCAGGCCGGTCGGCCAGAGGTCGAACGGTCCGGCCTGGCTGGTCATCCAGTCGGGGACGTTGTGGTTCTTGCCGTACCACGAAGTGTTGTACCCGTTTTGTTTCAGAATCTCAGCGAACGTTCCGGCCCCTTTTGACATCAGCGAGTTGTAGCCGGGAAAGCCCGTGCCCAGCTCCATGATGACGCCGGTGTTGACGCTGTGATGGTTGCGTCCGCTGAGCAGTGCCGCGCGCGTGGGCGAGCACAGCGCCGTGGTGTGGAAGTTGTTGAAGCGCAGGCCTTCCTTGGCGAGGCGATCCATGGTCGGGGTCGGGATCGGTCCGCCGAACGTGCTGGATGCCCCAAAGCCTACGTCATCGGTGAGGATGACGAGGACATTCGGCGCTCCCTTGGGCGCTTCGACCATCTTGGGGAAGTCCGGCGTGGACTCCTTGGCCGTGCGGCCGATCTTGCCGGCGAAGGGTTGTTCGGGTCGGGGCAGGACTTCTTGCGCCCCTGCCGCGGGTACGGATGCCTGTTGCTTGCATCCGGACAGTGCTAACCAGCCGAAGCCGATTACGAGCAGTGCCTTAAGAGCTGGATTTTTAATTGTGATCTTCCATGGATGAAGGTTTCGAACAAGGGCTAACGGAGGAAACAGAGTTCAGAGACACTCATCTCTGTTCTCTCCGTTTCCTCCGGTTGAATCTTACGGCGAATACCAGATCGGCGAGGTGTAGGCGCGATTCTGGATGGACGTGAGGCATGGCGGCGAGCTTGGTATTCAGCGGGACGGTCCCCAGCTTGATCTGCCGGGCCAGCGGCTCCTCGCGCACCTTGTCCCAGCCCTGGTCGAGTTTATCTTTGTACTTGGCGATCCATTCTTTCGGCACATGACGCGGGTCGGGCATGCCAGCCGCCGCGTAGAAGATGAAGACATGACGAGTCAATGGGTAGTTCGCAATTACGTCACTCAATCTCGGTTCGTGGTCTTGCTATTTTGAGGGCTAAACTTAAGGCAAGCAAGGCACCAGATTGCCATCGCCAGGTGAAGCAGCACGGCCGGCCACATCCCGATACCGGACAATTCCAGGGCCGTCCCCGCATAGATGAAGATTGCAACTGCCACGACGTTGTATAGCGACATGGCCGCGATCAGCGCTGCCGAAGTGCGGCTCTGGTCGTCATTGCGCGCCAACCAGCAGGCAAGACCCAGCGCGAGCAACGCAGCCCCCGCCACGCGCGCCACCAACAGCCCACCGATGCTGTCGAGCGATGTCCCCAGCAGCAATGAAACCGGCACCGCTGGGAACACCATCAGCGCCAGTCCGGCCCCCGCCTCGATGGCCGCGGTCACGATGAACATCAGCTTGATTGTTTTCGTCAAGTCCAGTCGCCTCTGGTGCATTCTGGTTCAAAACGGTGTATCCTGACTTCATGTCAATCGCCGAAAAAACCGTCCGCCAGAGCATAAGTCTACCCGTGCGCGTCGCCCGCCGGGTGAAGTCTCTGGCAAAGACCAACAGCACGAGCGCCAACCGCATCATCATTGATCTCATCGAGTCCGGTATCGAAGCCCAGGAACAGGAAAAAAGGCATTTTTTTGAGCTCGCTGACCGCCTGGCGCGTTCCAACGATGTGGAAGAGCAGAAGCGTCTCAAGGAAGAGCTGGCCCGCATGACCTTCGGTGAGTAATGCCGAGGATCCAGTGGACCGGATTGCCTCCCGCGCTTCGCGACCACCTGTTTGACCGGCTGCGCGATCGTAAGATCAGCATAGAAGACCTTTACCAGCTCAAAGCGTGGAGAGAATCGGATCCTGACGCCCCGGACGGACTTTGGTACAAGGATTTCGGTTCGTTCAAAGTCTGTGGCGAAGGGAAATACCCGAAGACTTTCTCGCTCGCGGGCCAGGCTGCCAAAGGGCAGAAGCTATGATGAGGCTGGTTCGCGCGACTACTGCGCCGGGATGGTGATCAACGGCAGCTTGTCGTTGCTCCCGGTATCGGCCAGCGTGAAGAAGAACATGATTGCCGTCATCGCGCGCTTGGCTCGCCAGTCATTGTCGTCAATCCAGAACCAGTAATCGCGGTAATGAACGGCGGCAAACGCAGCCGCCGGCTTGTCCTTGCCGCTGCGAATCCGCACCGCCTGTTGACTGGCATCCGCGGAACCGTCTTCAAAGGCGGGCATTACCGTGTGGTCCTTCAGGTGCTCGTCGGGTGCCTCCAGGTAGCTGGCGAAAGCGCCCATGATTTGCAGCATCGAGCGGCTGTTCACGGCCAGTTCGTTCTCCGGTCCGCGCCCTGGCGAATAGGTGAGCGTGAACCGCTGCTGATCCACGGGCATCTTGAGCAAGCGCCGGACCTCGGCAGCCTTTTCCAGGACCTCAGGCGACACGTCTTCCCGCCGGAAGAACACCACGCCAGTTGCGCCCTTGGACTTGTCTTCTTCCACGCGCATTCCGAAGGCACCAGCGCCTTGTACTTCGCGCAACAACTGCAACGCACGCACAAATTCCGGGTCCGCCTCCCGCGCCACGCCACCCGACTGCGAGCGATTGCGCACCCCGTTGAGCGACTCGACGGTCAGCCCCAGGATGAAGTCTGCCGGGTAACCCGACTGAAGCATGAAGAAGATGTTCTTTGGATCGATCGGCGTGATCAGTCCACGCAGGAATTTTTCCCCGGTCATCGGCACATAAGTGATCGTGGGCCGATCGGTGTAGATGGCCTGTCCGCCAACGGATCCGTAGTTACCCTGTATCGCGCCGCTGGATGACCCCACGCCGCCAACGGTGACCCCGGTTTGCAGCGAATACCCGGCGACGATGGACGCCACATCCACGAATACCGGCAGGTCCATATAGCGCAGCTTGACGATGTTCAGCAGCGTCTGCTGCTTCCACGAATCGGCGATCGCCGTGCTGTAGTCGAAGCGGTCCACGGCCACGGACTTGGGACCCAGGTGTGCGCAACCGGCAAACACCGCCGCTGCCGTGAGACACACGCCAAGCTTCGTCGCGGCGAATCCAGGGAAACGGCGCGCAGCCGCGGGGTTGCCTTGTTTCTGCCCTGTTTTCATCATCGTGGCTCTCCGCATTTGACTACACCAGATCTGGCTTGCGCCCCGTCCTCAGGGATATCATGCCATTGTGCCTTGTCCGGCATGTTTATCTCCGCAACCCCTGCTTTTGACCAGGCGAATCCAATGCTGATGCGACTACTCCAGGGGCTGGTGCTGCTGGCGCTCACCGTCACGTTTCACGCGTTCGTCCTGAGCATGCTGGTCGCCCGCGTGCAGAAGATCAGCGAAAAGACGTTGCGGGCGGCGCGATTCACCACCTACTCCCGCGTGCTCGTGCAAGTTGCCGCAGTGACCCTGCTGGCTCACCTTGCCGAAATAGCGCTTTGGGCGGGGTTCTATGTCTGGAAGGACGTGCTGCCCGATTTCGAAGTCAGTTTCTATTTCAGTGCAGTGACCTACGCGACCATCGGCTATGGCGATGTCGTCCTGCCCATGGGCTGGCGTCTGCTGGCGCCCATGGAGGGTCTCACGGGGATCCTGATGTGTGGCTGGTCAGCAGCCTTCTTCTTCGCCCTCGCGACCAGGCTCTACAGCAATCCACGCCCGAAGGCGTAAGTCAGCCGCCCAAAGCTATCGCTGCAACGACCAGCCCGGTACCGGCCAGCAGGAAGCAGGCGCCGGCGAGCCACGGCCTGGCTAGCGTGTAGCGCGCCCACCAATAGCCAGAAACGAACAACAACGCCAACAGGATCGCATTTGATACCCGCAGAGCGAATCGGGCGTCATCAAATAGCAGGAACGGAATTGCGGCGGGCAGGCTGGTGATCACCACCAGCCAACAGCTCGTCCACGCACCCATCCAGTCGTCTTTCGTAACGGCATTGGGCGCGAGAGGCGTCGCACGTATGTTCTCTGCGATGCGCTGGTACAGTGCGGCGCGCTCCGGGTCGCTCGTAACCTTGGCCAGCAGCGCGTCGAGCTCCCCGGCGATCAAGTCGATGGCGGTCGCAGGACCCGATGCATCGCGGATGGACTGGCCGAGGCGTCGCAGGCGACCCCGGTCGAAGAGCTGGCCGGCCAGATACAACGCGCCGTCGATGATGCCCCAGGCAATGTTGCAGCCGATCACGGCGATGAGCAGCTCGCGCGCACCCTCGCGACCCTCGTCCTCAATGATGATCCCGGCGCCGAGCGTGAATGTCAGCGTCATGATGAGGCCGAACATTATTTCGCCCAGGCTCGAGCCCGGGTCCAGGTAGCGGTGCACGAGCGAGGACCTGGCAGTCATGCGTGTCTCCGGGTTGGCAGCCTGACCTGATTCAAAGCGGCACGAAGTACAAAAGGAGCGCAATCATCAGATACACGCCGATGAGTTGCACACCCTTGTACCAGTTGCCAGAACCTCCCGATGCGACAATCGTTCCAATCAATACGGTCAGCAGCAGCAAGCCGACGCCCCCAAGGCCGAAGACCAGGTGCAGGGGGTGTGGCCCGACGAAGTAGCTGACGAACACGAGCACTGGCGACACGAACAGCGCAATGAGAATGCAGCTGCCAAGGGCGATGCCGATTGACAGGTCGAACCGGCCCTTGCGCGCCATGCTGACGGCCGATACGCCCTCCGCGGCCCCCCCGATACTGGCGAGCAACACGATGCCCAGGAACGGCGTCGACAGACCGAGAGCCTCACCGGTCCCCTCGACGGCACCCATCAGTATCTCGCTCAGGAACGCGGCAAGGACGGAACTGCCGATCAGCACCCCCAGGCAGAGAGTGATGCTCCAGGGTGCTTCGTGTTCCCCGGCGTCGCCCTTGCCCGCGCTCGCGAATAATTCGGGGTGCGTGCGGATCATGAATAACAGATACAGCCCATACAGTACGAGCAGCAGCACCGCCAGCCCGAGGTTGATGCTCCCCTGCTCGGTCGTAATCCCGCTAGACGCAAATGCCTGCTGGTAGATACTGGGCAGCGCCATACTGATGACCGCGATGAACATCATCGCGCTGTAGACGCTGACGGCCTGGGGATTGAACACCAGGACATGGTGGCGCATGCCACCCAGCAGGAAACTGAGCCCAAGAACCAGCAGCAGGTTGAACAGGATCGCACCGATGAGCGACGCAATCACCATCTCATGCAGCCCCGCCTTCAGCGCCACCACGCAGATGATCAGTTCCGGGAGATTCCCGAAGGTGGCGTTCAGCAGGCCACCGATGGAATCGCCGGTGTAATGCGCCAGGTGCTCGGTGCTGCTGCTGATCAAGCGCGCAATCGGCACGATCGCCAGGGCAGCGACCAGGAACTTGGCTGGTGCGCCGATCCCGGGCACGTACTCGAGCGCCATCGCGATCGGCACGAAGACCAGCATCCAGTGCTGCGACCATTTGTTGGCTTGCATCGGGAACTCCTGCTGTAGCTGCCGCTAGGCGCTGGCCGCGAAGTCGCCACCAAGCGAAAGATGAAGGTTGACGCGTTGCACGCGGCGCTCGCTCTGTACTCTGAGGAGGTTCATTCTCGATGCGTGGTAGGCGAGCTGCTGCTGCTCGACCGCGCGCAGGTCGCCCGACCCGACTCGATAGCGCGTTTCCGCCAGCCGCAATGCGCGCTCGGCGTCGGACACCGCTGCCGAGAGAATCGTTTCACGCTCCTGCAATGCGAACTCGCTCGACAACGCGTTTTCGACATCACCAAACGCAGAGAGCGCGGTCTGCACGTATTCCGCGACCGCCTGCTTCTGTTCCGCGGTCCGGACCTCGACCTGGGCCTTCAGCGCTCCTCCGGCGAACAGCGGCGCGAAGACGCTGCCGCCCGCGCTCCAGACGGGATTGTCCCGGTCCTGGAGGACAAATAACTCGCTGGAGATGTGAGAGCCACCGGCAGTCAGAGCAAAGCGCGGCAGTCGGGCCGCTTGTGCTTCCTTGACCCGGCTGAAAGCGGCTGCCACGCGTTTCTGCGCGGCGATGACGTCGGGCCGTCGCTCCAGCAGCTCGGACGGCAGCCCGGTTGGAATGCTGGCAGCCAGACCACCAAACTGCGTCGGCGCCGCGATTTCCACCGCCGGATACCGGCCTACCAGAAGTTCCAGTGCGCGCACGGACTGCTCGTACGCCAGCTCCACCTGGCGCAGGCTGTCCCGGTAGGTCTGCAGGTTGACGCGCGCCGATACGACCTCAAGCTCGCTGGCGATGCCGACACTCTGGCGCTGCTCCGCGAGTTCCAGCAGCTTGGCTGCGGCGGTGACGACCTCCGTCAGAAGTTCCCGTTGCAGTGACGCTTCGGTGGCCAGAAACCAGCTTTTTGCCACCTGGGCTGCAAGCGACTGACGGGCGAATCCAAAGTCCGCCTCAGCCGAGGCAAGCTGGTCCTCGGTGCTGCGCACGCTGTAACGGACGCGTCCCCAGACATCGAGCTCCCAGGAAGCGCTGACCAGCACGCCTTCAATTCCGGAATTGTCGCCGGACAGCTTGCCGCCCGCGCGGCCAAAGGCATCGACCGCTGGATAGAGTTCGCCGCCCGCGACTCGCACATAGGCTGCCGCCTGCTCGACGCGCGCGACTGCGATCCGCAAATCGCTGTTGTGTGCCATTGCCTCCGTCACCAGGGACTCGAGCTGCGGGTCAACGAATGTCGCCAGCCAGTTGCCCTCGACGCTGCCAGCCGTGGCGCCTGCCGCCGACCAACCGGCTGGTATCGATGCCCCAGGAGGCAGCACCTGGTCCCGCAACTCTTCAGTCGATGGCGGGGGCTGGAGGACGCAGCCGGCAAGCAAGCCGAATGCCATCAACTGCAAGGGCAAGCCCCATGCAATGGTCGAAGCGTGCGGCGGCGTGCGGCCCATGGCCATTTCAATGCAACTTGAGGACGAGGTAGTCCAGGTACGCGCCGACCCGGAGGATCACTTTGCGCAGGATCTGAATGTGCTTGCCGTGCTGGGTATAAATGGCGCCATGTCCGACCGCGCCCGCCGCAAGGAAAAGATCGGTCTCGTGCTCGGAAACCTTGAGTCGCACGGCAAAGCGGCCCGGCGGAAGCGGTTGCGCACCAGTCTGTGGCAATGTCGGGCTCATGGCGATCTGCCCCTGACCTTGCGCCCAGACGATCGAATCGACCGTCGTCTTGATGATGCGGCCCGGAAGTGTCGAGAGTGCGATCTCCGCCTGATCCCCGGCCTGTACCTGATGCAGTTCGTTCTGGTTGAACAGCGCGATGACCTGGAACTCATCCTCCACCAGCGTCATCACCGGCAGCATGCCGAGGGCGGTGGCCATCTGGCCCGGGCGCAACTGCAGATTGATGACCGTTCCGTCGGCCGGCGCGTAGAACACGGTCTGGCTGAGCTCCCACCGGGCATTGGCTAGCTGGGCCTTGATCTGCGCGATTTCCGCCTGATCGTCGCCGACTGTCGCTCCGAGGCGTGCACGAACCTGGGCCTCGGCAGCGATATTCGCCTGCAGTTCCGCTGCAAGTTCCGCCGCGTTCGCCTCGGCCTGCTCAAGGGCAAAGCGATCCCCGGCTCCGGTCGCCGCGAGCTCGCGGTTCTGCACGACTCGCGTGCGCGCCAATTCCAGCTTGGCTCGCACCGCGGCGGTGCGGCTCGCGGCGGATTTCAGCTCCTCATCCAGCTGGAGCACCGTGCCTTCCGTGGTCGCAAGCTGTGCCTCGAGGGTCTGCACCTGCAACTCGAACGGAGTGGGGTCGATGCGGAACAACAACTGGCCCTTCGTGACCGGGCTGTTGCCTTCGATCGGCACCTCGATCACGCGCCCGCGCACCTGCGGTACGACCTGCACCACATACTTGATGACCCGCACATCCGCCGATGATGGCGCATAAACGTTGAGCAGCAGGATCAGCGTCGTCAGGGCGACGATCGGGATCACCACCACGGTGACCTGCGACGTGGTATTCCATGGCAGCCACTTGAACTTGATGAAGATCAGCCAGACGAAGAAACTGTAGATACCTAATAGCAGGGCTTCCATCAGCGGATCCCCTCCGGTGACTGCTCAGGCGCCGCCTGGCTCGCGAGCTTTGCGAGACGCTCGCGGATAGCTTGCATCGCCTCGGGCAACTGGCCGCGCTTCTCGAGCGCGTCGAGCTCCTGACGCAGCTTCCCAAGCTCATCCAGCACGGCGCGAGACTCCGTGCTGCCTTCGCCCTCGCCCTGCGGCTCCGAGTAATAATCGTCGTGCTTGTCGCGGCCATACGCCATCTTGTACAGAACGGGCTTCGTGGTGGCCCACAGCCAGGCCAGGGGCCACAGCAAGCCGCCAAAGAGGAGCGACAAGAGGCAGAGCATGTGAATCGCTTTCTTCTGGGGGTGGTGATTCTTCTCTGCGATCTTCTCCGGCAAGATGTGGACCAGCCAGAAGAGCACGACCCCGCCGATCGGCATCGCGATGATGATGAAGATCGCCAGGAAGCTCGCCGCCTTGTCGACGAACTCGCCGCCCCCTTCCGAAGCGCTGCAGGGCGCGGCGATGAGGGACAAAAAGCAGATCACGATGGCGCGCATGGACGCCGGCAACTGCAACTTCATGACGAGGGCCCCTCCACCCGAATGCGACTCCGCCGAATCATTGTTCTGCGCTGGCGAAGCGCAATGATTATAAGAATCCTCCGGCAACAAGTGTTCAATCGCCGGTCGGGGTCCAGCTCTCATCCGGATCGTACGCGCTGATCGCTGCGACCGCCGCTTCCGTCCCGGCTCCGAGATCTTTCTGGAAGACGAGGCCCTGCTGGTTGACCTGGAAGGTCATGACTCCCGAATTGCCGTATTTCGCGGCCCTGGCGATGGCCGCAAAGCCCCGCGTCAGCCGGCCTTTCTTGTCCAGATAGCTGCGCTCGCCACCGGGCGCGTTCTTGCCCTGGCCTTCGAGGATGCGGAAGTAGTAGCCATGGAAGGGCCGGGGGCCGGCTTCCTGCATCAATTCGTCCGCAGCTTCGGCATAGAGCGGCCCGAGTGGACTTTCCTCTTCACCCTCCGCCACCGGCCAGTAGAGACCGTCGTGTGCACCCTCGCTGCTCCGGAAGCGGCGTGCGTACGCCGACTGCTTGCCGCCCCAGCCCTGTGCGAAGTACTCGCGCTGTGCGTCCACATAGGCGTGAAGACTCGCGAGCGCCTCCAGTTCATTCCGGCCAATGCGCCGATTCAGCAACTCCTCCCGCCCGGTGACAGCGTCAAAGCGCCAACGGCCTTTTTCCAGTACCAATGGCAGTGGGAACGACCATTCCTCATTCCCGATCACGGCGGCCTTGGTCGTCTCGTCAAGATCCTCGAACGCGACCTTTTCCAGAATCATTGCCTTCACGCGCAATACGTCTTCACGGTCGGCGACTTCATCGCCCGAACGGAACAATTCCATTGCGTTGGCGCCGAACATCTCCTCGACTTTCTTCGTGTCGCCCGATCCAGCGAGATCTGCAAGCGCTTTGACAGCGTCTTCCGGAGTCTTAAAGGTGCCGGGCGCGTGTGAACAAGCCGCCAGCGTGGCCAGGACCACGACCCCGGCGACAGTCAGGCAGAAACTGCGGAGCTGATCAGCCTTTATCATTGTCTTTCTCCCGATTTCCTACCGCCGCCGCCCGCCGCCACCACCGCCACGGCTCATGCCGCCGCCTCCGCGGCTCATGCCACCGCGGCTGCTCGCAGAACGATCCATGCTGGAGCTGCGCGAGCCGCTATATGCGCTGCTGCTGCTCCCGCGGCTGCTGCTGCTCCCGCGGCTGCTGCTGCTCGCGCGGTCGCTGGAAGAAATGGATGAGTTCGGTTGCCGGCTTGCAGCCGCACCGGTCGACACACCGGTCGACGCGCTGGGGCTACGCTGACCGGTAGTCTTGGTGCTCGGGCTCGCGCGATCGTAGCCGCGTGCCTGGTCGCTGGTGACGCGGCTCGACCCTCCCTTCGCTCCGTACTGCTGCGCGGTCTGATTATTGCGGTAGTTGACGCCGCCGCGATGCTCGGGGTTGTGGTTCCACCCCGCCGTGTTACCCGACTTGTTCTGGATGTTGGTCCTGTCGGCGTTGATATTCGTGTTGCGATTGAAGTTGTTGTAGTGGTCGATGTCGATATTGACATCGCCGTGGCCCCAACCCCAATTGCATCCGCCCCAGACCGCCGCCCCCCAGACGACACCCACGCTGAATGCCATCATGCCGTAGCCGTACGGCGGCGGGATGTACATCGGCGGGTAGTAATAGTACGGGTAGGACCACGCCCCATAGACCACCGTCGGCGAGTAAGTCGGCACGTATACCACCTGCGGGTCGGCGGACTCGATCACGATGATCTTGTCCGGCTGCTGTGTGACGACCTGCTGCTCCGTCGACTTCAGATTGCCGGCCTCATAGGCCTTGCCGCGCATGCGCTGGACCGCGTCGAGCAGGTCTGATTTCTGGGCCAGGAAGGCGTCGCCGAGGTCCTGGGTCCAGTCGAGATTCTCGTTCATGCGCTTCAGCACATCCGGAAACCCGCACAGCGATTTCACGCTCGGGTCCCAATCTTCTTTCTTGAGTGCCTCTTCCAGCTCCTTGTCCTTGAGCGCAGGGTTTTTCTCCGACCAACGACCTGCCTCGACGATCTCGAGCGGATAGGTCGACGCCATCAGCATCTGCGACACCAACGAATCCGGATAAAGTGCGATCGGCGCCGCCATCTGTTCGAGTTGCGCCGCTGTGAAGGCGGAAGCCGCCGCCGGTTCCTGAGTCGCCGGCTTCTGGGCCGCCTGCTCCTGAGCCGTAGCGCCCGGCGCCAACGCCAACAGGATTGACGCAAATCCGAGGATCCGCAACTGCGCAATTGCCTTCATGGAAACCCTCCAATGCGCCGCACCAGGTGCATGATTAGTTGTAGACGCGAGCCCGGTGCTCGTCTCCACCCCGGTCTTGGGGGAGATCAGTACGCGTCGGAACTCCCCTCAGATCAGGTAGCGTGCGAGGTGGTGGATCGCGGATCGCCCAAGCTTAGAACGCGAAGTTCAGGAAGGCCTGCGGACCACTATAGGTCCAGTCCAAATTGCCGGTGAAATTCGTCTTGTTCACGTCCACTTTGATCTTGAAGGAATCGTAACCGACGCCGACACCGAGCAATTTCTTCGGCTGCCAGATGAACGCCCCGCGATAGTTGATGATATCGCCGCCATATTCGTCAACGGTCAGGAAGAAGAACTGGGCTTGCGCATCGAAATAGAAATTCTGGCCCATCCGCCACATGCCATGCGCGCCAAACACCGGCAGCGGGAGATCCACCGATGCCTTTCCACCGCGCGTCACCGTGCCGCCGCCACCCCCCGCATCAACGTCCGCTGTGAGAGATGCGCCGAAAGTGGCGTAGTGCAGGCCGGCGCTGCCGGTCAGCTCAAACTTGTCCGAGTGCTTGAATGCGTACTCGTAAGCGAGCTCGATGATTTCGAAACTGATGCCCGCCTTGACCGTCGCATCGACGGGGATCAGGTCACCTTGCCACTCGATATCCCGGCTGCTGGTCCTGGTCGTCGAAGTTGAGAAATCCGTGTACATCATCCGCAGGTGGTGGCGATCGCTGAAGCGCCAGAGGCCATCCAGGCGGAAGCGCGTCTCCTCGGCGTTGCCGAAGGAATCGCCCCATTCGACGGTGGTTCCCTGTTCGCCGGCCTCCCCGTCCACGCTGATCTTGATGTTGTTACTGTTGAAGAAGGTGCCGAGTGAAATCTGCCCCTTCTCCTGGATCAGGTTGGGCTCGTCTGCCGCCTGTGCCGCGGGCGCCCCCGCCCACATCAGTGCCGCGCCGCACGCGGTGAACAGCAGATAGCGGTTGCGCTTGCAAGTGCCCAGGATCGTGCGATTCATGACTGGCTCCCACGCCGAAGAATTTGCGATGCGGATTCGCATCGCCAACAGTTGAGATATTAGCACTTCCCCATGGGGGGGGCAGAAGGTCCCTGAATGGGCCTTTTGGAAGCCTGAATGGCCTCCCGGGTAGCGATCGCTGTGCTATTTTGGGGCCAGAAACTGGCTCCGCCACGCACTCATTCTTAATTGGAGTTTCCATGCGCAATATCCTCGGGCTTCGCGTCGCTGCACTGTCCATGGTTCTGCTGTCGGGCTGCGAGACGGGTCCGGCAATCCGCGTCGACAGGGATCCGGGTGCCGACATGTCGACGTACAAGACATTCGGTTTCTTCGATCAGGTCGCAACGGACCGCGCCCATTATTCGACCATCGTAACCAGCCGGCTGAAGCAGGCAACGCGCACGCAACTGGAGCAGCATGGCTACGGGTACAGCGAGCAGCAGCCCGATCTGCTCGTGAATTTTAATGTGAGCATGGTGGACAAGCAGGAGATCCGCTCCACACCCTCGATGAGCATGGGGGCCGGCTATTACGGATACCGCGGCGGCATGTACGGCGCCTGGGGCGGCTACCCCTATGACGTCAACACCGTCAATTACAAGGCGGGGACGCTCAGCATTGACCTGGTCGATGCGAAGAAAAATGCCCTCGTATGGCAGGGCCTCGCCGAGGGGCGGGTGAAGGACGAGTCGATTCGCAATCCGGGTCCGGCGATCGACAAGGTTGTGGCGGATATGTTCTCGAATTTCCCCAATCCACCGGCGAAATGAGCCCGGGTAGCGCCGGACGATACTTCATTCCGACCTGCGACGGAGCCCGCAATCATGACGCCAGCCATGCGCCGCCTGATCCTGTCAGCCGCGGCGGCGGCCACACTGACCATGTCCACAGCCGCAATCGCCCGCGAGAAGAGCGACGTCATCATGCTCGTGAACGGAGACCGAATCACCGGTGAGATCATCGAGCTCCAGTACGGCCAGCTGACAGTCAAGACAAGCAGTATCGGAACCGTCCTGATTGAATGGCTCGACGTCGCACGGATTGACAGCCCGTACACTTTCTTTGTCGAATCGAATGCCAACAAGCGCTACAGCGGTGGCATGGTAGTGGCCCCCGAAACGGGTCACATCGCGATCGCCGACAAGACCGGGACCGTGGATCTGCCGGTCACGGAAGTGGCAATGCTTAACCAACTGGAGGCCGGTTTCATCGAGCGGCTGAACGGATCATTTTCATTCGGTTTCGACCAGTCCAAATCGAGCGAGGTCACTAACCTGACTTTTAACTTCGACATGGAGTACCGGTCGGAACGGTTCATCACGAATCTCGGCGGCAATGCCACTTCGACCACTACCTCCGAATTCGGCACGCAGAAGAACTTTGCACTCGCCTCCACCAACGAGTTTCTGCGCCCTGGAGACCGCTTCTGGCTTGGGGTAGCCTCGTTCGAAAACAATGAGCAGCAAGGCATCGACGGCCGCTTGCTGGTCGGCGCAGGATTCGGGCAGTACTGGATTCGCAAGCCGGACATGGAATTTGCAACATACGCAGGTGTCAGCGTCATACAGGAGTGGGCCGTCGGTTCCGGCGATGACCAGCAAAGTGCCGAAGCCATGCTCGGCCTGCAATGGAAAGTCTTCCGGTTCAATGATCCGAAGACGACCCTCACGTCCAGACTGCAGGTCATGCCCAGCCTGACCGAATCCGGCCGCTACCGTGGCAATGCATACATCTCGCTGCGCCACGAAATCGTGAGTGATTTATACATCGACCTGTCGTTCAACGGCACTTACGACAGCGCCCCTCCCGATATCACTGCCGACTCGATCGATTACAGCCTCAGTACCTCATTAGGCTACAAGTTTTAGTGACTTGGTGCCGGGTCGCAGGTTCGTAGTTATAGCTCGCAACAACTGCGAACCTGCGAACCTGCGACCCGGCATCAATTCAAGCGTGCGCGTAATCGAAGGAATCGATGTAGATCCGCTCGGGGTCGGCGCCCTGGACGGGAAGCGCCGCGCGCACGGCGTCGATCATTGCGGGTGGACCGGCAGCGTAGATGTCGAAGCCCGCGAGACCAGCGACCCTGCGGACCACTGCCTCATGCACCAATCCGGATTCGTGCGGCGCGGTTGCGGGCTGGTCCGAGAGCACGGAGGTGTAACGAAAGCGGGCGTGCTTCGTCGCAAGCTCGCGAAGCCACACGTCTTCATAGAGATCGGCCGCTGTGCGCGCGCCCCAGAACAGCGTGACATCGCGCCTGCTCTCGGTTTCCAGCACCTGGCGGATCATCGCCTTCAGCGGCGCGTAACCGGTGCCGCCGCCGATCAGCAGCAGCGGCCGTTCGCCGGGGCGGTAGATGAATTGCCCCAGCGGGCCTTCGATACGCAACAGCGAGCCTGCTCTCAGCGTCCTGAAGACCTGCTCGCTGAAGGCGCCGCCGCGCGCGCGGCGCACATGCAACTCGAGCAGCGCCGAATCATGCGGGGGATTCGCCAGTGAGAAGCTGCGACGGCGCTCGCCCGCGAGCATCACGTCCACATACTGGCCGCACTGCCATGTGAAGGACTCGATCGCGGGCAGGCGCAGCGACAATCCCATCACGTCCGGTGCGAGCAGGCGCATCTGCTCGATGCGGGTCGGAAG
>CAYYQQ010000052.1:12925-17694 GCA_964473595.1 uncultured Steroidobacteraceae bacterium | reverse complement strand
GGCGTGCAATTCCACCCGGAGAGCATCCTGACGCCCGAAGGCCCGCGATTGATGGCCCAGTTCCTGCAAGCCGGTAGCCGGGAATGAATCGCCCCGGCAAGGAGGCGCTCGAGGCGCTGCTCGAGCGCAAGAATCTGGCTGAGGACACGGCGTATGAACTCATGCTCGCGCTGACCGATCCGGAGATGGCGCCCGCGATGGCGGGGGCATTGCTTGCTGCGCTTCGGATCAAGGGCGTGACCGCGGATGAGGTGCGCGGCTTCGCGTGTGCGATGCGCTCGCTGGCGCGGCGGCCGCAGATTGCGGAGGGCGCGCTCATCGCGGATGTCGTGGGCACCGGCGGCGACGGTTCCCACAGCCTCAATCTTTCGACCGGTGCCGCGTTGCTGGCCTCTGCGGCGGGTGTGCGCATCGTCAAGCATGGCAATCGCTCGGTATCATCGCGATCCGGCAGCGCGGACGTGCTGGAAGCGTTGGGCCTGCAGCTGCCGCTGGACGAAGCTGCCGCGGGGCTGTGTCTCGAGCGCACCGGATTCACTTTCCTGTTCGCTCCGCATTACCACCCGGCGATGAAAGCGATCGCGCCGGTGCGCGCGGCGCTCGGCGTACGCACGATCTTCAACCTGCTGGGTCCGCTCGCGAATCCCGCACAGGCGCCATACGCGGTGATCGGCGCCTGGAGTCTCGAAGTCGCAAGACTGATGGCCGAGACACTCGCGGGCATGGAGATTCAGCGCATGTTCGTCGTGCATGGCGACGGGGGCTGGGATGAACCGACTCCAGCGTCGCCATTTACGATCTTCGACGTGCGACCGGGTTCCGTGAGGCAGGCGAAAAGAACCGCCGCCGATTTCGGGTTGCCGGTCTGCGCCGAAGCGGATCTCAAGGGCAGTGACGCCACCCACAACGCCATGCGCCTCGCCGCGGTGTTGCGCGGCGAGGAGCGCGGCGCGCACCGCGATGCGCTCGTCATGGGTGCCGCGCTGGTGGCTGAGGTTACCGGTCTCGCGCCGGATGCGGCCGCAGGCGCAAGGCTCGCTGCCACAGCCATTGACGACGGGCGCTCAGCAAGACTCCTCGGCGGCATCATTGCCTTCGGCAGGGAGCGCGCTGCATGAGTGGCTTCCTCGATCGCATGGCAGCGGCCAGCCGCGTGCGCCTCGAAGAAGCGCGGGCACGCGAGCCGCTCACGGTGCTGCGCACGCGAGCACTCGCGACACCGTTGCCGCCGCCGTTAAATCTGCAGGATCGATTCAATCTCATCGCCGAATTCAAGCGCCGCTCACCGGCGCTCGGCCGCCTCGGCGACGACGACCTGGTCGGTCGCGTGACCGCGTACGCACAAGGCGGCGCTGCCGCGGTCTCGGTGCTGACTGAACCCTCGCAGTTTCATGGCAGCCTCGAGCATCTGGCGACCGCCGCCGCGACGCTGGCGCCATTTGGTGTTCCGGCGATGAGGAAAGACTTTCTGGTTGATCCATACCAACTCTACGAAGCCCGCGCGGCCGGTGCCGGCGGCGCATTGCTCATCATCCGCATGCTGTCCCGCGACACGCTACACGAAATGCTCGACTGCGCCCGCGAACTTGGCTTGTTCGTGCTGCTGGAGGCTTTCGATCACGAAGACATCGCGCGCGCCGCGGCCGAGGTGGCCGTGGGTGTCCCCGAGCGGAGCATAAAGTTCTGGCGAAGCGAGGGGACACCCCGGCCGGATCCCGGCCGTGGCGCGCCCGCAGTCCTCCTCGGCGTCAATAGCCGCGACCTGCAAACACTGGAAGTGCTTCCACGGCGCTTCAAGGAAGTCGCGAATCTGTTGCCGTGCGACTTCGTGTGGGTCGCCGAGAGCGGCATAACGACGCCGGATGGCTGCGCCGAGGTTGCCCGCGATGGCTACGGGCTGGCACTGGTCGGCGGCGCGCTGATGACGGCGCCAGACCCCGCCGGCGTGATCCGGACGATGCTCGCGGCAGGCAGGGCGGCGGCATGAGCCTGCTGGTCAAGATCTGCGGCGTGACAACCGATGCGGCGGTCAACGCGGCCATCGCAGCGGGTGCCGACGCGATTGGATTCGTATTTCATGGGCCATCGCCGCGCAGCATCGAGCCGTTGCGTGCCGCGGCGCTCACAAGCTCACTGCCGGCAAGTGTCTTGCGTGTCGCGGTGACGTTGCACCCGTCGCAGGCGCTCGTCGATCGCGTGCTTGCCGAATTCGAGCCCGACGTCTGGCAGTCAGATGCGGCGGATTTCGAGGCGCTGCTGCTGCCGGCGACGATCGCGCGCTGGCCGGTGTGGCGTTCGGGCAGTTCACCACCGCATATGCCGCCGCCGCGACTGCTGTTTGAAGCGGCTGCGAGCGGTGCCGGTATCCAGGCGGACTGGACTGCGGCGGCGAGTCTTGCGAAGCGTTGCGGCCTGATTCTGGGCGGTGGACTCTTTGCCGCAAATGTTGGCGCCGCGATTGCGACGGTGCGGCCCTATGGAGTCGATGTGTCGAGCGGCGTGGAGCGCGAGCCGGGTGTCAAGGATCCGGCGATGATTCGTGGTTTCATCGAGGCGGCGCGGGCCGCGGACCGGAGTATGACAGCATGACTGCAACACTTACGGCCGATGAAGCCGGGCGCCTGCTCGTGGAAGAGCTGGCAGGACGGCTGCCCGATGCGCGCGGCCGCTATGGCCCTTTCGGCGGCCGTTACGTGCCGGAGACGCTGGTGCCGGCACTCGACCGCCTGCAGGAAGGCGTCGAGCGCTATTTGCACGACGAGGATTTCCAGCGCGATTTCGCGCGCGAACTTCATGGCTGGGCCGGCCGGCCGACGGCGCTCACGCGCGCGAACCGCCTGTCGCGGGAGTGGGGCGCCGAGGTCTGGCTGAAGCGCGAAGACCTGGCGCACACCGGCGCGCACAAGATCAACAATGCCATCGGCCAGGCGCTGCTCGCAAAGCGCCTCGATGCGAAGCGCGTCGTCGCCGAGACCGGCGCCGGCCAGCATGGCGTCGCGAGCGCCGCGGCCTGCGCGCGCCTCGGCCTGCCCTGCGTCGTCTACATGGGCGCGGTGGACATGGAGCGCCAGGCACCGAATGTCGGTCGCATGAAACTTCTGGGCGCGCAGGTCATTCCGGTCACGAGCGGCGACCAGACATTGCGCGCTGCGATCGACGAAACCTTGCGCGACTGGGTCGCGGATCCGATGGGCACCTACTATTTGCTCGGCTCGGCGGTCGGGCCGCATCCCTATCCGTACCTGGTGCGCGAGTTGCAGTCGGTGATCGGGCGCGAGGCGCGCGCGCAAATGCTGTCTGCGGCAGGCGGGCTGCCGGATATCGCGATTGCATGCGTTGGCGGCGGCTCGAACGCGATCGGCCTGTTCTATCCATTCCTGAATGACGGTGCAGTTACGTTGCTCGGCATCGAGGCCGGCGGCCATGGATCAGGGCTCGGCGACAATGCGGCCACGCTCGCATTCGGGCGGCCTGGCGTGCTGCATGGAAGTTTCACGATGCTGCTGCAGGATGTGCATGGCCAGATCCAGGAGACGCACTCCGTTTCGGCCGGCCTCGACTACTCCGGTGTCGGACCGGAGCACGCATTGCTGCAGGCGATTGGTCGCGTCCGCTACGAGGTCGCGAGCGACGACGAGGCGCTGGCGGCGGTCGATTTGTGCAGTCGCCTCGAAGGTATCCTGCCGGCACTGGAAAGCGCTCACGCATTGGCAGGTGCGCTCCGCTATGCCAGGGAGCATCCGGGCAGCCGGATCCTGATCGGGTTGTCCGGGCGCGGCGACAAGGACATGTCCACACTGCAGGCGACGCTGCTCAAGGAGCGCGGTTGATGCTGCCGCGGGATGCAATCACCGAAGCGATCCGCAGTGAATCCCTGCGCGGCAGACCCGCACTCATCGCATTCATGACCGCGGGCTTCCCCAGTCGCGGGGGATTCGCTGCAGATCTCTTGCGGGTCGGCGAAGCCGCGGACGTAATCGAGATCGGCGTGCCGTTCTCGGATCCGATGGCGGATGGCGTGACGATACAACGCTCAAGCCGCGCGGCGCTCGCCGATGGCGTGACACTGGCCTGGATCATTGCGGAACTTACGACGCTTGAAAAACGCCCGCGTGCGCCATTGTTGCTGATGAGCTACCTCAATCCGCTGCTCGCGTATGGCATGGGGCGCCTGCCAGCGGCTGCGCGCGCGGCAGGGATCGCGGGGTTCATCGTGCCGGACCTGCCATTCGAGGAATGCGCGGATCTCCGTGCGGCACTGGCGGCGGAGGGCATTGCGCTCGTGCAGATGGTGACCCCAGTGACACCATCGGCGCGCCTGGCGACGCTCGCGCGCGAATCAGAGGGGTTCGTCTATGCGGTCACGATGACCGGCACCACCGGCCGCGATGTGGCGGTGCCGGACGCGGTGCTCGACTACCTCGATCGTGTGCGCGCGGCAGCAGCGGTTCCCGTCTGCGCAGGATTCGGAATCCGCCATGCGGCCCAGGTCGCACGTCTGTCGGGTCACGCAGACGGCGTAATCGTGGGCTCGGCGCTGGTCGAAGTGCTCGAGCGCGATGGGGATCCGGCGGAATTCCTGCGCGGTCTGCGCAGCAGCTGAGAGTTTCCGGATCGAGCCGCGCCGACCTCAGTGCTTGCGGTACAAGTGCGTGAAACGATCCGTCTTGCCGCGCACGGCGGGATCGAAGACAAGCTTGGTCAGGTCGTCGGCGGGATTCCGGTATCCGTCCCAGGTCTTTTCGAGTTCGAAGCCGTGGCCTGCGATG
>CAYYQQ010000052.1:0-12915 GCA_964473595.1 uncultured Steroidobacteraceae bacterium | reverse complement strand
TGTCCTTCTTTGCGAATGCTTCATCGATGCGATGCAGATTCTGGGCAGCCGTGTTGCCGGATCCGGCGGCGGCCGCGTGATCCACGATCAACAAGTGGCCATCCGGCTTCAATGCCGCGTGCAACTGGTCCAGGAAGCCGCTGGCGTCGATGGCGGGCCAGCCATCCTTCTCATCCACGTAGTACAGGTCGTGATAGGACATGAAGATCACGATCAGGTCGTAGGTTTCGCTGCCGAGCTTCAGGTTGCAGGTTTCGACGGTGATCTGGTCGGCGTTCGGCAGGCGGTTACCTTCAAATCGCGACGTGAGGTCCTTGCCGGCGAAAGCGAAGTAGGGCGAGTTGTTCACGAGCTGGACGTGGCCCTCGGGGCCGACAGCCCGCGCCATCAGTTCGGTCCAGTAGCCGCCACCGCCGAACACGTCGGCGATCTTCATGCCCGGCATGATGCCGGCGAAAGCCAGGAGTTCTGCGGGTCGATCGCGCACGTCGCGCTCGCGATCCTTGTCGCTGCGCTCGGCGGCGGCGACCGCTGCCGTGATATTGGCCGGTACGTCGGCGGCCTGCAGTGGGGCTGATATCAGGAGCATCAGGGTGACGGCGATAAGGTGAAGGCGCATGGGGGTCTCCCGTGACAAGGCAAGCGGTATTCGAAGCGTCAAACTATAGGTCCCGGCAGCCAGGCGCAATCAAGGCTTGCGCCCGGCAGTTGCGTGGCTGCGATGAGGCGTTTATTCGCCGCCGCCTGGCACGCCGCGGCGATAATCCAGGGCTGGCGCGCGGTCGCCCAACATCGGCTTGTAATAGAAGTCCGGGCCGCGGCGTTCTTCGAACTCTGCCCGGGCCCTCGCGATCAGCTCGGGATGCGTAAAGAGTTCTTCGCCCATCAACGCAAGAACCTGCGATGCGTTTTTCATGCCCTTGAAACCAATGCCCATGCCGCCGGCGGCGACGGCCTGCCAGCTGTGCGCTGAGGTACCCGGCACCCAAGTGGCAACTTCCAGGCCGACGGTCGGCACATTCCAGCTGACATCGGCGACATCTGTCGAGCCGATGCCCGGGCGCTGGAAGTCAAAGGCCTGCACAGAACGCTCAGATCCGAGCGGCATGTCAGGTGCCGACAGGCTCGTGTACAGCTGTTCGGCAAATGCCTGCTCCTCGGGCGTGTAATTGATACCGCCCACTTCCGAGAGCTTCGCGTACATCACGCGCGCGAGTGTTTCGTTTGGCAGCATGCTGTACACGCCGCCGATGACTTCATAATCCATCGTGGTGCCGGTGCCGAGCGCAGCGCCTTCGGCGGCCTTGACCATGCGATCAAAAATTTCCTCGACGACGCGCATGTCAGGATGACGGACATAGTGGTAGGACTCCGCAAAGTCCGGCACGACATTGGGGGCCGATCCGCCGCTCGTGATGATGTAGTGCAGGCGCGCGTCGGAGGGCACATGCTCGCGCATCATGTTGACCATGTAGTCCATCGCTTCGATCCCATCCAGCGCCGAGCGCCCGCGCTCCGGCGCGCCGGAAGCGTGCGCGGAAACACCATGGAACCGGAACTTCGCAGATTTGTTAGCGAGCGACTTGGCGAGTCCGGCGGAATTGACGTCGGAGGGATGCCAGTGCAGCACCGCACTCACATCCTTGAACAGACCCTCGCGCACCATGTAGACCTTGCCGCCGCCGCCTTCTTCCGCGGGCGTGCCATAGAGCCGGATCGTGCCTGGCGTGCCGCTCTTTTCCAGCCAGTCCTTGAGGGCAATCGATGCAGAAACGCTGGCGGTGCCAAAGAGATGATGCCCGCAGGCATGACTGGAGAGCTTGCCAGAGAGCGGCTTGCGCACGGGCGACACGTCCTGCGTAATGCCGGGCAGCGCGTCAAACTCGGCAAGAATGCCGATCACGGGTTCGCCCGTGCCCCAGTTCGCAACGAATGCGGTCGGCATGCCGGCAACACCAGCCTCGACCTTGAATCCCGCGGCGACGAGTTCCTTCTGTAGTAATGCGGAACTCTTGACTTCCTGGTAGCCGACTTCTGCCCAATCCCAGATCGACCGGGCGACCTCCACGTCGTGCTGGGCGCGGCCAGCCAGGAACTGCCGGATTCCATCATCGGCCTGCGCGGTCGAAGCAAGCAGGATGCAGGCGGTGGCCAGTGAGAATAAGCGCTTCATAATCGTAAGAATAAAGGAATAAAGGGGACGCAACCCTTTATTCCCTCTCCTGAAAAGGAGATAAAGGGTTGCGTCCCCTTTATCCGTATCCGGCACCCATTCGCAGTCTGTTCGCCAGCAGGACTGCGCCGCTGGCCGCGAGCAGCCAGCCGATCCAGGCGGGCGGAGTTCCGAACGAGAGCCAGATGACACCACTCAAAAGCGAGGCGGCGGCCGCGATGATGATGTCTGTGCGGCGGCGGCTCTCCCTCAATTCGCTGCGTAGTTCATCCAGCGAGGCGGACTCGGTGCGGACCACGATACGCTCGTCGTAGGCCGTGCGGATCGCGCGGCGCGCGATGACGGGCAAAAGCTTCAGCGCCTCGGCGACATCCGGCCAGTTGTTCCGGATGTGCTTGATGATCGCCCGCGGCCCGGTGCGCTCGCGCATCCAGTCGCGCAGGATCGGCAGTGCCGTCTTCCAGAGGTCGAGTTCGGGGTACAGGTCGCGGCCGACACCTTCGATGTTCAGCAGCGTCTTCTGCAGCAAGATCAGCTGCGGCTGGATCTGCATCTGGAAGCGCCGTGCGATCTCAAAGAGGCGCAGCAGCACGAGGCCGAAGGAAATATCCTTGAGCGGCTTGTTGAAAATCGGCTCGCAAATGGTGCGCACGGCAGTCTCCAGCTCGTCCACGCGCGTGCCGGCCGGCACCCAGCCGCTCTCGACATGCAGTACCGCGACCTTGCGGTAGTCGCGCTCGAAAAAGGCCAGAAAATTGCCGGCAAGATAAAGCTGATCGCGCGGGTCCAGGGTGCCGACGATGCCAAAATCCACTGCAACGTATTTCGGGTTTGCCGGATCGCTGACGTCGACGAAGATGTTTCCCGGATGCATGTCGGCGTGGAAAAAGTTGTGCCAGAAAACCTGCGTGAAGAAGATCTTCACGCCGTTCTCAGCGAGCTTCTGGATGTCCGCGCCAAGCGCGCGCAGCTGCGCAACATCTGAAATCTGGACGCCATGAATGCGCTCCATGACCATGACCTCGCGCCGGCACAGGTCCCAGTGGACCTCCGGTACATGCAGCATCGTGGAGCCCGCGAAATTGCGCTTGAGCTGCGAGGCATTGGCCGCCTCGCGCATGAGGTCGAGTTCGTCGAACACGGTCTTCTCGTACTCGCTGACCACCTCGGTCGGTCGGAAACGCCGCGAATCGGCCCAGTAACGTTCCGCGAGAGCAGCAAGCGCGTGCAGCACCTCGATATCGCGGCCGATCACTTTGCGCATGCCCGGTCGCAGCACCTTGACCACGACTGCGCGGCCGTCGATCAATGTCGCCGCGTGGACCTGCGCAATGGAAGCAGCCGCCAGCGGTGTCTCGTCGAAGCTGCCGAACAGCCTGGTGACGGGGCTTCCGAGTTCCTCCTCGATGCGCGCCCTGGCGATGTCGCCGGGGAAGGGCGGGACGCGGTCCTGGAGCTTTGCGAGTTCGTCGGCGATGTCCACTGGCAACAGGTCGCGTCGCGTTGACAGGAGCTGGCCGAACTTGACGAAGATGGGCCCCAGGTCCTCCAGGGCGAGCCGCAGGCGTTCTGCGCGCGAACCACGGCGGCGCCTGAACCAGGTCCACGGCGAGAAATAGAATACGAATCTCAGCGGCCGGTACAGGTGCGTCGCGCGAACGAAATCATCTAGTCCGTAGCGCACCAGCACGCGATGGATGGTCAGCAGCCGCCCGGCGACCCGCATCGAGATCAATGCGGGATCCCCGGTCGTTCGAGCTGCTCAAGCCGCGCTTCGAGCCGGTCGGTCGCTTCGCGAACAGCATCCACGCCAGCCAGAAACTCGTCGACCTCAAATCGCGCCGGAACGTCACGCCCTTCCTCGGTCAGGTATTCGGCGACGTTTTGCGCGAATGTGTCGCGCGCCTTGAGTCCGAATCGCAGTGCGCTATGTGCCAGACTTGCGAGATGGTGTGCAAAGGCATCGCCAGTAATGCGCGAAAGCTCTTCCTCGAAGTCCGGCTGCGCGGCGGCAAAGAGTTTCTGGAATCCCTGCGCAATCTCCGCGTCACCGGAGATCTGCAGGCCGCCGCCGCGAAATGCCTGGGCGGTGTCCGGAGCGGCGAGTCTCGCAAGTGACAGCGGCGTGCCCTCGATGGTCGCATCGGCCGGAGCGTCGCCGCCGGCGGCAATCGCGATGCGATCTTTCGCCGCCTCGATGCGCACGCGAAATGGCGTCGCCGCGACCCTGATTTCCAGCGACTTGCCCACGACCTGGGCGAGCAGGCCGCGTGCACGCGAGGAGCCTGCAATATTGCGGTTCAGCAGCGATTCCAGCGGGCGCAGCAGCGGTTCTGGCGTCATGAGTTCTCAGTAAACGCAGCCGCGATGCAGTGCGACGATGCCGCCGGCCAGGTTGTGCCAGCGGCAGTCCTCGAAACCCGCTTCGCGCATCATTGCCGCGAGCGCCGGCTGGTCCGGGTGCATGCGGATAGATTCTGCGAGATAGCGATAGCTGGCCCCGTCGCCGGCAACGACGCGTCCCAGTGCCGGCAGCAACCCGAAGGAGTAGGCATCGTAGAGCGGCTTCAGGCCCGCGACCTGCGGCTGTGAAAACTCGAGCACCAGCAGGCGCCCGCCCGGGCGCAGCACGCGGCGCATCGAAGCAAGCGCCGCAGCCTTGTCGGTCACGTTGCGCAATCCGAACCCGATCGTCACGCAGTCAAATGTGCGGTCGGGGAATGGCAGGCATTCGGCATTCGCGATGACAAAGGCGACATTGCCGGCGATGCCTTTGTCGAGCAGCCGATCACGGCCGCGCGACAGCATTTCCCGGTTGATGTCGGAGAGTACCGCGAGACCCGACGGTCCGACCTGGCGCGCAATGCCGGCGCCGAGATCGCCGGTGCCGGAGGCAACGTCGAGCGCACGCTGGCCGGGTCGCAGGCCGGTCTGCGACAGCGCGAACCGCTTCCAGAGCCGGTGCATGCCAGCGGACATCAGGTCGTTCATCAAGTCGTACGAGCCTGCGACCGAATCGAACACACCGCGCACGCGCCCGGCCTTTTCGTTTGCTGCGACCTGCTCGTATCCGAAGTCCACGGATCCGTCGCGCGGCTGACCGGAAGTCCCTGTTTTCATTGCGTTATCGTGCCTGGCCACTACCCGATTCTACAGCCTCAGACCGGCAGCTTGCGCTCATAGCCAAGCTTTTCGCAGCGCTCCAGGTAGCGGGTCCACTTGCGGTCGTATTCGACGCCGAGTTCGCGCAGGTAATCCCAGCTGTAGAGTCCGGTATTGTGTCCGTCGTCAAAATGCAGCCGCACGGCATAGACGCCGATCGGCTCGACCTGTGTCACCCGCACCGACTCCTTGGCAAGCTCCAGCTTGCCCTCGCCGCCACCGTGGCCGCGTACTTCGGCGGAGGGTGAATAAACGCGAAGGTATTCGAATGGAAGCGAATAGCGCGTGCTGTCCCGCCAGACGATCTCGACGACGCGCGACTTGCGCTTGACCTTGATTTCGCTTGGCGCTTCCATGTCCGCTACTTGCGCCGCCTGGCGCGCGGGTGGGCCTCGTCATAGACGCGGGCGAGGTGCGCAAAGTCGAGATGCGTATAGACCTGCGTGGTGCTGATGTCGGCGTGACCCAGCAATTCCTGCACGCCGCGCAGGTCGCGGCTGGATTCCAGCAGGTGCGTCGCGAACGAATGGCGCAGCAAGTGCGGATGCACCGGTATGCCGAGATCGCCGGCGGCGGCCCAGCGGCGAATGCGTTGCTGGATCGCGCGCCCCCCGAGGCGCCGCCCACTCTGGCCGACAAACAGCGCCGTGACACCCGGCTTCGCAATAGCAGCACGCTCGGAGAGCCAGGCACGCAATTTCACGATGGCCTGGCGGCCGACCGGCAGGATCCGCGTTTTCGAGCCCTTGCCGAGCACACGCACCGTGCGGTCGGCGAGATCGAGATCCCCGACATCGAGGCCAACCAGTTCCGCGAGCCGCAGGCCCGAGGAATACAGCAGTTCCAGTATTGCGAGGTCGCGCCGCGACAGGGGATCGGTGGTCTTGCGTTCCAGCAGGCTCGCAACCTGGTCGACATCGAGTGTCTTCGGCAGGCGTTTTGCCGCTTTGGGCGCGCGGATGTCGGCCGCAGGATTGGCCTCTATCACGCGTTCGCGGATCAGGTAGTTGAAGAACCCGCGTAACGCCGATAGCCGGCGCTGGACGCTGCGTGGCCCGAGGCCGTCGCGATGCTCGCGGGCCGCAAACGTGCGAATGTGGAAATTATCCAGCCTGGTCCAGGTCCCGAGGCGCTCAGCGTCGCAGAAAGCAATGAGTGCGCCGAGGTCCCTGCGATAGCTGGATTCGGTATGCGGTGACAGCCTGCGCTCGGTCCGCAGATGGGCCAGGTAGCGCTCGATCCAGGCGCCCGCAGCGACCTGCATCAGTCCTCAGCGAGCGCGGCCGCGATCAGTTCGCCGATGCGCTGCAGAAAATCCGTGCTCATCGTCGGATTGAAGCGCTGCGCATCATTCGAGCCACATGCCAGCAGGCCGTGACTGCCCTTGGGGCCGAGCGGAACGAGCGCGACCGAGCCGATCGCGACGGACCCGGCGCCGAACAGGAAATCGCGCTGCGAATCGCGCAATTGCCCGCAACGCGGCTTGCCGGAACTGAATAGTGTTTCGAAGGAACGCAGGTCAGGGGCGTCTGCCGCAACGACGCGCAGGAACCGGGACTCTGAGAGACTCGCGGGCACGGTGGCGTGGGTCAGCACAAGCACCGATTCTCCCGCATCAAAGTCCTCGCGCAGCGACGCCTCGACGGTCTTGATGACGGACGCGCGGTCGCCTGCGGCGATCAGCCGGCGCGCCATCGTGAGTACTCGCGCGTTGAGCGTGTCGTTCTCGCGCGCGACATCGACGAATTCCTTGAGCTTGCGCTCGAGCTGCCGACTGCGCTCGCGCAGCACTTCCACCTGGCGCTCCAGCAGCGAGACGGTGGTAGCGCCGCCGCGCGAGTCGGGCAGACGGATCTTCGCGAGAAGCTGCGCGTGCCGATCGAAGAATTCGGGGGTCGCGGACAGATAGGAAGCGACGGCCGCTTCATCAACTTCGGCGATTTCGACGCCGCGCAGCGGACGTGTCGTCATGTCGATACTTCTCCCTCGAACGCCGTCTCCGCCGGTCCGGTCATCCAGATCGGCTCCCCTGGCCCTTTCCATTGTATGTCGAGCCGCCCGCCGGGGAGGTCGACTTGAACATTTTCATCGAGCAGGCCGTGACGCCGGCCGACCGCGACCGCAGCGCAGGCGCCCGTCCCGCAGGCGCGCGTCTCGCCGGTGCCGCGCTCATGCACCCTGAGGCGGATATGGCCGCGATCGACCACTTCCATGAATCCGACATTGGTGCGCTTTGGGAAACGCGGGTGATTTTCGATTGCGGGCCCAAGCCGGGCGACGGGAGCGTCGGCGACCGAGGGCACCCGGATCACGGCGTGGGGGTTGCCGACCGAGACGGCGCCTATCTCTACCTCGCTCGCGCCAACCGCCAGCGGATATATATATGCCTCGCCACTGGCCTCGAACGGCAACGACGCCGGGTTGAAGTCCGGTATCCCCATGGTTACCGAAACCTGGGGACCCTGGATCTTCGCCTGGACCAGCCCACCGGGGCTGTCCAGCACGAGCTCCGGCGACGCGCCCCCGTTCTTTTCGTGCAGGAAGCGGGCGATGCAGCGCGCGCCATTGCCGCATTGTTCGACCTCGCGGCCGTCGGCATTGAAGATGCGGTAGTAAACCGCGGTGCCCGCGCGGCGCGGCGGCTCGAGCATCAGTGCCTGGTCGAAGCCAATGCCGGTGTAGCGATCGGCGAGTCGGCGGAAGGCCTCGGCGTCGGGTGGGCCCCCGGCGGGGGCGTCGAAGATGATGAAGTCGTTGCCGAGCCCATGCATCTTCGTGAAGCGCATGGCGGGATTCTAGCGCGATTTGACGGTTAGAATGAGTTCATGCAGATCCACGCGAAACGCGCGGACATCACGACGCTCGCGGTCGATGCGATCGTCAATGCGGCCAACATGTCGCTGCTGGGCGGCGGGGGCGTGGATGGAGCTATCCATCGCGCTGCAGGCCCGGAACTGCTGGCCGAATGCCGCATGCTCGGCGGCTGCGCAACCGGTGACGCGAAAATCACCGCCGCGTATCGATTGCTGGCGCGGCACGTGATCCACGCTGTGGGCCCGGTCTGGCAGGGCGGGGAGAGCGGCGAGCCCGGGCTACTGCGCTCCTGCTACCAGCGCTCGCTTACGCTGGCGGAGCAGCACGGCCTGACGTCGATTGCCTTCCCGTCCATCAGCACCGGTATTTACCGCTATCCCATGGAGCCCGCGGCGCGGATCGCAATTCTGGCGGTGCGGGAATTCGCCGCGCAGGTCAGGACACTGCGCGAAACGATATTCTGCTGTTTCTCCGACCGGGACCTCGACGTTTACCAGAGGCAGCTCGCGGCATGATCGATGGGGACCAGTTGCCGACGCTTGCGGCGCCACGTGTGGCGCTGCGCTGGCTCACGGAAGCCGACGCCGGCGCGCTCTACGCGATTTTCTCCGATCCGGCGGTCATGCGTTACTGGTCGACGCCGCCGATGTCGGACATCGCGCAGGCGAAAAAACTGGTCGCCGACATCCATGAGGGCTTCCACACCCGGCGATTCTTCCAATGGGGCGTGGTGCGGCTCGAAGACGACCGGATCATCGGAACCTGCACCTTGTTCGCCATCAACGAGGCACAGGGCCGCGCCGAAGTCGGTTATGCGCTCGGGCACGAGTATTGGGGCCGTGGCTACATGAATGAGGCGCTGACGGCCCTGGTGGACTTCGCCTTCGGGAAACTCGCCTTGCGACGCCTCGAGGCGGACGTCGATCCGTGTAATGCAGGCTCCCTGCACGCGGTGGAACGGCTCGGATTCCGCCGCGAAGGGCTGTTGCGCGAGCGCTGGAAGGTCAATGGCGAGTTGCAGGACTCCGTGGTCCTGGGTCTCCTGAGTCACGAATGGCGGTCCGGGCCAGCGGAATGACGGACATCCGGATCGTTCCCTTCCGGCGCGAACTCGCGCCCGCATTCCAGCGACTCAATCTGGCCTGGATTGAACGGTTGTTTGCGGTCGAGGACGCCGATCGCAAGGTGCTGGGCGACCCGGAACGCGCGATCCTCGCGCCGGGTGGCCAGATATTTTTTGCGCTGGATGGGGGTGTACCCGTCGGCACGGTGGCGATGCTCCGCGTCTCGGCCGGACGATATGAACTTGCCAAGATGGCGGTGGCGTCGTCGCACCAACGGCAGGGCATCGGCGTACAGTTGGGCGCGGCAGCCATTGCGTTCGCCCGCGATGCGGGTGCAGAGACCGTATTCCTGCAGACCAACAGCCGCCTGGATGGCGCGATCCGGCTCTATGAGCGCCTGAGATTTCGTCACGCTGCAGATCCGGATCCCCCGGAGTACGCGCGGGCCGATGTTTACATGGAGTTGCCAATCGGCCGTCCGGGGAGTTAATTAGGAGTCCATATGCACAAGAGCAAGCTGGCTGGATTCATCATCGACTGCCAGACCGACGACCTGCAGTCGGCCGCGACATTCTGGTCTGCGGCGCTTGGCATGAACACGCGCGAATTGCCGGGCGAAGAGGGCAGGAAGTACGTCAAGCTGACGGATCCGGAAGACTACCTGGACATCGAGGTGCAACAGGTCAGTCACGAGAGTCGCGTGCACCTCGACATCGAGACGGATGACGTTGAGGCGGAAGTCCGGCGCCTGGAGAAGCTGGGTGCCAAGCGCCTCGAGAAAATCCAAAACTGGTGGGTGATGCAGGCACCGACCGGACAGAAATTCTGTGTCGTGCGGGTGCACGACAAGGATTTTGTGACGCGCGCCCGCGACTGGGACTGAATACAAAGGAGAAATGACAATGGCAGCGCTCATGCAGCGATTCGGTGGCCAGACCTACGCGCTGATGCGCATCGTTTCGGGCTTCCTGTTCATCTGGCACGGGACCAGCAAGCTCTTCGGCTTTCCGAAGCCATCGGGCGCACCGGAATGGGTTGTCTACGGTGGCGGCTCGATCGGGATGATCGGCGGGGCCTTGATCATGATCGGGCTGTTCACGCGCCCGGCAGCGTTCATCGCCTCCGGCATGGCTGCGGTCGGCTACTGGATGATGCACGCCAAGCAGGGACTTTTGCCGTTCATGAATGGTGGCGAGACCATCGCCTTGTATTGCTTCGTGTTCCTCTACATCTCTGCTCACGGCGCGGGCATCTGGAGCGTTGACGGATTGCGCGGCAAGTCGGGCGGCTGAAAGCAAGCCGGATGTTCGTCAAGGTCTGCTGCATCGCAGATCTTGTGGAGGCGCGGCTCGCGGTATCTGCCGGCGCCGCCGCCATCGGGCTCGTATCCGAGATGCCGAGCGGTCCGGGCGTCATTGCCGATGAGCTGATTGCGGAAATTGCCGCCGCCATCCCACGCCCCACCGAGACATTTCTCCTGACCGCACGGCGCGATGCGGATGCGATTGCCGATCAGCACCGGCGTTGTGGCACGACCGCGCTGCAAATTGTGGATCACGTGCCTGCTACGGAGCTACGTCGGCTACGCGCCCTGCTTCCCGGCGTGCGCCTGGTGCAGGTCGTGCATATCGGCGGCGAGGAATCCATCGAGGAGGCGCGTTCGGTCGCCGGGCTCATTGATGCGCTGCTGCTCGACTCGGGCAATCCGCTGTTGCCGGTCAAGCAGCTGGGCGGTACGGGGCGTGTGCACGACTGGTCGTACAGCCGGCGGATCCGCGAGATTGCGGGTGTGCCCGTGCTGCTGGCGGGTGGCCTGCACCCGGGCAATGTCAGGGCCGCGATCGATCTGGTCGCCCCGGCGGGTCTCGATGTGTGCAGTGGACTGCGGACCGGCGGACGCCTTGACGCCGGAAAGCTCGCGGCATTCATCGCGGCTATCGGCTGATATGATCACGATCCGGCAAGGATCAACAGGAGACTGGCCATGATCGGATATGTGTGTCTGGGTACGAATGACCTGCCGCGCGCGGCGAAGTACTACGACGCGCTGCTCAAGGAGATTGGTGGAAAACGCTTCATGGAATTCGAGACGTTCATCGCCTGGAGCGCCGGCAAGGACAAGCCGGGACTCGCGTTGACGAAGCCGTTCAATGGCAAGCCGGCGACCGTCGGCAATGGCGTCATGGTCGCGCTGGCTGTGGACAGCGCGGCAAAAGTCGATGCCATGTATCGCAAGGCGATCGAACTTGGCGGCACCGACGAGGGCCCGGCTGGCCCGCGCGGCGATGATTTCTACGCCGGGTATTTTCGCGATCCCGATGGCAACAAGCTGAGTTTCTTCTACATGAAGTGAGCGAAGTATTTTCCATCACGACCGTGGCTGGCTGGGGCGACATGGACGCCAACGGCCACATGGCGAACGTCGCCTACATGAATAAGTGCGTGGATTCGCGCATGAGTTTCTTCACGCAAAACGGCTTCCCGGCGACCGAGTTCGCGCGACGCAGGATCGGGCCGGTCGTGCGCCGCGACGAGATCGATTATTTCCGTGAGGTGGCGCTACTCGAGCCAATCACCATCACGCTGGCGCTCGGCGGCTGCGCGCCTGACGGCTCGCGATTCAGGCTGGTCCAGGAGGTGTTGCGCGCCGATGGCAAGGTCGCCGCGCGCATTCGCACCGAAGGCGGGTGGCTCAACCTGGAGGCGCGCAAATTGATTGCACCGCCGCCGGAGATCATGACGGCCCTGCAGCGCCTGCCGCGCAGCGACGATTTCGAAGAACTTCAGTCCAGCCTGCGCACATGAAAACCTGGCATGGAGCCTGCCACTGCGGGGCGCTGGGATTCGAGTTCCGCACCGCACTTGCGCCCGCCGTCTGGCCGGTGCGAGCCTGCCAGTGCAGCTTCTGCCTGAAGCACAGCGGCGTCTATACGTCGGACCCGTCGGGATCCGTGCGCTTCATGCATCGCGAGCCGCAGCTGCTGTCGCGCTATCGCTTCGGGCACAAGACGGCGGATTTCGTGTTCTGCGGCCGCTGCGGCGGTTATCTCGGCGCGGTGACCGAGGAGGACGGGCAGACACTGATGGTGATCAATCTCCGCGCGCTCGATCCACAACCCGAAGACTTGCCGGCGGCGCAGCCGATGTCCTACGAGGGCGAATCCGGCGACGCGCGCAATTCCCGCCGCGCGTCGCGCTGGACGCCGGTTCTGGATTCCTAGCGCTGCAGCACGTATTCGCCCGGCGCATTGCCGAGCGGCGCGTAGCCGGCCGCGGGGGCGCTCATCGCAGGCAGCGCAACGCGCTTCGCGGACGAATGCGTCTTGAGCCATTCGGCCCAGGCCGGCCACCAGGATCCGGATAGCGGCGCGGTGGTCTCGAACCATTCATCTGCACTCACGGATGATTCGCCGGCGTGGCGCGTGCGCACGCGATGGCGGCGCTTCGGATGCACGGGCCCGCTGATGATGCCGGCATTGTGGCCGCCGCTGGTCAGCAGGAATGTGAATTCCGGCGATCCCGTTAACTTGTCCAGCTTGTAGACCGATTTCCACGGCGCGACATGATCGGTCTCGGTGCCCACGATGAACATTGGCACCTTGATGTCGGTGAGCTGAATGGTCTCGCCCTCGACCTTGAAGCGGCCCTCCGCGAGATCATTCCGGAGATAGAGGCCGACCAGATATTCGGTGTGCATCTTCC